>DATBBH010000032.1:0-36935 GCA_036271075.1 Gaiellaceae bacterium | reverse complement strand
CGACGCATGGGCGCGCAGATCGAGACGACCGACGGGCATCTGCCGGTGACGATCACGGGCACGCCGCTCGAGGCGATCGACTACGAGCTGCCGGTCGCGAGCGCGCAGGTGAAGTCGGCGATCCTGCTGGCCGCGCTCGGCGCCAAGGGCAAGACAACCGTCGTCGAGCCCACACCGACCCGCGACCACACGGAGCTGATGCTGCAGGACGCAGGCGTGCGTGTGAGCATCCGGCCGAGCTCGGTGAGCGTCGACCAGCCGGAGCGGCTGCGCCTCGGCGCCGTCGACGTGCCGGGCGATTTCTCCTCCGCGGCGCCGTTCATCGCCGCGGCGACACTGATCCCCGAGTCGCGCATCACCATCCACGACGTCAGCCTCAACCCGCGCCGCACCGGCTTGCTCGACGTGCTCGAGCGCATGGGCGGCCGCGTCGGGATCCTGCAGCGACGCCGGATCGGCGCCGAGCAGATCGGCGACCTCGAGGTGCGCGGCGCGGAGCTGACCGCGACCACGATCCACTCGAGTGAGGTGCCGCGCCTGGTCGATGAGCTGCCACTCTTCGCGCTGCTCGCTTCTCAGGCGCGCGGTGAGAGCTGGGTCTACGGCGCCGGCGAGCTACGGCACAAGGAGACCGATCGCATCGAGGCCGTCGTCGACGCCCTGCGCGCAATCGGCGGGCGCGTGCAGGCACACGACGAAGGCTTCTCGGTCACGGGTGTCCCGACGCGGCCGAAGGGCGGCAAAGTCGACGCGCGCGGCGACCACCGGATCGCCATGCTCGGGGCTGTTGCAGGGCTTGCGAGCCGCGAAGGCGTCGAGGTACAGGGCGCTGACACGGTGGCGATATCCTTCCCCGGCTTCTTCGACCTCCTGGAGCAAGTCACACACCGATGATCGTTGCCATTGACGGACCGGCAGGCGCCGGCAAGAGCACGGTCGCCCGCAAGCTCGCGGAGCGGCTGGGCTTCAAGTACCTCGACACGGGGGCGATGTATCGCGCCCTGACGTGGCTCGCGATCCGCGAGGCGTTGCCGCTCGGCGAGGGCGACGCGCTCGGCGAGCTGGCGCGCAGAAACCCGGTCACCTTCGACGAGGTGGGGCGCGTGTTCATCGCCGGCACCGACGTCAGCTCCGCGATCAGGCAGTCGCGAATCGATCGCATGGTGTCCGTCGTCGCGCGTCACCATGACGTGCGCGAGGTGATGCGCGAACGGCAGCGCGAGCTAGGTCACCAGGGGAACGTCGTGATCGAGGGCCGCGACATCGGAACGGTCGTCGCGCCGGACGCCGAGGTCAAGGTCTATCTCCACGCCGATCCGGGGATCCGCGCTGCACGCCGCCAGGCTGAGCGCCCCGACATCGGCGCCGACGCGCTCGCGACGGATCTGCGCACGCGCGACGAGTCGGACCGGGTGCGAATGCAGCCCGCCGAGGACGCGGAGCTGATCGACACGACCGACCTCGAGGTCGATGACGTCGTGTCGCGGATCGAGCAACTGATCCGCTCGCGCTCGTTAGCGACGTCGTGACCGCCCAGGACGTCACGTGGGCGTTGGGCCGGCGGTACATGGGCTGGCCGACGCGCTGGCTCACGCGTGCCCGCGTCTACGGGCGTGAGCGCGTGCCGGCGACCGGCGGCCTGGTGTACGCGGTCAACCACATGCACTGGGTCGACGTCCCGCTCGTCGGCTCGCTCTCTCCGCGCAACGTCAGCTTCGTCGCGAAGGCGGAGGTCCTGGTGTTCCCCGGGTTCGGCCGCTTCGTGGGCTGGCACGGCACGATCGCCCTCCGGCGCGGCGCCTCCGACCGTGACGCCGTCCGGCTGATGCGCGAGACGGCGCGCAACGGTGGGGTGGTCGGCCTCTTCGTCGAAGGCACTCGCCTGAAGCTGGGCCGTCCCGGCGCGGCCCAGCCCGGCGCCGCGATGGTCGCGCTACAAGAAGATGTGCCCTTGGTCCCGATCGCCATCTACGGCACGCAGTTCTGGAAGCCCTGGAACCTCGCGCCTTGCTCGGTCGCCTTCGGTGAGCCGGTGCGCTTCGACGGTCTGCCCAAGGGCGGCCGTGGCTACAAGGAAGCGACCGCCGAGATCGAGCGGCGCATCAACGTGCTCTTCGACTGGCTCGCAGAGATTCACGCCCAGGGCCGCCCGGCCGGAGTCACCCCACCGTTGTGAGCAGCACCGCCGTCAAGCTCGAGGGCACGGTCGCGATCGTCGGGTTTCCGAACGTCGGCAAGTCGACGCTCGTCAACAGACTCACCGCGACACGGCAGGCAGTCGTGCACGAGACCCAGGGGACGACCCGTGACCGCAAGGAGCTCGTGTGCGAATGGAACGGCCGCAGCTTCCTGCTCATCGACACGGGCGGCGTCGACATCGCCGACCCGAGCCCGATCACGAAGCAGATCGCGCTGCAGGCGCGCGCTGCGATCAAGGAAGCGGACCTCGTCCTCTTCGTCGTCGACGCGCGCATCGGGGTGACGCCCGGCGATGAGGAGCTTGCACAGATCCTGCGCGAGGCGAAGAAGAACGTCCTCGTGCTGGCGAACAAGATCGACGATCCGTCCCAGGAGAGCCTCGCGTTCGAGTTCCACAGGCTGGGATTCGGCGAGCCGTTCCCGATCTCGGCGTTGCACGGCTCGAATACCGGCGACCTGCTCGACGAGATTCTCGACCTGCTGCCCGGCGAGTCGTCGCGCACGGTGGAGGAGGATGCGATTCGCGTCGCCATCCTGGGCCGGCCGAATGTCGGCAAGTCGTCGCTCTACAACAAGCTGGTCGGCTCGGAGCGCACGATCGTCTCGGAAGTACCGGGCACGACCCGCGACACGATCGACACGGTGATCGAGCACGAAGGCCGGACGTTCCAGTTGATCGACACCGCGGGCCTGCGGCGCAAGCGCAAGCAGCGCCAGGGCATCGACTACTACTCGGAGCTGCGCGCGCTTGATGCCGCGCAGCGCGCCGACGTGGCTCTCGTTCTGATCGACGCCGGCGAGGGGATCGTCGAAGGCGACATCACCGCCGTCGAGGTCGCGCGCAAGGCGCACTGCGCAACGCTGATCGTCCTTTCCAAGTGGGACATCTCCGAGATCACGATCGAAGACGTGCGCCCCGAGCTCGCGCGCCGGCTGCGGCAGCGCCCCGACTTCATCACGATCTCGTCGACGACCGGTCGTGGCGTCTCGCGCCTGCTCGGCAAGGTCGAGGAGCTCTACGACCGCTTCGTCTCGCGTGTCCCGACGGCGGAGCTGAACAGGTTCATCGCGGAGCTGAAGGAGATGCGCCAGGCGCCGTCCAAGGGCGTGCGCCGGCTGAACCTGCTGTACGGCGCGCAGGTGACGACACGCCCGCCGCGCTTCCGGTTCACGGTCAACGATCCCGCTCTCGTCACGCGCGACTACGCCTACTGGGTGGAGAATCAGCTGCGAGAGCGCTTCAACCTGGAGGGCGTTCCGGTGGTGGTCGACTTCCGAGCACGGTCGTGAGGATCGTCGTGGTCGGCGCGGGAGCGTGGGGGGCGGCGTTCACCCGGCTGCTCCGCGACCGCGGCCACGACATCTTCATGTGCTCGCGCACGACGCTCGACGATGCGCCGTACGAGGAAGCCGATCTCGTCGTCATCGCAGTGCCGAGCGTCGCGTTTCGCGACGTGCTCGGGCATGTGCGGGGCGATGCGCCGGTCCTCAGCCTCGTCAAGGGTCTGGACCCCGCGAGCGGGAACCGGCTTTCGACCGTCGTGCACGGTCGCCCCGTCGCAGTGCTCTCGGGCCCCAACATGGCGGAGGAAGTGGCAACAGGGTTGCCGGGCGCAGCGGTGATCGCGTCCGAGGACGAAGAGCTCGCGCTGCGCCTGCAGGAGGCGATCACTTCGAACATCTTCCGCGTCTACGTCAACACGGACGTGATCGGTGTCGAGCTGTGCGGCGCCGCGAAGAACGTGATCGCGCTCGCTGCAGGTGGTGTCGACGGGCTCGGCCTGGGCGACAACGGCAAGGCGGCGCTGATCACGCGCGGCCTCGTCGAGATGGCGCGGCTCGGCGAGGCGTGCGGGGCGGAGGCGGAGACGTTCTCGGGGCTGGCCGGCATGGGCGACCTGATCGTCACGTGCTTCCACCCGCTCGGCCGCAACCGCCGTGCGGGCGAGCTGATCGCGCGCGGCGCTACACCCGATGAGGCGAGAGCGCAGATCGGCCAGGTCGTCGAGGGGCTGACGACGGCGCCGGTACTGCGTGACCTGTCGCGCCGGATCGGGGTCGAGCTGCCGATCACCGAAGGCGTCTGCGCAGTGCTGGACGGCATGCCGCTTCAGGAGCTCGCCGGTTCGCTGATGGGCCGTCGCCCGACGGAGGAATAGCTACCCTTGGCGGCCATGGCGGAGCGCAGCTTTCTCTTCACGTCGGAGTCGGTCACCGAGGGTCACCCCGACAAGATCGCCGACCAGATCTCGGACGCGGTCCTCGACGCCGCCCTCGCGAACGACCCAGGGAGCCGGGTTGCGTGCGAGACGCTGATCACCACCGGCCTCGTGGTCGTCGCGGGCGAGATGACGACCGAGAAGTACATCGACATTCCGCGCATCGTCCGCGAGACGGTGAAGAGCATCGGCTACACGCGCGCCAAGTACGGCTTCGACGCGGACACCTGCGGCGTGATCGTGACGCTCGACGAGCAGTCACCCGACATCGCGCAGGGCATCGACACCGCGTATGAGCTGCAGCACGACCCGGGCGACGACGATCCGCTCGACAAGGTCGGTGCGGGCGACCAGGGAATGATGTTCGGCTACGCGACCAATGAGACGCGCGAGCTGATGCCGCTGCCGATCATGCTCGCCCACCGCATCACGAAGCGGTTGGCCGAGGTGCGCAAGGCCGATGTGCTGCCGTACCTCCGCCCGGACGGCAAGGCGCAGGTCTCGATCCGCTACGAGGTGGACGCCGACGGCCACCAGACGCCGGTGGAGATCGAGCGCGTCCTCATCTCGACTCAGCACCGCGAGGGTCTCGATCCGGAGACGATGATCAAGCCGGACCTGATCGAGCACGTGCTGCGCCAGACGCTGCCGAGGGATCTCTACGACGAGAAGAGCCTCGACGACCCGAAGTTCGTCTACGTCAACCCCACGGGCAAGTTCGTGATCGGTGGGCCGATGGGCGACACCGGCCTGACCGGGCGGAAGATCATCGTCGACACCTACGGTGGCGCGGCCCCGCACGGCGGCGGCGCGTTCTCCGGCAAGGATCCGACGAAGGTCGACCGGTCGGGGGCGTACGCGGCGCGGTACGTGGCCAAGAACGTCGTTGCTGCCGGCCTTGCAGATCGCTGCCAGATCCAGGTCGCCTACGCGATCGGTGTCGCGCATCCGTTCTCGATCCTCGTCGAGACCTTCGGCACAGAGCGGCTCTCGGTGAGTCGCATCGAGCAGCTCGTCAAGGAGCACTTCGACCTGCGCCCGGCGGCGATCCTGCGCGATCTCGACCTCCGGCGCCCGATCTACCAGAAGACCGCCGCGTACGGCCACTTCGGCCGCGACGACCACGACTTCTCGTGGGAGCGCACCGACAAGGCCGCGGTGCTGCGCGAGGCCGCCGGGCTCGCCGCCGCTGCCGGCGTGTAGTTGCTCTCGAATGAGCTCCAGGTTCGAGCGTGCGCTGAACCTGGTTGTTGACCAGGTTCAAGTCCTCAGCTTCACGACCCTCGTTACGGAAGCGCGGAATGCCGCGGCGCTTCCCAGACCGCTTCAGACACGAACCTGGTCAAGAACCAGGTTCGACCTTGCTCAGGTTTGAACTAGCTTCCGGTCACGCGCGCTTGACGAACAGCCCGGCAGCGGCCTTTTCGCCGATCGCCTTCTCGCCGCCGTTGACCGACACGCGAAACTGGCCCGCGGCAGGCTCGGCTGCGCGCATCCCGACCGCGGTGCCCGGCGTCAGCCCCTCGTCGTAGAACCAGTGCAACAGGTCGCCGTCGTGCTCGGCGAGCCGGACGATCGTTGCCTGCGCACCCGGCTCGAGTGCCGACAGCGGCTCGAGCTCGCGGTTCTCGGCCTGCTCGAAGTCCGGGTCGACCGGCCACCCGTGCGGGCACCGGTCCGGATAACCGAGCTTGACCTCGATTCGCTCGACCATGTCGTCGGTGAACGTGCCGCCGAGCTCGTCGGCGTGCACGTGCGCCTCGGCAGCCGTGTACCCCATGAAATCCGTCAGGAGCCGCTCGATGATCCGGTGCTTGCGTACGACCTTGCGCGCCCGCTCGGCCCCCGCCGCGGTGAGGATCGCCTCTTTGTGCTCGCCCCGCTCGACCAGGCCCTCGGCTTCGAGTCGCTTCAGCATCTCGCCAGCCGAGGCACGCGAGACGCCGAGCATCTCCGCGACCCGCGAGGCGATCGTCTGCGAGGTGCCCGTGACCGCCGGGCGGTATTCACCGATCGGAAACGCGAGAAAATAGATCGTCTCGAGGTACTCATCGATCCCATGACCGGCAGCCATGCCCTGATCGTAGTGCGGGAACCTTCTGTAAGGTGACCCTTACACGGTTCGCATGAGCACCGCCCAGACACTCATCCTCGGCGCGATCGCCGGTCTTACCATCTTCGTCGGTCTCCCCATGGGCCGCGTCCAGTCGAGCTCCTTGGCGCTGCGCGCGTCGCTCAGCTCGATCGCCACCGGCATCCTCGTCTTCCTCTTCTGGGACGTGATGTCGCACGGCGTCGCGCCCGTCGAAACCCATCTCGAGGCGCACAAGTGGGCCGGGTTCGTCGGCTACGCCACGCTGTTCGGCCTCGGCGTCACGGCGGGGATGATGAGCCTCGTCTACTACGACCGCTGGCTGAAGTCGAAGCGCGCGACGCCACTCGTCGGGCCTGGCGCGGCCGCGGTCGACGAGTTCAAGCATCGCTCCTGGTTCGAGGCGCTCACTCCCGGGCGCCGGCTCGCGCTGCTGATCGCCACCGGCATCGGCCTCCACAACTTCGGGGAGGGCCTCGCGATCGGGCAGTCGGCCGCCGCGGGAGAGCTCTCGCTCGCGCTCGTCCTGATCATCGGCTTCGGACTGCACAACGCGACCGAAGGCTTCGGCATCGTCGGCCCGATGTCGGGCGAGGCGGAAATGCCGACCTGGGGCTTCCTCGGCCTGCTGGGCCTGATCGGCGGCGGACCGACGTTCCTCGGCACGCTGATCGGCCAGGCGTGGGTCAGCCCGGCGCTCGAGGTCGTGTTCTTCGCGATCGCAGGCGGCTCGATCCTCTACGTCGTGATCCAGCTCTTCGAGGTGTGCAAGCGCTTCGCGATGCCGGTGCTCGTGGCGTGGATGCTCCTGCTCGGCCTGCTGCTCGGCTTCGGCACGGACTGGATCCTCGTAGCCGCCGGGGCCTGAATTACCCTGGCCCTGCTTGGGCCACTTCTTTCATGCAGTCGCAGTCTTCTTCGAGCACCTCGCGGCGGTGCAATGGCAGTTCCTCGCACTTGCGCTCGGCTGCCACGTCGCCAAGCTCCTGTTCCGCGCGGGCGCCTGGTGCACGATCGTGCGCGCGGCGTATCCCGAGGAGCGTCTGAGGTACCGCACCGCGCTCGGCGCGTATGTCGCGGGCGTCGGTGTGAACTCGATCGTGCCGGCGCGGGGCGGCGACATCGTGAAGATGTATCTCGTCAAGCACCGGCTGCCCGGTTCGACCTACGCGACGCTGGCCCCGACGCTCATCGTCGAGACGCTCTTCGATTTCGTCACCGCGGGTGCGCTGATCGTCTGGGCGCTTGCCAGCGGCGTACTGCCGACACACCAGCTCTACTCGCGGATCCCGACCGTCGACTGGAAATTCTTCTTGCGTCACGAGCGGCCCACGGAGATCGCGCTCGCAGTTCTGCTCGTCGTCTTTCTCGTCGCGTTCGCGTGGGTCGGCAACCGCTACGACGAGTTCCGTGCGCACGTACGCCAGGGTTTCGCGATCCTCCAGGACCGGCCGCGCCTCCTCTTCGGAGTGGTCCTGCCGCAGGCGATCTCGTGGATCTTCCGCATTGCGTCGCTCTTCTTCTTCCTCAAGGCGTTCGGTGTCACCGCGAACCTCCACAACGCGCTCCTCGCACAGGTCGTCGACTCGCTTGCCACGCTCTTCCCGGCCACGCCGGGCGGTGCCGGGACGAAGCAGGGGCTCACCGAATTCCTGTTTCGCGGAAGTGGCGTCTCACACACGCGTCTGCTCGCGTTCAGCGTGGGCATGAACATCGCGCTCGTGGTCGTGAACCTCCTGTTGGGGCTGATCGCGATTGCGCTGATGGCGAAGACACTCTCGTTCAAGCGGCTGCGCTCGAACGCCCGCGCCGAAGAGCAAACCGCCTAGATGTACGCATCGGTCTATCCACTCGTCACCGCGCGCGCGGTGGCACGCGAATTCACGTACGAGGTCCCGGAAGGTGTCGAGGTCGGCGCGATCGTTCGCGTGCCGTTCGGCCGTTCGCGCGCGCGGGGAATCGTCGTCTCTCTGCACGACCGAGCGCCCGAGGGCGTTGACGCGAGACCGATCGAGGCTGTGATCGGCGAGATTCCCGCAACGCTCGTCGAGCTCGCGCTCTGGATCGCCGACTACTACGGCTCGACACCGGCGCGCGCGCTCGCGCTCGTCGCGCCCGAGACACCAAAGCGGCGAAAGGAGCAGGCCCCGCCGGCGGAACGCCAAGGGCTGACCGGGGAGGCCGAGCCGTTGCAACTGTCCGACTCGCAGATCGCAGCCGTGGACAGGATCGTCAACGGCAGCGGTAATTTTCTGCTCTACGGCGCGACCGGCTCGGGAAAGACCGAGGTGTACCTGCAGGCGTGCGCGTCGATGCTCGAGCGCGGTTTCGGCGCGATCGTGCTCGTACCCGAGATCGCGCTCGCGCCGCAGACAGTGGGGCGCGTGCGCGCCCGGTTTGGCGAACGCGTGGCGATTCTCCACTCGGCGCTGACCGACGCGGAGCGCCGCGACGAGCGCGAACGCATCGCGAGCGGAGAGGCGCGCATCGTCGTCGGTGCGCGTTCGGCGATCTTCGCGCCGATCCGCGGGCTCGGGCTGATCGTCGTCGACGAAGAGCACGACCCCTCGTACAAGCAGGACTCCGATCCGCGCTACGACGCGCGCACCGTCGCCGCGAAACGAGCCGCTCTCGAAGGCGCTGTCGCGGTGTTCGGTTCGGCGACGCCCCGCCCGGAGAGCTGGGCGGCGCTCGAGCACCTCGAGCTCGGCGGCCGGATCGGCGCCGACCTGCCGCCGGTGAACGTGATCGACCTGAGGCGCGAGGCGGGCTACCCGCTCTCCGCGCCGCTCCTCCGGGCCCTGCGGGGTGTCGCCGAGCATCGCGGCAAGGCGATCTTGCTGTTGAACCGTCGCGGAGTTGCGCCGGCCCTGCACTGCCGGGCGTGCGGGACGACGATTCGCTGCCCGAACTGCGACGTCTCGCTCGTGCTGCACGGCGATACGTCGCTGCGCTGCCATCACTGCGGCTACGAACGGCAGGCACCCTCGACCTGCGAGGCGTGCGGCTCGCCGGACATCGCGCGGCTCGGCGCCGGCACGCAGAAGCTGGAGCGGGAGCTCGAGCGGGAGCTGCCCGAGCTCGAGCTGATCAGGCTGGACGCGGACGCGGTCGCAAAGCCGGAGCAGCTCGCCAAGTCGCTCGCGCGGTTCCGGGACGCGGAGGGTGCGGTGCTGCTCGGCACGCAGATGGTGGCGAAGGGCCATCACTTTGCCGGGGTCGAGCTGGCCGCGGTCGTCGATGCAGACACGGGCCTGGGGCTGCCGGACTTCCGAGCCGAGGAGCGGACGTTCCAGCTGATCACGCAGCTCGCGGGCCGCAGCGGGCGCGACGCACCCGGCCGCGTGCTGGTGCAGTCGTTCCAGCCCGATGCGCGCCCGATCGTCTATGCGGCGCGGCACGACGTCGGGCGTTTCCTGACAGAGGAGCTCGAGCGGCGCAAGGAGCTCGGCTATCCGCCGTTCGCGCATCTGGTGCGGATCGTCGTGACCGGGCCCGAGCTCGAGCCGGTGCTGCGTGCGCTCGAGGAGCTGAAGGCCGGCATCACCGGCGCCGATCTGCTCGGGCCGGCGGCGCTGCTGCGGCTGCGCGGCAAGCATCGGGCGCAGCTCGTGGCGAAGACGACCCACCCACGCCGCATCGCCTCGCAAGCAGCGCGCCTCCTGGCCGCAGCGGCGCCGAACATGCGCAAGGCGAAGCTGACCGCGGTCGTCGACGTCGATCCGCAGAGCCTCTAGCCACGTCCGTCCGGCACCATGGGGAGGTCGTGCAGCAGCGGCCCGAGGACATCATCGGCGAGTGGGGGATCCGCGACGTGACGCCACCGTCCCAGGCCGAGCGCAAGCGGCTCGAGGCCGAGCAGGATCTGAACCCGCTGGTCGGCCGGCCCCTGCCGCGCCGCATCCGGCGCTTCCGGGTCGAAGTCGACCGTTTCCTTGCCTCACTCGGTGGCCCGCTGCCGTACATGCAGCGGCTGAAGCGAATCGACGACGAGATCGATCGCCAGACGGCCCTGCTCGCCGAAGCCTATGCCGAGCACGGTGCCGATCCGGTCGCCTGGCGCAGAATCGCCGAGCGCTGGAACTTCAGCGAGGTGAACGACCTGATCGAGCGGCACAACCGCTGGTACCCGGTCGAGGCCTCGCTCCCGATGGATCCGCGAACGCGCGACTACGTGCAGGTCGGCGGGCGCCCCTACAGCCGCGCACCACTGGACGCGGCCTGGATCCTCGAGCGGTTCCCCTACACTGCGTCGCCGTGAGCGAGCACAACCACGACCACGAGCACGACCACGGCGACGAGCCGGACGAGGACGCGCAGGCGGAGGCCGAGGCCGAAGCCCGTCGCCGGTTCGCGCTCGCGCAGATCCGCCAGTACGGCGACCCGGCGCTCCGGCTCGTTGCGCACGAAGTCGTCGACTTCGACGACGACCTGCGCCGTCTCGTCGACCGGATGACGACGTTGATGCACGAGGCGCAGGGTGTGGGGCTCGCAGCGACCCAGGTCGGCGTGCTGCGCCGCCTCTTCGTCTTCGAGCCCGATGACGAAGGCCCGCGTGTGCTCGTCAATCCGGTGGTGGTCGAGCGCGCGGACGAAACGTCGACCGACGACGAAGGCTGCCTCTCGCTGCAAGGCATCCGTGTTCCGGTCGATCGCTCGGTCCGGGTCACCGTCGAGGGCAAGGACGAAAACGGCGAGGTCGTAAGGTGGGAGCTCGACGAGTATGGCTCCCGCGTCGTGCAGCACGAGCTCGACCACCTGGACGGCGTGCTGATCATCGACCGCACCGACGACGAGCACCGCAGAGAAGCGCTCGCGACGTTGCGGCCCCGCGCCGTCCTGAGGTGATGCGCATCGGCGTGGCCGCGACGGCGCCGCTCGGCGCCGACGTGCTCGAGCGCCTCGCCGAGACACACGACGTCGCCTGGCTCTTGACCCGGCCGGATGCGCCGCGTGGCCGTGGCCGCAAGCTCGCCGCCCCGCCGGCGAAGGACGTCGCGGTGCAACTCGGCATCCCCGTCCACCAGCCGGAGCAGCCGGAGTTGCCCGCCGAGGTCGACCGCGTCGTCGTCTGCGCCTACGGCCTCTACATCCCGCCTCGGTTGCTCGCACTCTCGCTCTGGCTGAACGTTCATCCGTCGCTCCTGCCGCGCTGGCGCGGCGCCGCCCCCGTCGAGCGGGCGATCCTCGCCGGCGACAGCGAGACCGGAGTGACGATCCACGAGACGGTCGCAGCGCTCGACGCCGGGCCGATCGCTGCGCAGGAAGCGTTCCCCCTCGGCGACCTCGACGCAGGTGCGGTCTTCGAGCGCTCCGGGGCGATCGCCGCCCGTCTGCTCGCCGACGTGCTGGAGGCCCCGTCGTTCGTCCCGCAGCGGGAGGACGGTGCGACCTATGCCGAGAAGATCGCGCCTGCCGACCGCGAGCTGAACCTCGACGACCCGCTCGACTCGTGGCGTCGTGTACGGGCACTGTCGCCGCACATCGGCGCGTGGACGACGCTGCACGGCCGGCGCGTGACGATCTGGCGCGCGCGGCTCGAGGAGGGCGTCTTCGAGCCCGAGCTCGTGCAGCCGGAAGGTCGCGGCAAGATGAGCTACGTCGAGTTCGAACGCGGCGCTCGGTGATCGCGCCGGCGCGCAAAGCCGCGTACGAGGTCGTGCGGCGCGTCTTCGAAGAAGAGGCCTATGCCGATCGCGCGCTCACGTCCGCCGTCGCCGGATTGGACGCGCGCGACCGCGCCCTCGCGCAGCGCCTGGCCTACGGCACGGTGCAGCGCACGCGGACGCTCGACTTCGGGATCGAGCAGCTCGGCAAGCGTCCGGTGCGAAAGCTCGACGCGCCCGTGCGTGCAGCCCTGCGCCTCGGCGCCTACCAGCTCGCGTTCACCGATCAGGCAGAGCACGCAGTTGTCGACGACACGGTCGAGCTCGTTCGGGCCGCGCGCCTCGAGCGCGCAGTGCCGTTCACGAACGCTGTCATGCGGAAGCTCGCCAACGGACTGCAGGGCCTCGTCGCCTCACTTCCCGAAGGCCCGGTCAAACACTCGTACCCCGACTGGATCGCGGAGATCTGGACACGCGACTTCGGCAGCGAGGTCGCACTCGAGCTGATGCGCGCGCAGAACGAGCCACCCGGGCTCGAGGTGCGCGCGGCCGAGCCGGTGGGTGAGCCGACGGATGTACCGGGCGCGTATGTCGTCGACACCGTCGACATCGCGCGCATGCGGCCGATGAGCCGTGCGTCGCAGCTCGCCGCGCTGGTCGTCGGCTCCCAGGACGGGGACCGTGTGCTCGACCTGTGCGCGGCGCCCGGCGGCAAGTCGATGATGCTCGCCGGCGAGGTGACGGCGGTCGAGGTGCACCCCGGTCGTGCGCACGCCATGGCGAAGAGCGTCGGCCCGAACGTGCGCGTTGTCACCGCCGATGCCCGTGAGCTCGACGAGAGCGGGTTCGACCGAGCGCTCGTCGACGCACCGTGCTCGGGGCTCGGCGTGCTCGCGCGGCGTCCCGACCTGCGCTGGCGCGCCCGCCCGCTGCCGGAGCTTCAGCTCGAACTGTTGCAGGCGGCCGCCGCGCGCACGAAGCCGGGCGGCACTATCGTCTACTCGGTGTGCACCCTCAACGCCGACGAGAACGAGGCGATCGTCGATGCGTCAGGGCTCGAGCCGCTTCCGCTCGGGTCGGAGTGGCCGCAGTACGCCCACCCGACGCGATCCGAGTTTCTGCTCACACTCCCGCACCGCGACCGGACGAGCGGCTTCTTCATCGCCCGGTTGAAGCCGTAGGATCACCGGCGGTGCCCTGGCAGGAGTGGATCCGGACGATCGAGGTCGAGCCGTCGCTGTACGGCGCCGATTTCGCCCAGCTCGGTGACCAGGTGGAGCAACTGCTGCGCGCCGAATGCCGCGTGTTTCATTTCGACGTCGGCGACGGTCACTTCGTCGAGCCGATCACGATGGGCCCGATCGTCCTCAAGTCGATCTCGCCGTTGGTCCGCCGCTACGGCGGTGTGACCGACGTGCATCTGATGGTCGAGAATCCGGCCAAGTACTTCGAGCCGTTCGCGGCGGCGGGCGGCGACAGCGTCACCTTCCATTACGAGGCCGTGGACGACGTCGCGGCGACGATCCGCGCCGCGCGCGAGCAGGGGCTGCAGGTCGGCGTTGCGTTCAAGCCGGAGAGCGAGCCTGAGGACGTGGCTGCGGTGAGCGGCGACGCGGACCTCGTCCTCTGCATGGCGATCGAGCCAGGCTACTCGGGGCAGGAGTTCATGGAAGCGACGTACGAACGGCTCCGGCGCCTGCGGCTCGCGCTCGCGAGCCACATCCACATCCAGGTGGACGGCGGGGTCGGCGACGCCAACATCAAGCAGATCCACGACTGCGGCGCGACCTTGTTCGTCGCTGCGACGGCGATCTTCGGGCGCGAGGAGCTGCCGCGCGCGTACCGGCGCTTGGTGCAAGCGCTGGCGTGAGCCTGGCGCGTGCGATCGAGCTCGCCCGCCGCGCTCGGGACCGTGCGTACCCGAAGCCGACCGTCGGCGCCGTCCTCGTGCGTGACGGAGCGACCGTCGGCGAAGGTGCGACGGAGGCCGCGGGGCGCCACGCGGAGGTCGTCGCCCTCGAAGCCGCGGACGAGGATGCGCGCGGCGCGACGATGTACGTGACGCTCGAACCATGTGCGCACCACGGCACGACGCCGCCGTGCGCCGATGCGCTCATCGCCGCCGGTGTTGCGCGCGTCGTCTTCGGCGCGCGCGATCCGAACCCGGAGGCCGCGGGCGGGGAGGAGCGACTGCGCGCGGCGGGGATCGAGGTCGAGTACGTCGACTCGTCGGAGTCGCGCGTCCTGAACGAAGCGTGGCGCACCTGGGTCACGCTCGGGCGGCCGTTCGTGATCTACAAGGCCGCGATGACACTTGACGGCAGTCTCGAGGTTCCAGGCGAGCGGTGGGTGAGTGGCGAGGAGAGCCGGCGGCTCGTGCACGAGCTGCGCGCGCAGGTCGACGCGGTCGCGGTGGGCGGAGGGACTGCCCGGGCCGACCTGCCCCGTCTCGATGTGCGTGAGGTCGACGCACCGCGCGGGCAGCCGCGGCGGATCGTCTTCTCGCGCGGGCCGCTCCCGGACGAGCTCGACCTCGAGCTGCGGAGCGGGCCGCTCGAGGACGAGTTGCGCGCTCTCGCCGGCGAGGGCGTTCAGTCGCTCCTGCTCGAGGGCGGGCCGACACTCGCCGCGGCGTTCCTCGCAGCCGACCTCGTCGACAAGCTGCTCGTCTTCGTTGCACCGACGCTGGCCGGCCAGGGGCCACGCCTCCTCGCTTCGCTACCCTCCCCGCGCACGCTGTCGCACCTCAAGGCAACAGGGGTCGGCGCCGACGTGCTCCTCGAGGCGTATGTCCACCAACCCTGATTCCCAGCGCTCGGACGACCAGCTCGTCACGCAGTTGAGCCACTGGCTCACGCGCCAGCTCGGGAACGACGAGCTGCGTCGCAAGGTCGAGGCGATCGGGACGGATGAGCTCGCACCGGCCGGCCGAGACGCCGTCAACGAGCTGCTCGTCGAGCTGGCGACCGCCGTGCCCGGCGAGCGAGCCCAGCTGGAGGTGCTCGTGCGCGAAACGGTCGAGACACTCGTCTACGGAGACTGAGTGTTCACCGGCCTGATCCGGGAGGTCGGCCGCGTCGTTTCGCGCGAGGGCGGGACGGACGGAGTGCGGCTGACGATCGAGGCCGCGCACACGGCCGCGAACGCGCAGCTCGGTGACTCGATCGCGGTCGACGGCGTCTGCCTGACCGTCGTCGCAATCGGCGGTGACACCGTCGCCTTCGACGCGGTGCCGGAGACGCTCGCGCGCACGAGCCTCGAAACACTCGACCACGGGTCGAGAGTCAATCTCGAGCCGGCGTTGCGGGCAGGCGACGCGCTCGGGGGACACTACGTCCAGGGTCACGTCGACAGTGTCGGCAATGTGCGGAGCATCGAGGCCGAGGGTGATGGAACGAGGATCTGGTTCGACGCGCCACCCGAATTGCTGCGCTACGTCGTCGAGAAAGGGTCGATCACCGTGCAGGGCACCAGCCTGACCGTAGCCGCGCTCGACGAGTCCGGCTTCGCCGTCGCCCTGATCCCACACACGCTGAACGCGACGACGCTCGGAGCGCTCGAACCTGAAGGTCGCGTGAACCTCGAGGCGGATGTGCTCGCCAAATACGTCGAGAAGCTGCTCCACCGCTAGCCTGAAGGCCATGGCAGTGACCACGCCCTTCGCAACCATCGAGGCCGCGATCGAAGACATCCGCGAAGGCAGGATGGTCGTCGTCGTCGACGATCCCGACCGCGAGAACGAGGGCGACCTGACGATCGCTGCGCAGTTCGCGACGCCCGATGCGATCAACTTCATGGCGACACACGCCAGGGGCTTGATCTGCCTGTGCCTGACCGAGGAGCGCGCCGACCACCTCGGCCTGCGTCCGATGACCGACCACAACGAGGCGCCGCTCGGCACCGCGTTCACGGTGAGCGTCGAAGCGCGGGAAGGTGTCACGACCGGCATCTCCGCCGCCGATCGCAGCCACACGATCCAGGTCGCAATCCATTTCGACTCGACGCCCCACGACCTCGTGCAGCCGGGGCACGTCTTCCCGTTGCGCGCGAGGCCGGGGGGTGTGCTCGAGCGCATCGGGCAGACGGAGGCTGCGGTTGACCTCGCCCGGCTGGCAGGTCTCGATCCGTCCGGCGTGGTCTGCGAGATCATGAACGACGACGGGACGATGGCTCGCGTCCCCGATCTCATTCCGTACTGCGAGCGGCACGGCCTGAAGATGGTCACCGTCGCCGACCTGGTCGAGTACCGGCGGCGCCACGAGAAGCTCGTCGAGCGTGGCGCCTCCGTGCAGCTCCCCACCGAGTTCGGTGAGTTCACGGCGATCGCCTTCCGGGAGAAGCTGACCGGCAAGATTCACGTCGCGCTCGTGAAGGGCGAAGTCGACGGCGCCGAGAACGTGCTCGTGCGGGTGCATTCGGAATGCCTGACCGGCGACGTCTTCCACTCGCTGCGCTGCGACTGCGGCGAGCAGTTGGAGCAGGCGCTCGCGCAGATCGACGACGCCGGTTCCGGTGTGCTGCTCTACATGGCGCAGGAGGGACGGGGCATCGGCCTCTTGAACAAGCTGCGCGCCTACGAACTGCAGGAGCAAGGCATGGACACGGTCGAGGCGAACCTCGAGCTGGGCTTCCCGGCCGACGCACGCGATTACGGGATCGGCAATCAGATCCTCGCCGATCTCGGCCTGACGACCCTCCGCATCATGACGAACAATCCGAAGAAGCTGACCGGGATCGACGGCTTCGGGCTGACGGTTGTCGAGCAGGTGCCGATCGAGGTCGAGCCCCACATCGAAAATCAACGCTATCTGAGCACCAAGCGGGATAAGCTCGGTCACCGCCTGCACCACCAGGACTTGAAGAATCTCGAATACGAACCGGAGGCAGATTGAGCGAGTTCGACAACCAGCACACAGTCCCGCCCGTGAGCCCGCCGCCGGGCGAGCCGCCGCAGCCGCCGCCGCCCGCACCGCCCGCGCCCGCAGTTTCGCCTCCGCCGACACCGCCACCGACGTCGGGACCCGTGCCGCCGCCCGTCTCACCGCCACCCGAAGTCGAGTCGCCGCCGGTCGGCGAGGACACCGACCCGAGTGGCGAATCGGTGGTCGTCGACGATCCGGCCGCGGGTGATCCATTCGAGGGCTGGCCTGCCGCGGAGTCCGCCGCGGTGATCGAGGACTCACCCGTGAACGGCTCGAGCGTCGAGCACGTGCGCGGGGAGGTCGACGTTCCCGACGGCTACACCGTGCTGGAGGGAACGCCGCTCGGTAAACGCCGTTCGGTCGGCATCGTCGTCTCCCGGTTCAACGGCGGCGTGACGAACAGGATGCTGCAGGGCGCGCTCGAGGCTCTGGTCGAGGCGGGCGTCTCGCAGGACGCGATCACCGTCATGCCTGTGCCGGGCGCCTTCGAGCTGCCTCTGGCAGCGATGGCGCTCGCAAAGACGCGTCGCTATGCCTGCATCGTCGCGCTGGGCGCGATCGTCCGCGGCGAGACGCCGCACTTCGACTATGTCGCCTCGGAGTGCGCGTCGGGACTGCAGCTCGCGGGGATCGAGACCGGGGTGCCGGTCTCCTTCGGTGTGCTGACCGTCGACACGGTCGAGCAGGCCGAGGAGCGGATCTACAAGGCGGCCGAGGCAGTTCGCTCAGCGCTCGAGATGGCGGATCTCTTCGCCAGGCTGCGGGCGAGCGCCACGCAGTAATCGCTAGTCGCTACACTGCCGACCGCGATGAGCAAGATCTGCGCAATCTGCGGGAAGAAGCCGGGCTTCGGCAACCACCGCTCACACTCGATGGTCGCCACCAAGCGCCGCTTCGACCCGAACCTGCAGAGGGTCCGCGTCCTCCTCAAGGGCTCGCCGACCCGTGCCTACGTGTGCACCCGCTGCCTCAAGGGCGGCAAAGTCACCAAAGCGATCTAGCGCCACCGGGCGCGATCGGCTAGATAGCAACCTTCGCGCCGTCTTTCGGGTCTAATCTCCGCCGTGGCGGATGACCTCTCCCTGGACCTCGAGCACGGCCGGCTGACGATCGCGCGCGAGGCGGTAGCGGAGATCGTCGCTGAGCGGACGCTCGGTTGCTACGGCGTCGTCGGCCTGTCGGCCGGCACGCGAGTCGGCCGCATCTTCCGCCGCGAGGGGATCAGCATCGACGGCGATGCCCGCGCGCTTCGGATCCAGGTGCACATCGCCGTCGCGCACGGCCTCAATCTCGCCGAGGTCGCGTCGACCGTCCGGTCGCAGGTCGCGTACGAAGTCGAGCGCCTGACGGGCCTGAAGGTCGGCGCGGTCGAGGTCGTCATCGAGCGCGTGCGGCAGAGCGCATGAGGAAGCGCATCCACGAGCTCGTCAAAGGCGCGCTCGCCGCGATCGAAGCGAATCGCCGCCGCATCGACGACCTCAACGTCTACCCGGTACCGGACGGCGACACAGGAACGAACCTGACGCTGACGGTGCGTGCGATCGACGAGGCGCTGCACAAGGATGGCGGCCCCGACGACCGCGCCGGGCTGGCCAAGGAGATCTCACGCGCGGCGTTGATGGGCGCGCGTGGGAACTCCGGCGTCATCCTGTCCCAGATCGTCCGCGGAGCGACCGAGTCGCTGGCCGAGAGCGACGACCTCGCGCGCGCGTTCCGCTCTGCGAGCGATGCGGCGTACAGCGCGGTGAAGAAGCCGGTCGAGGGGACGATGCTGACGGCGATTCGCTCGATGGCCGACGCGGCCGAGCACGGTGCCGACCTGGCCGGGATCATCGCGCGCGGCGACGACACGGTCGTCCAGACGCGCGAGATGCTGCCGGTCCTGAAGGAAGCGGGCGTCGTCGATGCGGGCGCTGCCGGGCTCGTCGAGATCGTGCGCGGCATCCACGCGGCGATCACCGGCGAAGTATTGCCGCCTCCCCCGGAGCTCGAGGAGGAATTCGGGTTCGAGGCAATCCACCAGGAGCTGTCGCGCTTCCGCTATTGCACCGTGTTTGTCGTCGAAGGAGACGACCTCGTCGCCGACGAGCTCGAAGCCGAGCTCGAGCGACTCGGCGATTCGCTGCTCGTCGTCGGCGACAGCAGCGCGCTCAAGGTGCACGTGCACACCGACGACCCCGGCCGCGCGCTCTCGCTCGGTGTCGCGCGCGGTGCGATTGGCGGCGTCGAGATCGCGAACATGCACGCTCAGACACAACAGCGCGAGGACCGGCTCCTGCATTCGGTTCCCGACGACCTGGAGGCGTGCGCGGTCGTCGCCGTCTCGTCGGGCGCGGGCAACCGCAGCCTGTTCGAGAGCTTTGGTGCGGTGGTTGTCGACGGCGGCCGCACCATGAACCCGTCGACCGCCGACCTGGTCGCGGCGATCGAGAGCGCACCGGCGCGGGAGGTGATCGTTCTGCCGGACAACGCCAACGTGATTCTGGCCGCCGAGCAGGCGGCGGCGAACGCGTCGAAGCCCGCGCGCGTGATTCCGACGCGGTCGTTGCAGGCGGGCCTCGCAGCGCTGGTTGCGTTCGACGCGACGCGCGACGCCGAGCAGAACCTGGCCGAGATGCAGGAGGCAGCGGAGGGCGTTGCGACGGGTGCGGTCACCATCGCCTCCCGCGACGTCCAACTGAACGGCGTGGCCGTGCAGAAGGGGAAGTGGCTTGGTCTCGCGGACGGCGAGCCGGTGGCGGGCGGTGAGACGTTCGACGAGGTCGCGCAGGCCGTGCTCGAGCAGTTGCTCAGCGAGCCGCGCGGGGTGCTCACGCTCCTGACGGGTGAGAGCCCACCTTCGCTCGACAGGCTGTTGTCGCGGATTCGGACTGCGTATCCCGAGCTCGAGCTCGACGTGCACCAGGGCGGCCAGCCGCACTATCCGCTCCTGCTGGCGGCTGAATGACGCCGGTCAGAGTCGTGCTGGTCGAGGACAACGCAACGTTCCGGGAGACACTCGAGTTGCTGTTCGGGCTGCGTGGCGAGATCGAGGTCGTCGCGAGCGTCGCGACCGGCGACGAAGCCCCGGCAGTCGTTCGCGAGCTTCGGCCGGACGTCGTCCTGATGGACTACCGCATGCCCGGCGTCAACGGAGCCGAGGCGACGAGGCTGGTGCTCCAGGCCGATCCGACGACCCGTGTTGTCTGTCTGACCGCCTCGGTGACCGCCGAAGAAGTGCTCGAGGTGCGCGAGGCGGGGGCGGTTGCCGTCGTCACGAAGGACGAAGACTTCGATCGACTGATCGCCGTCGTGTGCGAGGCTGCGCGCCAGTGAAGCTCACCACCGAGAACACCGCCGTCGTCCTCGATTCGACAGCCGACTTCCCGGACGCGCAGCAGCGCTTCCCGAACTTTCGGATCGTGCCGCTGTACGTGCGCTTCGGCGACGAGAGCTTCAAGGACTACGTCGAGATCACACCCGATCGCTTCTACGAGCGGCTGCAGACCGATCCGGAGCTGCCCACCACGTCGCAGCCGACGCCCGGCGACTTCCTCGCCACCTTCGAGGAGCTGGCGCCACAGTACGACCGGATCCTGTCCATCCAGATCTCCTCGACGCTCTCAGGCACCTTTGCCAGCGCCGAGTCGGCCGCGGAGATGCTCGGCGGCGAAGCCGTGCGCGTGATCGACTCGAGAACCGTCTCTGCGTCGGTGGCCCTGCTCGGGATCGGAGTGCAACGCCGCCTCGAGCGCGGTACGACCGACGAGGAGATCGACGCCTACATCGCGCGCTACCAGCGCGACCATCACCTCCTCTTCACGGTGAACACGCTCGAGTATCTCGCCAGGGGCGGTCGCATCGGCAGGGCGGCTGCATTCGCCGGGAATCTCCTGAACGTGAAGCCGATCCTGTCGATCCGTGACGGCGAGGTGATCCCGATCAAGCGTGTGCGCGGGAACGCAAAGGCGTTCGCCGAGTTCAGGACGCTCTTCGAGTCGACCTCGACGGATTCGCCGAACCTGAAGGTCGCGATTGCCCACGCTTCGGCGCCGGATCGCCTGGGCGCGTTACGGGAGCTCGTCGAGCACGTGCGCCCGCACGCCGAGATCCAGGTGGCGACGCCGCTCGGCCCCGTCGTCGGCACGCATGCCGGCCCTGGAACGGTCGGTTTCTTCTGGTACGAAGACTCGGGCGACGACCGCTGAACCAGGTTCAGCGTTGTCCGCGCCAGCGCAGGACATACATCAGCGCCGCCCAGAGCACGATCAGGAACGCGATCACCAGCCATTCCGGAGCGCCTGCGGCCGTCAACACCGCAACGCCGCCGATCAGCACGGCTGTCGAGACAGCGAAGTAGATCGGCCTGCGGCGGAGCGCCGCACGCAGCCGATCGGTTCGATCTGAAGACTGCGCCAAACCCCTCCTACCCGAGTGCCCTGCTGAGAGCCGTTGTCGCCACCGAGGTGCCGATCTCGGTCGCGACGCTCAGCGCCCACCGACCGGCTCGCTTCAGGTGCTTGAAGGCTCTTTCTTCATCACCCTCCCTGGCCGCCTCCTCCGCCTGGGCGACCTCACCGATCGCGATGTCCTGGTCGGCTGCAGTGCCGCGCTCCCGCAGGGCGAGGCGCAGCCGGCCCAACTCCTCAGCGAGGACCGGGAGATCGATTCCCTGCAACTGAACGAAGCCCTCCGCTCTCGCACCCGCACCAAACGCACCGACTTGACCGCCGCTGACCTCGTAGCTGTCCCCCATCACGACCTTCCTGATGTTGTTGGTGACGACCGTGAAATTGTGCTCTGAGAGCTGGCGAATGAAGATCTCGGCGATCTCTTCGTACGGCACCTCAGGGTTCATCAGCGTCTTCAGCGGAGCCGCCGTATCCGGGAAGCGGGTGACCAGCTCGTCGAAGTCGGTCGTGACGCGTCCGTGATAACGGTCGGTGGCGTAGCCGGCCATCCACTCGACTGCCCGGTTGACCTCCCTGGGATCGGCGGGATGGAAGTGCGAGAACGTGAAGTACTCCGCGTCTTCGGCCTCGAAGGTGACGGCCGGTGTCACGTGGATCGGCGGCAGATCGGTTGGAGAGAGGCTGCCCGTGCGGAGCTCGTCGACGCCGAGATAAACGCGGGGCACCGTCGCCGACAGGAAGAGATCGATCTTCTCGTCCGCCTTCCAGAAGCGAAGCCTCCCGGCAACGGTGCAGCGAACACCGCCTCGGTCGTCGATGACATCGGCGACCTCGTTGTATTGATCGAGGCTCAGCGCCACCACGAAGCCCTTGTGAACGACGCCGCTCGAGGTCGCGCTGAGGAACTTGACCTCTTGACCGCCGATCTCCTTCGCGGCCAGGCGAAGGCAGCCGATGCCGCCTTGAACCATGCTCGTCTTGCCGTCGGCGGAGTAGACGACGTGGTCGGCGCTCTGCTCGAGGATCCTGTGGGCGGCTTCAGTCCTCGCGTTCGCCGCCTCGCGGGTGTGATACCGCCCCGGGGCGCGCGGAACCCAATCAGTGAGGACCACGTCTTCGAGCGTCAGCTCGCGCGTCTCGAAGAAGCCGCGCCCACTGAGCGCGGCACCCCACAGAGCGACCTCGTCGCTGAACGTCTCGGTGCCTGACGGTCCCTCGGTGAACCGATCGGCATACAGCCAACCACGCGTTTGGAGGTAATCCGTTGCTGCGACGTCCGCGCCACCGAACGCCAAGGGAGCTATTGCGGTAAGCAGCTCGCTCACGAGCCTCGAACCAGTCCGTCCCAGTCCCAGTGCGGCATCCCGATGCCGGGCGGGACGTCCTCCGGGTACGACAGCACGTTTGCGACGGCCCATTCCATGTAGGTGCGCAGCGCTGCGCGGAACGCCGGATCTGCGGGCAGGTTCGCATCGTCGAGCGCGCGAACAAAGCACGCGAGAAACCGCCGGCCGAGATCGCTCATGTCGCCGTTGCCGGCATGCAGCTGGAGGACGAACGATTCGTCGCCGCACGCCTGCGAGTAGGTCGGCGGCCCGCCCAACACCTCGGCCCAGTATGCCGCCAGCCGCTCGACGTGCTGGGGGTGCTGATCCGCGTGAGAAAACGGATGATTGAGCTCCGGATCCGCCAGGCAGCGCGCGTGGTGAGCCCTCGCCAGAGCGAGAAAAGCGGGCTCCCCACCTGCAAACTCGAACAACGTCGGACGCACGGCCGGAGCTTCGCACACCGACGAGTCTCGAAGCGTTGGCAAAGAATCGATGAAACTGCCGCGGCGATGGCTGCCTCCCCTGCAACGATGACGGCATGGATGTGCTGCTCGTCGAGGACGACGACTCGATCGCGGTCCCGCTCGCCGAAGGATTGCGACGCGAGGGTTTCGAGGTCGTGCGCGCCGCGACCGGAGGAGAGGCGCTCACTGCCGAGCGAGCGGACATCGTGCTGCTCGACCTGAGGCTGCCCGACATGGATGGGCTCGAGGTGTGTCGGGAGCTGCGGGCGCGGTCGACGGTTCCGATCATCGTCGTCTCCGCGCGCGGGGAAGAGGTGGACCGAGTGATCGGGCTCGAGCTCGGCGCGGACGACTACCTCGTGAAGCCGTTCGGGCTGCGCGAGCTCGTCGCCCGGATTCGGGCCGTTGCGCGCCGTAGCGCCGCTCCGCGTGACGACAGCGAAGAGATCGACGCCGGTCGCGTTCGCATCGACCTGCGTGGGCACCGGGCGATCGTCGACGGCAGCGAGGTGCAGCTGACCGGCAAGGAGTTCGACCTGCTGACTGTCCTCGCGCGGAACGCCGGCGCAGTGGTCGATCGCGAACGGATCCTGCGTGAGGTCTGGCACACGACCTGGTACGGCTCGTCGAAGACCGTCGACGTCCACGTGGCTGCGCTGCGACGCAAGCTAGGGGATCCCGGCTTGATCGAGACCGTGCGGGGAATCGGCCTGCGCCTCGCCGCGTGACGCGGCGACTGCTCGCGAGCTACCTCGCGCTGACCGTCGTGGTCCTCGTAGCGCTCGGAGTGCCTCTTGCGATCGTCAACGCGCACGACGAGCGACAGGACCTGACGGCCAAGGTCGAGCGTGACGCGTTCGCAGCCGCGTCGTACGCGGAGGACGCGTTGCAGTCAGGTGGCGCCACAACCCACCTGGCGAAGATCGTGCACAACTACCAGGAACAGACGGGCGGGCGCATCGTGGTCGTCGACCGGAATGGGCGCAGCGTTGCGGACTCCGAAGCGACGGTGGCACACGGAAGCTCCTTCGCATCGCTGCCTGAGATCAGGGCCGCGTTGCGGGCCAGGACGGTCACGGGCATCCGTCACTCGGACGCGTTGGACTCGAACATGCTCTACGTCGCGGTCCCGGTCGCGGCGGGCGGCAACGTGTTCGGCGCCGTCCGCATCACGTATCCGACGTCGGCGCTCGACCATCGCATCAACCGCTACCGCCTGGCGCTCGCTGCCGTCGCGCTGGTCGTCCTCGCCGTCGCGGCCCTCATCGGGCTGCTGCTCGCCCGCTCGATCTCGCGGCCGCTGCGCCGCCTCGAGAGCGTCGCAGTCCGGGTCGGCGAAGGAGAGTTGTCGGCACGCGCAAATGAGAACGACGGCCCCTCCGACGTGCGCAGCCTCGCGGCGGAATTCAACCGCACGACCGCCAAGCTCGCGGCGCTGCTCAAATCGCAGGAACAGTTCGTCGCCGACGCCTCGCATGAATTGCGCACGCCGCTGATGGCATTGCGGCTCCGGATCGAGAACGGTGAGACGGATGCTGCCCTCGTCGAGGCGGAGCGCCTCGCAGGGCTCGTCGACGAACTGCTCGAGCTGGCCCGCGCGGATGCGTCTGGCGGCGCACCGGGCGACTTGCGCCTCGGTGACGTGGTCGAGCGACGCGTCGAGCTCTGGTCGGCGCTCGCTGAAGAACGCGGTGTCCGGCTTGCCGCGGGGGTCGACGGCGGCGTGGTGCGTGCCGGTGAGGGACGCGTCGAGCAGGTGCTCGACAACCTCCTCTCGAATGCGCTCGACGCAGCGCCGCTGGGCTCGGCGATCATGGTCACGGCGGCGGGTGGCGAGTTGCATGTCGTTGACGAAGGGGCCGGCCTCGGCGCAGACCAGCGTGAGCGCGCGTTCGACCGGTTCTGGCGCGCGTCGAAGGAACCGGGCTCCGGTCTCGGCCTCTCGATCGCCAAGCGGCTCGTCGAGGTCGACGGCGGGACGATCGAATTGCGGTCCGCTCCGAGCGGTGGCATCGAAGCCGTGGTTCGCTACCCGGCTCGACGACCCTGAGGCGCCTCGTCCGGTCCTGGTCCTATGCTGTGGTCTCGTGGCAACAATGACCCGAATGCACGCGGGTTTTACAGGTGTGGTCCAGCACGACTGGCCGCGGCCGCGAGGCTGGACGCCGCCGCAGCGACTCGACTCGCTCGATGTCTTGACGCTCCCCGGCGTCGGCGCCACGCTCGCGAAGCGCCTGCGCACCTTCGGCATCCGGTCGGTGCGTGACCTGCTTTTTCATGCGCCTCGCCGGTACGAGAGTGCGGTCGACCAGGTCCCCATCGCAAAGCTCGGGCTCACCGAGGGCGAAGTCGCGATCGAGGGTCGAATAGTCAGCGCTCGCGCGCGGCCCCTCCGGGGAAGACGGACGCTCGTCACGGCGATCGTTCGCGATGACAGCGGCGGCCAGGTCAGCGCCTCGTTCTTCAACCAGCCTTGGCTCGCCGAGAAGCTGACCGCCGGGACAAGTGTTCGTCTGCGGGGCAAGCTCGGCCGCTACGGCTTCGATGTGAAGAGCTACGACCTCGGTGAGGCGCGCCGGACGGCTGATTACGCGCCCGTCTATCCCGCCAGCGAGCAGATCCCCTCGACGCGGTTGCGGGAGCTCGTCCGCACGGCGCTTGCACTGAACGGGAGCAGCTTTCCCGATCCGCTGCCGGCCGAATACGAGCTGCCGCTGCGCTGCGACGCGCTCGCGGCGATCCACTTTCCGGTCGACGAGCGGCAGGCCGAGCAAGCACGGCGCCGGCTCGCACTGGACGAGCTCGTGGCGCTGCAACTGATCGTCGCACGCTTGCGCGACACCGACGCGGTCGCGCCCTCGCTCTCCCAGCCGGGTGAGTTGATCGCCCGCTATCGGGGCGTGCTGCCCTTCCAGCTGACCGAGCACCAGGAGCGCGCGATCACCGAGATCGATCTCGATCTCGCGCAGACGACGCCGATGCAGCGCCTGCTGCAGGGTGACGTCGGCTCGGGCAAGACCGTGGTCGCGCTCTACGCGCTGTTGCGCGCCGTCGAGTCGAGTCGCCAGGGAGCGCTGATGGCGCCGACGGAGACGCTCGCCGAACAGCACTTCCTGACGCTGGAGCCGCTCTGCGCGCAGCTCGGCGTCCGGTGCGTGCTGCTCACCGGTTCGGTCGGCTCGAAGAAGATTCGTGACGAGCTGGCGAACGGCGTCGCCCAGATCGCGGTCGGCACGCACGCGTTGATTCAGCGCGACGTCGAGTTCGCCGATCTCGCGGTGGCGGTCGTGGACGAGCAGCATCGGTTCGGGGTCGAGCAGCGAACGGCGCTGGCCGAGAACCGCTCGACGCATGTGCTGCACATGACAGCGACGCCGATCCCGCGCACGCTCGCACTGACGATCTACGGCGACCTCGCGGTGAGTGAGATCGCCAAGCCGCCCGCGAATCGCAGGCCCATCATCACTGCGCGCGTGGGCGCCGAGCGCTCGAGCGAGGCCTACAAGCGGCTGCGCGTGCATCTCGACGCAGGCCGACAGGCGTACGTCGTCTGCCCGTTGATCGAGCTGTCCGAGACGCGCCTCGCCCGCGCGGCGGAAGCCGAGGCCGAGCGGCTCCAACGTGCCGAGCTGAGGGGGTACCGCGTCGGTCTCCTGCACGGCAGGCTGAAGACTGCTGAGCGCCGCGAGGTGATGCGCCGGTTCAAGGATCACGAGCTCGACGTGCTCGTGGCGACGACGGTGATCGAGGTGGGCGTCGACGTCCCGAACGCGACGATCATGATCGTCCAGGAAGCCGACCGCTTCGGCCTCGCCCAGTTGCACCAGTTGCGCGGACGGGTCGGCCGAGGCGGAGAGCAGAGCTACTGCCTTCTGATCTCACGCCCCGGCGACGAGCTGACGGAGACTGCGGAGCGGCGGCTGCAGGCGCTCGTCGACACCACGGACGGATTTGAGCTCGCGGAGATCGACCTCGACCTGCGCCGCGAGGGGCAGCTCCTCGGCACACGGCAATCCGGTTGGAGCGATCTGCAGTTCACGAAACTGCGTCCCGACCGCGACCTGATCGAGCGCGCGCGCGAAATCGCCGGTGAGCTGCGCGGCGAAGACGGCCCCTGGCAGGACGAGGCCGACAGAATGTCCAGCGATGCGGATCATCGCGGGCTCGCATAGAGGTCACCGAATCGCCGCGCCCCCGGGGCGCGACACCCGCCCGACCTCGGATCGCGTCCGTGAGAACGCGTTCAACCTGATCGGGCCTGTCGACGGCGCCGACGTGCTCGACCTGTTCGCCGGCTCGGGGGCACTCGGGCTCGAGGCGCTCTCGCGTGGAGCAGCGACGGCGACCTTCGTTGAGTCCGACCGCGACGCCTGCCGGACGATCAACGCGAACCTCGACAAGCTCAAGCTCCGAGGCACGGTCCTCTGCCAGGACGCCTTGCGCGCTCTCTCCCGTGAACGCCGGCGCTACGACCTCGTGCTCTGCGATCCGCCCTACGACTACGACCACGCGAAGCTCGCGCCTCACCTGGGCGGTCTGCTGACCGACGACGGCCTGCTCGTCTACGAGACCTCCGGCCGGGCCGATCCGCCCGATCTCCCCGGCCTCGAAGTGCGCACGTCGCGCAAGTACGGCTCTGCACGGCTTACCCTGTACGAGACGTGATCACCGCGATCTACCCCGGCACCTACGATCCCGTGACGAACGGGCACGTCGACGTGATCAAGCGCGCGGCCCGGATCTTCGATCGGGTCGTCGTCGGCGTAGTGGGGAACCCTCATCACAAGACCCCGATGTTCGAGGTTCCCGAGCGCGTCCAGTTCGTGAGGGATGCCCTCGAAGGCGTCGTCGAGAACGTCGAGGTCGACGTCTTCAGCGAGCTCGTCGTCGACTTCGCCCGGCGCTGGGACGCCAAGGCGATCGTCAAGGGGCTACGGGTCGTCTCCGACTTCGAGTGGGAGTTCCAGATGAACCAGCTGAACCGGCACCTCGCCCCCGACATCGAGACCGTCTACGTGATGGCCAGCGCCCAGGTGAGCTTTGTTTCCTCGAGCGGCGTGAAGGAAATTGCATCCTTCGGCGGAAATGTCGAAGAACTGGTGCCGAAGGCCGTCGCCGTGCGGCTGAAGGCGATGTTCCCCAATGGCCGCGGCGGCGCTCCGTTGTCCGACCAAGAGTAGACTGGAGCCCCTATGGATGTCCTTGTACTGATCGACAAGCTCGACGACCTGGCGCACAACGCCAAGGCCGTGCCGCTCACCGACCAGGTGCGCATCGACCGCGAAGAGATCTACGACATCCTCGACCAGATGCGCGCGACGATCCCGGAAGAGATCAAGCAGGCCCGCTGGATCGTCAAGGAGCGCCAGGAGATGCTGGCCGAGGCCAAGCGCGAGCAGGATCGTCTCCTCCAGGAGGCTCGCGAGCAGGCGGTGCGCGAGGCGTCGCAGACCGAGATCGTCAAGCTGGCCGAGCGACAGGCGCAGGAGATCATCGACGAGGCGCGACGCTCCGCTCGCGAGATGCGCCTCGAGATGGAGGACTGGGCCGACGGCATGCTCGCCACGCTCGAGACGAACCTCGACAAGTTCCTCGTCGCGGTGCGCCGCGGCCGGGAGCGGCTGCACGAGCGTTCGCAGGAGTCCGTCGTCGCGGGGATCGGCCCGGTCGACCTCTCCGACAACGGCTCGAACTACTAAAAGTTCGGCCGCTCGCCGCCGGTCTGCCAGTGCCCGAAGGTGGCGTACGCCTCGTGCGCTGAGTTCGTCTCCTCGGCGACGGCGGCGCCCCTCTTCGACGCGACGTTCGACACTGGGTACGCGATCCAGTGCTCGTCCTGCTCGACGCGGTTGCCGACCATCAGCACCACACACGGTCCTTCGCCTGCGCCGACGAAGACGTGGCGCGTGCCGGCAGGGCAATGAAAGAAGTCGAACTGCCTCAACATGCGCTCTTCCTCTTCGATGATCGCGACGCACTCGCCTGAGACGACGAAAAAGCCTTCTTGGGAGCTCTCGGCGTGGTACATGCCGGTCGGCTTGCCGGGCTCGAGGACGGCCAGCGTGTAGCCGACCTCGGGGAACATCATCGGGTCGAGGCCGGGACGGGCCGACGCGACGCGCCCGTCGGTGTCGAACTTGCAGCGGAAGCCGAACGCGTCGTGGTGCACCCACGCCGCGTCGCGGGCGTTGACGACGAACCACCCCTCGGTGACCGGCGCCAGGCCGTTCCCCACCCGTTCGAGGCGTGCTTCGCCAGCCATGGGAGGAACGCTACCCTCGTCGCATGACGAGCTTCAGTCTCAGGCAGGTGAAGCTCCGTCCCGGGGAGCAGCACCGTGACGAGGTCGAGATCGAGCTGACCGCGTTCGATTTCGGCGGCCAGCGCTACCTGCCGGTGCCGGACAAGGTGCCGGCGGAGTTCGAGATCACGCGTGCGACGACCGGGACGGTCTTCACCCTTGCCTTCACAGCCCGCCTCTATGGGCCCTGCTACCGCTGCCTCGGCGATGCCGTGCTCGAGCTGCAGATCCGTGCGCGCGAGTACCAGGACGAGTCGCCCGAAGACGAAGAGATGCGGACGGAGTACGTCGACGGCAACAACATCGACCTGTCGGCGTGGGCGCGCGACGCAATTGCGCTTGCGCTGCCGGAGCAGATCGTCTGCCGGGAGGACTGTGCGGGCCTGTGCGCCGAGTGCGGCAAGAACCTGAACGACGAGCCGCACACGCACGAGGAGCAGCACGGCGACCCCCGCTGGGCAGCGCTCGACGCGCTCCGCGACGAGCTGTAACGATTAATCGACGGTGGGTGAGCGGCGCTCGAGCAGCGCCGTGTCACGCCAGAGGCCGTGCTTGCGCGCGAGCCGCTCGCGGACGCCCACGAGGCGGAACCCACACGCTTCGTGCAGTGCTCTCGAGACGGTGTTGTCGGCGAACATGTGCGCCTGCATCGTCCAGATGCCGGCCGCGTCGGCGCGGCGGACGAGCTCTTCGAGCAACGCGCGTCCGACGCCGCGGCCGCGTGCTGCGGCGGCAACGTAGACGGAGTCCTCGGCGACGCCGCGGTAGCACTCACGCCGCGAGACGAGCGCGAGCGCCGCCCAGCCGATCACGGTCTGCTCGTCGCGAGCGACGAGGCGAGGGGCGGGGAGGTAGCGCTCGTCGAACTGGACCCAGGACGGCACCGACTCCTCGAACGTGCCGAGGTCGAGGCCCTCCTCGAAGATCGCGGCGACGGCGGGCCAGTCGGCGGGAGCCAGATCGTCGATCGTCATCCGACGAGTTGCGCCGCAACAGCGAGTAGGACAAGCGATCCGACCAACGCCACGCCGAGGATCGAGACGACGAGCGGCCTGCGGAACCGCCAGGGCTCTCCCGCGGGCGTCGCCACCGCCGCGAGGATTAGAGCAGGCAGGCCGGCGACCACGCCGCCGAGGAACCACCATGCCGTCGACCGGCCCTTGCGGCGGGCAACCAGCGAGGTCGCGGTCCCGAAACCGATCATCAACACGAGAGGTACCGAAGCGGCCACGTCGGGATCATCCCAGGCGAATGGTGCGGGTCACAGCCAGACGCTCGAGAAAGCGGCGGTCGTGGGTGACGACGACCAGGCAGCCCTCGTAGGTCGTGAGCGCGGTTTCGAGCTCTTCGATCGCCTCGAGATCGAGGTGGTTGGTGGGCTCGTCGAGGATCAGGCAGTTGACGCCGCGCGCAGACAGCAGGGCGAGCCCGGCCCGGGTGCGCTCGCCGGGGGAGAGCAACGGCGCGTCGCGCGCGATGTCCTCAGGCCCGAGCGCGAACTTCGCCAGCGACGTCCGGGCAGCGGCCGTCGTGAGCCCCGAGAGCCGGCTGAAGTCATCGAGCAGGACGCCCGAGAAGAGGTCGCGTGCCTGTGTCAGCTCCCCGAAGACGACGGCGCGACCAACGCGTCGTGAGCCGTGCGTGAGTGGGATGTCGCCCGTCAGCGCGCGAAGCAACGTCGTCTTGCCGGCGCCGTTCGCGCCGACGACGGCGAGGCGGTCGCTGAAGTGCAGCTCCAGGTCGACCGGCCCGAGCGTGAACGAGCCGGCCTCGACGACGGCGCCTTTGAGCTCGGCGATCGTCCCGGTCGGCGGCGCCGGCGCGAACTCCATCTGCAGGCGCCACGGTGCCCACGGCTTCTCGACCTCCTCCAGGCGCTCGAGGTGGTTGCGCGCCTGGTTGACCTTCCCGCGTAGCGCGTTTGTTCCCCTGCGGTCGGCCATCGCGCCACCGGCACGCGCCTGCGCTCGTCGTTCGGCCAGGAGCAGCGAGTAGCGCTCGCGCTCTCCAACGTACTCGGCATACGCCGACTCGTGCCGTGCTCGTGCGCGCTCGCGCGCGGCCTCGTAGTCGGACCAGGTGCCGCTGTACTCGCGCACGCGGCGAGTCTCCGCTTCGATCTCGACCACGCGGTTGATCGTGCGATCGAGGAAATCGCGGTCGTGCGAGACGAGCACGACGCCGGCAGCGAGCTCCTGCAGAAACCGTTCGAGCCGCTCGAGCCCGACGAAGTCGAGGTTGTTGGTCGGCTCGTCGAGCAGGAAGACATCGAAGCGCGCGAGCAGGATCCCGGCGAGTGCCGCGCGCGCCGCCTCGCCGCCGGAGAGAGACCGCACTGCTCGATCCGAGCGCCGGCCCAGGCCCACATCTTCCAGGACCGCCGCGGCCCGCGCATCGAAGTCCTCGCCGCCGAGCGCGAGAAAACGGTCGAGCGCCGCCGTGTAGGCGCCTGCCAGGTCGTGCTCGTCGGAGAGCCGCGCAGCGAGCGCGTCCATCTCCTGCTCGGCCGCGCCGACGCCGGTGCGGCGAGCGAGATAGTCGCGAACCGTCTCTTGTGACCGTGCCTCGAGCTCCTGCGGCAGGTAGCCGACGGTGCCCGTCGCAACCACTCGGCCGGAGTCCGGCGGCTCGACGCCGGCCAGCACCCGCAGGAGCGTCGACTTGCCGATCCCGTTGGGGCCGACGATCCCGATGCGATCGCCTGGAGCGACGACCAGCGAGACGTGGTCCAGCACCTGGACGGCGGCGTAGCTCTTCGAGATGTCACGTGCTGAAAAAGAGCCCGGCATGGGGCGGACCTCCTCGAGTCGAAAGGCGAGCAGCGGGGTTTTCGACTTAGAGATCCGTCATGGGACGAGCCCCGGAGGGCTCGCTCGCGATCATAGCTATCATGGGCGGCCGCCATGGCTGTCCCCAAGAGGAAAACCTCCAAGTCGCGCCGTGACAAGCGCCGCGCCACGCACAAGCTCGAGGCTCCGCGCGTCAACGTCTGCCCCAAGTGTGGGTCGCCGAAGCGCGCACATCGCGTCTGTCCGACCTGCGGCACCTACAAGGGCCGCGAAGTCGAACCGCTCCGCCTCGACGTCCCGTAAGTGACCCGCGTCGCCGTCGACGCGCTCGGTGGTGACAACGCCCCAGGCGAGGTGATCCTCGGTGCGCTCGCGGCTGCCGCCGACGGGATCGACGTGACGCTCTTCGGCCCGGCCGGGCTGGACACCCAGGGCCTGCCGCTCGTCGAGACGACCGAGGTGATCGAGATGGCGGAGAAGCCCGCCGAGGCGGTGCGCGCCAAGCCCGACTCGAGCCTCGTCGCGTGCGTCCGCGCGGTCGCCGACGGCAGCGCTGATGCAGCGGTCTCCGCCGGCAACACCGGCGCGATGCTGGCCGCCGGCCTGCTGCACCTGCGGCGCCTGCCCGGTGTAATGCGCCCTGCGATCGCGGTCCCCATTCCCGCGCGCCAGGGCCCGAGTGTCCTCCTCGACGCCGGCGCGAACGCCGACGCGCGGCCGGAGCACCTCGTGCAGTTCGCCCACATGGGCTCCGTCTTCAGCGAGGAGATTCTCGACGTACGCAGCCCGCAGGTCCGCCTCCTCTCGATCGGTGAGGAAGACGAGAAGGGCAACGAGTTGACGATCGGGGCGCACCGCCTCCTGCGGGAGGACGGCAGGCTCAACTTCGCCGGGAACGCCGAGAGTCGTGATCTGCTTCGCGGCGCCGCCGACGTCGTCGTCGCGGACGGCTTCACGGGCAACATCGCGCTGAAGTTGCTCGAGGGGACGATCAGCGAGCTGCTGGCCGAGCTACGCGAAGAGATCTCCGCGACCGCGACCGGCAAGCTCGGCGGCCTGCTGATCAGGCCGGCGGCGCGACGCATGCGGAAGCGCCTCGACCCGGACACCTACGGTGGCGCCTACCTGCTCGGCCTGCGGGGTTTGGCGGTGATCGCACACGGAAACTCGGGCCGCCAGGCGGTCGCGAACGCCATCCGCCTCGCCGCGCGAGGCGCCGAGCACCGCGTGGTCGAGCGCCTCGCCGAGCGGCTTCCGGAGCGCGTCAGTGTATGATCGCCCGGTTTTCGCCCCTACGAATGTATTGAGGTGACATGGCAGCGTCGCGTGAAGAGGTCCTCGAGCGCGTCAAGGAAGTCCTGACGGAGCAGCTCGGAGTCGAGGAAGATCAGATCACCGAAGAGGCGTCGTTCCAGGAAGACCTGGACGCCGATTCGCTCGACCTGGTCGAGCTGATCATGGAGCTCGAAGATCAGTTCGGGATCAAGATCTCCGACGAGGATGCCCAGAAGATCACGACCGTCGGGCAGGCCGTCGACTACGTCACCTCGCACCAGTAAGTCGCAGAGATCGCTGCGGGAGCTGATCGACCAGCTCCCCGCAGATCGGGCGGCGGCGGTCTTCACGCATTCGTCGTGGGCTGCCGACCGCACCGCCTCGTACGAGCGGCTCGAGTTCCTCGGGGACTCCGTGCTCGAGCTCGTGATCGCGCGCACCCTGTACGACCGCTTCCCCGAATTCACGGAGGGGCGGATGGCGAAGGTGCGCTCGCACGTCGTTTCGCGGGCAAGCTGCGCGGTCGTCTCTCGCGAGCTCGAGCTCGGCGAGCGGCTGCGCAGCGAAGGCACGGACGACGCCGACAAGCTTTCCCGTAACCGCAACGTGCTTGCCGCCCTGCTTGAGGCCGCGCTCGCAGCCCTCTATCTCGAGCACGGATTCGAGGCGATCGAGCCCGCGATCGTAGAGGCGTTCAATCCGCGCATCGAATACGCATTGACGACGTTCGTCGATCACAAGACAGAGTTGCAGGAGCGGCTCGCGCGCACGGGACGGTCGGTCAGCTACGCGACGGTGAAGGTCGAGGGGCCGCCGCACGACCGTTCGTTCACCGCCGCTGCGATCATCGACGGCGAGATGGTCGGCACCGGCAAGGGACGTTCGAAGAAGGACGCGGAGCAGGACGCGGCGAGGGAAGCGCTCGACGGAATTGCTCCGCTGACCCCCTAGAAAATTCCGAGACGATCTCTTATAAGGAGGCTCAAAAAAGAACCAAGACTCAAGGGGGTCAGGGATGAGGGTGTTCGTTGCGCGGCTTGTCGCCGCGTGTGGAGTGCTGCTCGTCGTCGGCGGCGGTGTCGCCTACGCGACGGGTGTGGTGTCCAATCCGTTCGTCGCGAGCGACGGATCAATCACCGCGTGCGTGACGAAGCTGGCCGGCGTCCCGCGGATCATTCATCCGGGAACGTCGTGCCTGACGACCGAGACACCCGTCAGCTGGAACCAGGCGGGGCAGGCGGGACCGGCAGGACAGGCGGGGCCGGCAGGACCGGCGGGGCCGGCGGGGCCGGCAGGGCCGGCAGGGACGCCGGGCGCCCAGGGGACAACGGGCGCGAGCGGCTCGGCAGGCGCCGACGGCCGCAACATCACGGCCGTCGCGCTCGCTGCCGGCTCGACCGAGTGCGGCGGGAACGGCGGCTACCACCTGGCGTACTCGGACGGGACGGCGATCGGCGTCCTCTGTAACGGCGCGAACGGCGCTCCAGGCGCGCCGGGTGAAAAGGGCGACACCGGCGCCGCTGGTGCGCAGGGCCCCGCGGGAACGGGCGGCTCGCTGGTGGGGTCCGCTTGCTCTGTGGGCGGCAGCGCCGGCACCGTCGCCGAGGATGTCAACGCGACGACGGGCGTGATCACGTTCGTCTGCCAGGCGACCGGCGGTGGACCAGGGCCGCTCGACGCGGACGGCGACGGAGTCCCCGACGCGAACGACAACTGCCCCGCCGTCTCGAACCCGGATCAGCTCGACAGTGACGGCGACGGGATCGGCGACGCCTGTGACTCGACCCCGAACGGCACCGCCGGTTGCCTGCTGGCGAACGGCACGCCACTCCCGAACGGGACGGCCGGGTGTGACGGCGGCAACCAGACGGTCGATTGCTTCTCCGGCTTCGCGAATGCAAACGGCGACGTCTCGGACGGCTGCGAGGTGAATCTGAACACCGACGTGAACAACTGCGGTGCAGTCGGTCGCGTCGCCGCTCTGCCGAACGCGATCACAGGCTGCGTCAACGGCCAGGCGGTGATCATCGCCTGCAATGCCGGCTGGGCGGATGTCGACAACGTTCCGCTGAACGGCTGTGAGCGCAGCCTGCTCACCGACGTGCAGAACTGCGGGGCGGTCGGCAACGACATCACGCACCTGCCGAACGTCGTGTCGGTCGCGTGCGTGGGCGGCGTCGGAGTGATCAACCAGTGCCTCTCCGGCTTCGCCGACTTCGACCATGTGCTCGCGAACGGGTGCGAGCTCGCTCCCGACCGGTTCGAGCCGAACGACACCTTCGCTCAGGCCCGGATTCTCCCGTTCGGGAGCTACGCGGGGCTGAACCTCGTGCCGAATGACGTCGACTACTTCTCCTTCACGGCCAGCTGCTCCGTGTTCAGCGCGTGCGCGGTGCGGTTCACGTTGACCCAGGGCTCGGGAGTCGTGCTGGACATCTTCAGGGACGGTGTGCAGGTTGGCTCTGGCACCCAGTACCAGGAGCTCGGCGTGATCAGCGACCACACGTACACGGTTCGTGCCCATGCGACGAGCGGGCTCAGTCCGGCCGTGCTCTACGGGTTCGACGCGCTCGATAGCTGATGGGTCTCTCTTGCACCGCCGCCTCCTGGCGCAGGAGGCGGCGGTGCAAGACCCGCGTCGGCTCGGATAGGTTGATCCCGAGGTCGTTCCGCAGCTTCGCCCGCACTACAACGAGCGCACCCGAGGGAAGGAGCAACCATGTCGACCTTCGATCCCGACACCTACAAGGAGACGACCCGCGTTCAGTGGCAGGACGCGGCCGAGGCATGGCATCGCTGGGACCCGGTGTTCGACCGCTGGCTGGGCGAGGCGACGCAGCGGATGTTGGACGAGGCGCGCGTCGGAGAGGGGACGCGGGTGCTCGATATCGCCGCGGGCTCAGGCGGACAGTCGATCGAAGCGGCGCGGCGCGGCGCAGTCGTGCTCGCGACCGACATCTCCTCGAACATCCTCGACGAGGCAGCTGCAGCCGCGCGGGCGGCCGGCGTGGGCAACTTCGCGACGCGTGTGCTGGACGGCGAGGCGCTCGACGTCGAGCCCGACTCGTTCGACGCGGCGATCTCCCGACTCGGACTGATGTACCTGCCGGACAAGCTCGTCGCGCTTGCCACGGCAAAGGAGGCGTTGCGGCCGGGCGGACGCTACGCAGCGATCGTGTTCTCGGAGCCCGACAAGAACCGGTTCTTCTCGGTGCCGATCTCGATCATCCGCAAGAACGCCGAGTTGCCGCCGCCGGGTCCGGGCCTGCCGGGGCCGTTCTCGGCCACGAACCTGGGCGAGTTGCTCGAGGGGGCGGGGTTCGAGGACGTCGAGGTGCACCGTGTCGAC
>DATBBH010000031.1:0-19107 GCA_036271075.1 Gaiellaceae bacterium | reverse complement strand
TCGCCGTTGTGTCGGCCTGCATGCCCGGCGCGGGATCAACCGTGACGACCGTCGCCCCGGCCTCCCGCAGGCGCCGTGCAACATGACCGCCACCGGTCGCGACATCGAGCGCCGTCACGCCCGGTCCCGGCTCGCACCACTCCACGAGCAGATCCAGGTCGTCGCCCGTCGAGTGGATCGCGCTCGTGCGATACAGCTCGGCGCGCTCGCTCCATACATCGCTCATTCTGCGAGCTCCACGGCTTTTCTGGCGGCGTCGAGCATCGTCGGCTCGACGTAGAGGTTCGGCGGCGCTGCGTCGGCGAGGATCCGGCGCCCCTCCTCCGCATTCGTGCCGTCGAGGCGAACGACGATCGGAAGCTCGATCTTCATGCGGTCGAGCGCCTCGAGGATGCCACGCGCGACCTCGTCGCCGCGGGTGATCCCGCCAAAGATGTTGAAGAACACCGACTTCACCTGCGGGTCGCGCGTGATCACTTCCAGCGCATCGACCACTCCTTCGGCGCTGCCGCCGCCGCCGAGGTCGCAGAAGTTCGCCGGCTTGCCGCCTGCAACGACGACGACGTCCACGGTCGACATCGCAAGACCCGCGCCGTTCCCGAGGATCCCGACCGACCCGTCGAGCTTCACATAGGTGACGCCTTTCTCGCGCGCAAACGCCTCGAATGGGTCGGCGGCGCCGGGATCGCGGAACTTTGCGATCTCGGGATGGCGATAGAGCGCGCTGTCGTCGACCGTGAACTTGGAGTCGAGCGCCTTCACGACACCGTCGGGCGTGACGATCAGCGGGTTGATCTCGGTCAACATCGCGTCGCAGTCGACGAAGCAGCTGTAGAGCTTCCCGATGATGTCTGAGAGCTGCTTCTGCTCACCAGGATCCTCGACGCCTGCCCCGTAGACGAGCCTGCGCGCGATCCAGGGCTGGTAGCCCTCGAGCGCATCGACGTGCAGCCGCACGAGCGCATCAGGATCGTTCGCAGCGACCTCTTCGATCTCGACGCCGCCCTGCGTCGTGAACATGAAGAGCGGCTGCTTGGCGCCCCGGTCGAAGGTGATCGAGAGGTAGTACTCCTTCGCTATATCGGACGCCTGCTCGATCCAGAGCTTCTCGACGACATGGCCGCGGATGTCCAGGCCGATGATGTCCTTCGCCTTCTGCTCCGCGTCGGCGGGATCCTCGGCGAGCTTGACACCGCCGGCCTTCCCACGCCCACCCGTCAGCACCTGCGCCTTGACGACGACCTGCGTCCCGAGCTCTTCGGCCGCTGCTCGCGCCTCTGCCGGCGTCGTCGCGAGTCGCCCTTCGGAGACCGGAATGCCGAACTGCTTGAAGAGTTGCTTGCCCTGGTACTCCAGAAGATCCATCGGTCGCGCAATCTAGCCGCGCCGCTAACCTCGCTGTCGATGGAAGCGATCGTCGTCCAAGGGCTGCGCAAGCGTTACGCCGAGGTTCAAGCGCTCGACGGCGTCTCGTTCAACGTGCGCGAAGGTGAGGTCTTCGGGCTGCTCGGACCGAACGGCGCCGGGAAGTCGACGACCGTTCGCGTTCTCGTCACTCTGACCCACGCCGACGAAGGAACGGCCGCGGTCGCGGGTCACGACGTCCGTCGCGAGCCGAACGCCGTGCGCCGCTCGATCGGCTACGTGCCGCAGGACTCCGGCGTCGATCAGTTCGGCACCGGCCGCGAGAACCTGATGCTCCAGGGTCGCGTGCAGGGAATGAGCGGACGCAAGCTGCGCCAGCGTGCAGATGAGCTCCTGCAGCTCGTCGGGATCGCCGAAGCGGCCGACCGCGTCGTCAAGACCTATTCGGGCGGGATGCGGCGCAGGCTCGACATCGCGCTCGGCCTGGTCCACCGTCCCCGTGTGCTGTTCCTCGACGAGCCGACGACCGGCCTCGACCCCGAGGCGCGCGTCGGCATGTGGGCGGAGGTATCGCGCCTCGCCGAAGCAGAGTCGCTGACGATCCTGCTCACGACGCACTACCTCGAAGAAGCCGACCAGCTCGCCGACCGCCTCGCGATCGTCTCGCAGGGAAAGATCGTCGTCGAGGGCACGCCCGCCGAGCTGAAGGCGAACCTGCGCGGCGACGCGGTGCAGGTCGAGTTGTCCGACGGACAGCTCGAGCAGGCGAAAGTGATCCTTGCAACGACGGGCGCCGAGCACGAGGCGGTGCTCGGCGAGCGCACACTCGTCTCCCGGGTGCCCGACGGCGGCGCCGCGCTGCCGGGGATCCTCGGCGCCCTCGACGCGGCCGGAATCGGAGTCGCGACCGTCGCCGTCTCCCGGCCGTCGCTCGACGACGTCTACCTCTACTTCACCGGCCGGGACTTCACCTCGGAGGATCGCGGCGAATGACTGTCTTGCGCCACACGTGGTTCATGACGGTGCGCCAGGCCCGCAACCTGATGCGCGAGCCGATCTGGATCGTGCTGCTGCTCGTGCAGCCGATGGTGTGGCTCGTGCTCTACGGGCAGCTCTTCCACAACGTCACCCGCCTCGGCGGCTTCGGGACGACGTCGTACATCACGTTCCTCGCACCGGCGATCGTCGTCATGAACGCATTCTTCGGCGCCACCTGGAGCGGGATGTCGATGATCAACGACCTCGACCACAAGGTGATCGAGCGATTCCTCGCGACGCCTGCGTCGCGCTTCTCGCTCGTGCTGTCGCAGATCGTGCGCTCCGCCCTGACGGCGGCGATCCAGGCGGTCATCATCCTGCTCGTCGCAACCGCGCTGGGGGTGCGCATCCACACCGGCGCGCTCGGCTGGCTCGCGATCATCCTTGCGGCGATTCTCGTCAACAGCGCGTTCGCCGGCGTCTCTCAGGCAATCGCGCTGTTGACGCGCCGCGAGGCGACGATGATCGCCGTCGCGAACTTCATCGGGCTCCCGCTGCTCTTCCTGTCAACGACGATGATCGCGCGCTCACAGATGCCGGACTGGATGCAGTCGACCGCCAGCTTCAACCCGGTCGACTGGGGCGTGAAGGCGGCACGCGAGGTCGTGCTACCGGGGACCGACTGGAGCATCGTTGGCACGCGGCTCCTGCTGCTGCTCGGGCTCTCAGCCCTGACGGCCGCCTGGGCGACGCGCAGCTTCCGCGCCTATCAGCGCGGGCTGTAGAAGCTCTAAGCGATCACGCAGATCGGCTGGCCGGTCGTGACCGGCTGACCCACGGCGATCGCCAGGTCGGCGACGATGCCGGGGCGGTGGGCGGCCACCTCGTTCTCCATCTTCATCGCCTCGACGATGCAGATGACCTGGCCCGCCTCGACGACGTCGCCGTCCGCCACCCGCACCTCGAGGACAGTGCCCTGCATCGGGCTTGTCACCTGGTCGGAGGCGCCGTCGCCACTCCCGGCAGCCACCCGGTCGCGCCTGCGTCGCGCCAGCTCGCGATAAGGCGGCTCGGGCACGAGCACCTTCACCTCCACCCGCCGGCCGTCCACCTCCGCAAAGGTCGCGCGCTCGACGGTTCCACGAACGGCGGGCGCAACGCCGCGCACCGCATCGCCGGCGAGCTCCTGCGCGCGCAACGCGAGCAGCTCGGACTCGACGATGCCATGGCAGGTCTCGCCCGCTCTGAAGCACGGGTGCGTTAGCAGCGCCTTGTGGAACCCGATCAGCGTCTTCACGCCGCCGATCTGGAACTCACCGAGCGCGCGCAGCATGCGCCCGATCGCGTCGTCGCGGTCGGCACCGCGAACGATCAGCTTGGCGATCATCGGGTCGTACAGCGGCGAGATCTGCGAGCCCTCGGTGACGCCGGAGTCGACTCGCACCCCGGGACCTGACGGCTCGCGGTACGCCGTGATCGTCCCGGGCGACGGGAGGAAGCCGTTTGCGACGTCCTCGGCATTGATGCGGCACTCGATCGCGTGACCCTGCAGCCGGATCTGGTCCTGAGTGAACTCGAGCCGCTCGCCCGCCGCGATCTGCACCTGGGCGCGAACGATGTCGACGCCGGCAACGACCTCGGTGATCGTGTGCTCCACCTGGATGCGCGTGTTCATCTCCATGAAGTAGTAGGAGCCGTCGGGCGCGAGCAGCCCCTCGATCGTCCCCGCCGAGCGATAGCCCGCAGCGCGGGCGGCGTCGATCGCAATCTTGCCGATCCGGTTCCGCAGCTCCGTGCCGACGGCCGGCGACGGCGTCTCCTCGACGAGCTTCTGATGGCGGCGCTGGATCGTGCAGTCCCGCTCGCCGAGGTGGATCACATTCCCGTGCGCGTCGGCGAGCACCTGCACCTCGACGTGGCGCGGGTCTTCGAGATAGCGCTCCACGTAGACCGACGCGTCTGCGAAGTACGACATCCCTTCCCGCTTTGCAGACTCGAGCGCCTGCATCGCCTCGCCGGCCGATCGGACCACCTTCATGCCCTTGCCGCCGCCCCCAGCCGCGGCCTTGATCAGCAGCGGGTAGCCGATCTGCTCGCCGAGGGCGACAACCTCGTCCGCGGAGCCGACCGGGTCGGTCGTGCCCGGGATGATCGGCACGCCCGCCGCCTGCATCGCCTGCCTCGCGCGCGTCTTCGACCCCATCAGCTCGATCGCGGCGGGCGGCGGGCCGATCCAGACGAGACCCGCGTCCTCGACCGCCCGGGCGAAGGCCGCGTTCTCGGCCAGAAAGCCGTAGCCGGGGTGGATCGCCTCGGCCCCCGAGCGCGCGGCGGCGGCGAGCAGCTTCTCGACGACCAGATAGGTCTCGGCGGAGGTATTGCCGCCGAGGGCGAGCGCCTCGTCGGCGTAGAGCGCGTGGGGTGTCAGCCGGTCGACGTCGGAGTAGACGGCCACCGAGGAGATCTCCATGTCGCGGAGGGTGCGAAAGATGCGCAGAGCGATCTCTCCGCGGTTGGCGACGAGCACTTTGGCGAACACACTCCGTATTCTCCTTGCGGATGAGCCTCGCCGATCAACTGACCGTCGCTCGCGCGATCGCGGTGCCGATCGTCGTCGCGCTGTTCGCCATCCCGTTCCCAGGGCACGACTACTGGGCGACAGGCGTGTTCTGCGCCGCCATGGCGACCGACTGGTTCGACGGCCGGATCGCGCGACGGACCGGACGCACGTCGTCCCTGGGCTCGCTACTCGACCCGATCGCCGACAAGCTGCTCGTGCTGACCACCCTGATCGTTCTCATCGACCAGGGCGTCTTCCCGGCGTGGATGGTCGCCGCGATCGTGGCGCGAGAGCTCCTGGTCTCGGGCCTGCGCCAGGCGGCGATCCAACGCGGCGTCGTGCTCGCCGCCCGCGACCTCGGGAAGCTCAAGACGTGGGCGCAGGCGATCGCGGCCGGCGTCGGCGGCCTGGCGGCAGCCGGCGTGTGGGGCACCCGTCCGGCCTGGTGGGCGCTCCTGATCGCATTGGTGCTGACCTGGATCTCGGGCCTCGACTACGCGCGGTCGGCGCCGCGTCTGCTACGCGGGCGCCCGGCGGCCAGCCCCTAAAGGTCGGTTCCGAGCGACTCTTCGAGGCCGGCGAGCCACCAGGGATCCGGGGCCGGCGCCGGCTCGCTGAGCGCCGCTGCGATCGCGGCGGCGACCTCGTCGGACTGCTCGGGCGAGAGCTCCACGTCCATCGCGGGCCCAAGCCTACTGTCCGAAATAGAGTCACCCGTTTGAGGGATTCCCCATTCCTGAAGGGCTTTCACCCCTTCGGGTGATGTCCGTACCCGGTCCCGACGCAGAGAATCACGTTCGATGCGGCACTCAGATCGGAGGATTTCCCACATGCTTCAGTGGAACCCGAAGTACTCAGCCGTCCTGGTGGTTTCCCTCCTCGTTGCAATCGCGGCGTTCGTCGGAAACTTCACATGGGCGATCTTCAACTTCACCTGGTAACGACCGCGCGATGAGCGGTAGGGCGCTACCCCCCGTGAGACTGCTCGCGGTTGTCGTGCCCGTCTCCTTGGTCGGCGTCGCCGCATACCTGGCGGCGACGTTTTCCTTTCTGAGGGATCCGGGGTCGGCGGCGGAGATCGCCGGCGTCGCGGTCTTCCTCGTCGCCTCGACCCTCGCCGAGCGTTACCCGGTTCCGGTCGAGGGCGCAGACGCCAACGGCGTCTCGCTCGGCTTCGTGTTCGCAGTTGCGGCGCTCGTCCTCTTCGGCTGGGCGCCTGCGACGTTCATCTACGTGACGGCGCCTACGATCGTCGCGCTCGTCTGGCGCACCCGGCCGCCGATCCGGGCCATCTTCAACGCCGGCGTCTTTGGCTTCGTCGGCGCGCTCGCGGGCTGGATCCTCACGTACCTGCACGGGAACGACGCCGAGATGATCCTCGCGAAGATCGCGGTCACCTCGGCGACGCTGTACGTGGTCAACATCGTGCTCGTGACGGCGGCGATCACCGCCTCCGGATCTCAACTCGGTTACCTCAAGCTGATCCGGTCGAACATCCGCGGGACGATCGTGCCCTTCACGCTCATGGCCTCGACCGCGATGATGCTCGTGGTGCTGTGGGAGCGAACCCCGTTCCTCTTCGCCTCCCTGGCCGGCCCACTCGTCGCGATCTCGCTCTACCAGCGCTCGACGCACAAGGCGCTGAACGCGATGCGCCTTGCGCTGACCGATCCGCTGACGGGTCTCGGTAACCACCGCCATTTCTACGAGCGGCTGCAACGTGAGCTCGCGATTGCGGACGAAGACGGCGGCCTCGTCTCGTTGTGCTTCCTCGACATCGACAACTTCAAGCGCGTCAACGACCAGTTCGGCCACCCCGCCGGCGACCGCGTGCTCTACCAGGTCGCGACTCGCCTGCGGCAGGGCGGTGAGGCGTTCCGGCTTGGAGGCGACGAGTTCGCTGTGCTGCTGCCCGGGGTCGAGGAGGACGTTGCGCGCGCCACGGCCGAGTTGATCGTGGAGCGGATCGGAGAGACCGATCTCGGGCCTGAGGGGCCCATCACCGTCAGCGCAGGCGTCGCCACCTACCCGCAGCACGGCAGCGAGCGCGACTCGCTGATTCGACTGGCCGACGGCGCCCTCTACTGGGCGAAGGAGCACGGCAAGAATCAGGTGCGGTTGGCGCGTTCCGACGTCGCGGAGCTGACCGAATTCCGCCGCGTCGTGAAGGGCGCCGACCGCGTCGCCCGGTTTGGGGCAGCCGCGTCGCTCGCGCGCGCCGTCGACTCACGGGACGCATACACCGGCAGTCACTCCGAGCGCGTTGCGACGCTCGCAGCCGAGATCGCCACGGAGCTGGGGCTCTCTGCCGAAGAGATCGAACTGACCAGGCTCGCGGGCAGCCTCCACGATCTCGGCAAGCTCGCGATACCGGAAGAGATCCTGCGCAAGCCCGCCGCGCTGACCGACGCCGAACGGCTCGTGATCGAGCGGCATCCGCAGATCGGTCACCGGATGCTCGAAAGCCTGGGCGTCGACCCGATCGCCGACTGGGTGCTGCATCACCACGAGCGCTGGGACGGCACCGGCTACCCCGACGGCCTCGCCGGCGACGAGATCCCACTCGGCGCCCGCATCATCTTCGTCGCCGACGCGTACGACGCGATGACATCGAACCGCCTCTACCGCGCACCGCTGTCGCACATCGAGGCGCAGCTCGAGGTCGAACGCTGTCGGGGCTCACAGTTCGACCCAGAGATCGTGCACGCGTTCCTGGCCGCGATCGGTACCGCGGAAGCTATCAGCGCCTAGTTCGGCCTTAGGAGGGCTTGGCGAAATACAGCGTTGTGTCGCAGGGACGCGCTGGTCGCCCCGATGCTGCGTCCTCAGTCGCGCCGATAGCTTTGGCTATCGGCGCTCCCTGCGTCCTTGCCTCGGAACGACCATCGCACCCCTGCAACGAACGGTATTCCGCCAAGCCCTCCTAGAGCGGGATGTTGCCGTGCTTGCGCGGCGGGCGCGGCTCGCGCTTCGTGATCGCGGTGCGCAGAGCGTCGACCAGAACCGGGCGCGTGCGGCGTGGCTCGATCACCTCGTCGACGTAACCGCGCTCGGCGGCGGTATAGGGATTCGCGAAGCGCTCCTTGTAATCCGAGATCAGCTCGGCGCGCCGCGCATCCGGATCCTCGGCCTCGGCGAGCTCCTTGCGAAAGATGATGTTGACGGCACCCTCAGGCCCCATCACGGCGACCTCTGCGCTCGGCCAGGCGAAGTTGAAGTCGGCACGAACATGCTTGGAGCTCATGACGTCGTAGGCGCCGCCGTAGGCCTTGCGGGTGATCACCGTCAGCTTCGGCACCGTCGCCTCGCAGTAGGCATAGAGCAGCTTCGCTCCGTGCCTGATGATCCCGCCCCACTCCTGCGCCGTGCCCGGCAGGAAGCCCGGAACGTCGACGAAGGTGATCAGCGGGATGTTGAACGCGTCGCACGTGCGCACGAAGCGAGCGGCCTTCTCCGACGAGCTGATGTCGAGCACGCCCGCGAGCGCCTTCGGCTGGTTGCCCACGATGCCGACGCTCTGGCCCCCGAGCCGCGCGAAGCCACAGACGATGTTCTCCGCGAAGAGCGGCTGGATCTCGAGGAACTCCCGGTCGTCCACGACCGCAGAGATGACGCGCTTCATGTCATACGGCTTCGTCGCCTCGTCGGGAATCAGGTCGTCCAGCTCCGGTGACTCGCGGTCGATCGCATCGGTTGGCTCGTCGAACGGCGCTGGGTGCGCGTTCGACTGCGGCAGGAAGCTGAGCAGATAGCGCGCGTCCTCGAGCGCCGACTCCTCGTCGGGCGCTGTGAGGTGCGCGACGCCGGACTTCGAGGCGTGCGTCAGAGCACCACCGAGCTCCTCGAACGTCACCTCCTCGCCGGTGACGGTCTTCACGACGTCGGGGCCGGTGATGAACATGTACGACGTGCCCTCGACCATCAGCACGAAGTCGGTCATCGCCGGCGAATAGACGGCCCCGCCGGCACACGGCCCCATCACGAGCGAGATCTGCGGGATCACCCCCGAGCTCTGGACGTTGCGCCAGAAGATCTCGGCGTATCCGGCGAGCGAGACGACCCCCTCCTGGATGCGCGCGCCGCCCGAGTCGTTGATCCCGATCAGCGGGCAGCCGTACTTGGCCGCCATGTCCATCACCTTGCAGATCTTCTCGGCAAAGACCTCGCTCAGTGAGCCCCCGAAAACCGTGAAGTCCTGGCTGAAGACAAAGACTCTGCGGCCGAAGATCGTGCCGTACCCGGTGACCACGGCGTCGCCGTAAGGTCGCCGCTCGAGCATGCCGAAGTTCGGCTCTCGGTGGCGGACGAAGCGGTCGAGCTCGACGAACGACCCCGGATCGCACAGCTTCTCGGCGCGTTCCCGCGCGAGCAGCTTGCCTTCGGCTCGATGCTTTTCGACGGATTTTGGCGAGCCCGCGTGCCGCGCCTCGTCACGCAGCTCCGCCAGCCACTGCAGCTTCTCCGCAGTGGTCTCGTGGCCGCGCTTCTCGGTCTGCGCCATGTCACCCAGCCTATATCTAGGTTCCAACCGGGCCTGATCGAGGGCATGCGCGCCGCGTAGAGTCAAGGCATGGAACCGATCGACCGCGCCACGGTGTGGCCGTACGACGAGCACGGCGAACCAGGCGAGTTCATGTATCAGCGCTACGCCCACCCGACCGGCGCTGCAGCAGAGCGCGCCCTCGGTGCCCTCGAAGGAGGCGACGCGCTGCTCTACGCCTCCGGCACATCGGCAGTGACGGCCTGCGTCTTCGCGTTCTGCCGTCCCGGCACGACGATCGCGCTCGCCGAGGGCGCCTACTTCGGCACCGGCGTGACGTTCTCCCAGTTCGAGCCGTGGGGGCTGAACGTAGTTCAGTTCGACCAGACGGGCGCGCCGCCGGCCGAGGCCGACGTCGTCTGGCTGGAGGCGCCAGCGAATCCACTGCTGACGCTGCCCGACTGGGCGTCGGTGCGCGCACATCCGGCGCTCGTCGTCTGCGACGCGACGGTCTCGACGCCCGTCTTCTTGCGCGCGCTCGACGAAGGCGCCGACGTCGTCCTCCACTCAGCCACCAAGTACCTCACGGGCCACCACAACGCGATGCTCGGCGCGACGGTGACACGCGACGCGGAGAAGACGAAACGGCTCTACGACGCACGACTGCGGCTCGGCCTGGCTGCTTCGCCGGACTCGGCGGCGGCGCTCTTGTACGGGCTCAAGACGCTCGAGGTGCGTGTCCGCCGCCAGACGGAGACCGCCCGCGAGCTCGCTCGGCGGCTCGAGCAGCACCATGCCGTGCTGCGCGTGCGCTATCCGGGGTTCGGCGGCCTCGTCGTGTTCGACGTGGCAGACGACGACGCACGGGCCGTCGAGACGGCGACGACGCTGATCGTCAACCAGACCTCACTGGGCGGGGTCACCTCGTCGCTGGAGAGCCGCTGGCGCTGGGAGGGCGACCGGATCCCGCGTGGGCTCTTACGCCTCTCGGTCGGCGTCGAGGACGTGGAGGCCGTCTGGGCCGACCTGTCCACGGCGCTGGACCGATTGTCTAGGGATTGAGAGCCGGAGGTGGGACTCGAACCCACGGCATCCTCTTTACAAGAGAGGTGCTCTGCCAACTGAGCTACTCCGGCGTCGCCGAATTGTAGGCCAGCCCGTGTTGTCTGTTTAGGACACGCTCGGCCAGGTCTCTACTGGAGGACCTGGCGGCCTTCTTGGTGCGTGAGGATCTTGCGCTTCACGCGCTGCAGGGCGTTGTCGATCGTCTTCGTGTCGCAGCCGAGCTCCTCCGCCATCTGCTCGTAGGACGAGCCTTCGAGATACAGGCGAAGCGCATCCGACTCGAGCGGCGAGAGTGTCGTCGACAGGCAGCCGACGAGGGACTGCAGCTCTTGCGTCGAGATCACGCAGACGGACGGATCGTTGACATTCGGCCCAGGCAGCGCGTCGCCGAGTGTGCAGTCGTCGCCTTCTTGTCCGGCGGGGGTGTGGCTGAACGACACGTAGGTGTTCAGAGGGGCGTGCTTGAACCGGGTCGCGGTCTTGATCGCCGTGATGATCTGGCGCGTCACGCAGAGCTCTGCGAAGGACCGGAACGAGGTTTCCTTGTCCGGGCGAAAATCGCGCACGGCTTTGTAGAGGCCGACGAGGCCCTCCTGGATCAGGTCCTCGGAGTCGCCCCCGGCGAGGAAGTACGAGCTCGCCTTCAGGCGCACGAACGAGGTGTAGCGGCGCATCAGCTGGTCCATCGCGAGGCTCGAGCCGTTGCGCGCCTTCAGGACCAGCTGCAGATCCTCAAGCTCGCGTTGAGCCTTCTGCGGTGACTTGTGAGCGACAGCGGTGCGGACGGACACGACGAATACCCCCGGTATTTGGGCTGTTTTTCGGTGAGGCTTCCGTTCGGCACCGCTGAAGTCTCACCCTGAGGTTGAGGTGAATCTAGCAAGTCGCCGCAAAGAGCACAAGCCCCAATTGCACAGGACCCGGTTACTCGCCTTTGCGCAGCCGTTCCAGCCGAGCGCGCGTCTCGGGGTCGAGCTTCCCGGCCAGGCCCTCCGGGCGCTCTTCGCGGTGCTCGGCCGGCCGGAAGTCGCGGAAGAAGGTCTGCGACGAGAGCTTCGCGACGTTGCCTCCGGCCGAGGCCGCCACCGTGGCGTCGCTCGTCACGAGCATCACCCGAGCCTGGTCGCGGTGCTCGGCGGCGAGTCGCTCGAGCAGCGTGTCGGCGTGGGTCGCGAAACGCACCTCGAGCGGACCGCGGGTCGCGTCCTCGCCCACACCGTCGAAGACGACTACGCCGCGCGCGCCGCGCACGGCCACGTAGCTCGCCAGCGCATCGACGAGCTCGCGCGCATCAGCAAACGGTCCGGCGTGCAGCAGGTTGTAGCCGTCGAAGAGGTAGAGCTCAGCCACGCTGCCGACGAGCTTCGTACAGCAGCACCGCTGCGGCGACCGACACGTTGAGTGACTCGACCGCCCCTGCGAGCGGGATCGAGACGAGCGCATCGCAGGTACGCCGCACGAGTGGACGCAAGCCCTTCCCCTCGGCACCGAAGACAAGCGCAACACCGCCCGAGAGGTCTGTGTCCCACATCGAAGCCGTGCCCTCGTCACCGGCGGCGCCGTAGATCCAGAGATCCGCGCCCTTCACTTCCTCGAGGTAGCGCGCCAGGTTCGTCACGACTGCAACCGGCAGATGCTCGACCGCACCTGCGGACGCCCGTGCGACAGCGGGCGTCACGATCGCCGACCCGTGCGCCGGAACGACCACACCGGTCGCACCCGCGCCCTCTGCGCTACGACAGACGGCACCGAGGTTGCGCGGATCGGTGACCCGGTCGAGCACGGCCAGCAGCGGTCGCTCGGCCGCGGCCAGCTCGTAGGCATCCGCGTAGCGATACGGCTCGACGAGAGCGAGGACACCCTGGTGGTCGCGGGTCTCGGCCCGGTCGGAGAGATCGCGGTCGGCCTTGGCCTTCGGGCCAATCTCGGCGAGCCACGGCTCCGCTTTGAGCGCCCGCTCCGTCGCCCAGACCTCGAGCACCTGGCGGTTCCCACGCAGCGCCTCGCGGACGGCGCGGCGGCCGTAGACGAGGTCAGGCGTCACGAACCAGGAGGTAGCCGCCGTCAGACTCGTCGCGCATCTGCCAGCCCAGGGCGGCGAGCTCGTCCCGGAGCCGGTCGGACGTCTCGAAATCGCGCTCGGCCCGAGCCACGACGCGCCGCTCGGCGAGCTCGACCACCTCAGGCGGCGCCTCGTCTCGTACGGCGAGCGAGTCGAGGCCGAAGACGCCGAGCCCTCGCCGCAGCAGTGCGAGCTGACCGGTCGTCGCCCATTCGTGCAGCACGGCCAGCGCCGCGGGCGTGTCGAAGTCGTCATCCAGCACGGCAGCGAAGGCGCCCCAGCCGGCCTCGTCGTGCGCTGCCGGCTGGACCGTGAAGGCGTTTCGCAGCGTGTCCCGCCGCGCCGCTGCCTGGGCCATCGTCTCGGGCGAGAAGTCGATGGGCTTGCGCCAGTGCCCACCCAGGAAGAAGACAAGCACCGTGGCTGCGCCGTACTCGTCGAGCGTCTCGCGGATGGTCGCGACGTTCCCGACCGACTTCGACATCTTCTCCCCGGTGAAGCGGAGCATCCCGTTGTGCGTCCAGATCTGCGCGAACGAATGCCCCAGCGCGCGCGACTGCGCGACCTCGTTCTCGTGGTGTGGAAAGACGAGGTCGAGCCCACCCCCGTGGATCTCGAACGCCGGCCCGAAGATGTGCTCGGCCATCGCGGAGCACTCGATGTGCCAGCCGGGACGGCCGCGCCCCCACGGCGAGTCCCACCAGGTGTCCTCGGTGGCCGGCTTGTTCGCCTTCCAGAGGGCGAAGTCGCGCGGATCCTCCTTGAGCGCGCTCGGCTCTTCGCCCTGCTCGACCTGGTCGGGCTTCTGGCCGGACAGCCGGCCGTACTCGGCAAAGCTCGCAACGCGGAAGTAGACGTCGCCACCGGCGGCGTACGCGTGGCCGGACTCGATCAGCTCCTCGATGAAGTGGACGATCTCGGGCACGGACTCGGTCGCTTTCGGCAGGTGGTCGGGCATCCCCAGGCCGAGATCGCCGGTGTCTTCCAGGTACCACTCGGTCGCGCGTGCCGCGAGCCCGGCGCTCGCACCCGGAGCCGCGTCGTAGATCTTGTCGTTGATGTCGGTGATGTTGTGGACGAGTTGTGCGTCGTACCCGGTCGAACGCAACCAGGAGCGAAGCCACATGCCGACCACGAACGGCCGGGCGTTGCCGATGTGCGCTCGCGCATAGACGGTCGGGCCGCAGAAATACATGCGGATCGGCCCGGGTGGCGCTGGCAGCTCGACCAGTGAGCGGCTGTACGTGTCGTAGAGGCGCACGTTGCTCAGGGTAGTGCGCGCCGCAATGCCTCGTCGCGAGGCAGCGCGCGCAGCACGGCCCAGAGCTCGGGCCCACGCTCCTGGCCGGTCAGCGCGACCCGCAGCGCCTTCAGATTCCCGCCCACCGCCTTCAGCTCTCGCACGACCGTCTTGGCTTCGTCCTTTCCGAGCACGTCCGGAAGCTGCGAGCGCAGCTCGACGAACCGCTCCAGCGTCTCGGGACTTAGTAACACTGTGTTACTTGGCGGTTCGAGCACCGTGAGCGCGAGCGCCCGCGCCTCGGCGAGATCATGCGCGCCGCGCACCAGCGCGGCCGCCTCGACCGGCACGCCCACCCGCTCGGCGAGCGCCTCGTCGTCGAGCTGGCCGAGCACGTCGACCGAGAGCGAACGGATGCGGTCGAGGTCGAAGTGAACGTCGTGCTTCGGGAGGCCCAGCTCCTCGAAGTACGCGCGGACTGCCTCAGCCGGGTACCCGGCCTCGCGCAGCGAGGCGATCGTCGTTCCCTCTGCGCGCTTGGACAGCTTCTTGCCGTCGGCGCCGACCAGCAGCCCGTGATGGATCACCTGCGGCGGAGTCGAGCCGAGCGCTCGGTGCAGCGCGGCGTGCAGCCCCTCGTTCGCGCGGTGATCGGAGCCGCGAATCACGTGCGTGATCTCGAAGTCGATGTCGTCCACGACGCTCGCGAGATGGAAGGTCGGCGGCCCCTCGTCGCGCCACAGCATCACGCCCTCGAATCGCTGCGGCAATCCGGCGGTGCGCGCCGCCTCGAGGTGCCGCGCCGCCCGGTCGCTCTGCCTGACGGGGCCGTCATCCCATGCGACCCTGAGCCACCGCAGGTCCTCGATGATCGCGTCCTCCCCGCCGGGGAGGTTTCGAGCGGCGTCGGTGTCGTCGATCCGAAGCAGCAGCCAATCGCCGAAGCGACGGTTCGCGACCGCGCTCAGCGCGTTGCCGACGTGCAGCGTCCCGGTCGGGCTCGGGGCAAAGCGCACGCGAATCATGCTGCGACGTTAGTCTGCAAACGCGACTCGTGCCGAGCCTCTGCGCGGAATGAACCGCGCCAGCACTGCGCCAACGAGCGCGACTGCCGCACTGACCCAGAACGCGGCGACGAACGCCGACTCGGCGGGGATAGTCGTACGCGCGATCGTGTCCGAGGTGACGATCGCCGCACCAACCTGCCCGCCGATCACCGACCCGATCGTGCGCATGACGGTGTTCATGCCGGTTGCAATGCCGGTCTCCGACGGCTTGACCGCATCGATGATCAGCTTGGCCATCGCCGCGAACGCGAACGGCACGCCGATCCCGATGCCGACCATCCCGAGCGAGATCTCGAGCGGGTGGCTGTGCAGAAGAGCAAGCGACGCAACGCCGAGTGCCGTCAGAACGAGCCCAATGATCAGAGGAAGACGTGAGCCGTATCGGGTACCGAGCCGCCCCGCCGCCGGTCCCGCGACGAACCCGAGGACGCCGGCGGGGAGCAGGTAGAGGCCGGTGGCAGTCGCCGAGAGACCGAAGCCGTAGTCGACCCTGCCGCCGGGCTGTGTCTGCATGAACGACGGCAGCAGGATGAACGCTCCGAACATTGCGAAGCCGGTGAAGACCGCGGCCAGGTTCGTGAAGAGCACCGTTCGCTGCAACATCATCCGGATGTCGACCATCGGCTCGGGCACATGCAACTCGGTCCGCACCCAGGCGACCCCAAGCACTGCGCACGCAACGAACAGCGAAACGACGCGGGTCGAGCTCCACCCCCAGACCGGCCCTTCGGTCAGGCCGAGGAGCAGGGTCAGGAGCACACCCGAGAGCAATAACGCGCCGGCTGGGTCCGGCTTGGACGGCGTCTTGACCGGCGACTCGGGCACGAACCGCCAGACACCGATCGCCGCGACGCCGACGAAGACGGCACCGACGATGAAGATCCACCGCCAGGAGGCGGAGTCGACCAGCAGACCTGACAGCACGAGCCCGAGACCACCGCCGACGCCGAGGATCGCGGAAACCATCCCGACGCCGGAGCCGACCTTGTCCTTCGGGAACTCGTCGAAGACGATGGCAAAGGAGAGCGGGAACACGGCGCCGCCGAAGCCCTGGACCGCGCGAAAGGCGATCAGTGACCAGATGTTCCAGGCGAAGATCGCCGCGACGCAGCCGACGAAGAAGACGAGCAGGCTGATGAGGAGAAAGCGTTCCTTGCCGTACTGGTCACCAAGCTTTCCGAGCAGAGGCGTCGCCACCGCGGAGACGAGCAGAAACGACGTCAGCAGCCACGTGACCCACCCGGTGGACGTGTGGAAATCGTGCTGCAAGCTCGGCAGGGCGGGGACGATCATCGTCTGCTGCAGCGCGTAAGCGAGCCCGGCCAGCGCGAGCACGGCGAGCGTCACGTTGTAGTGCTGACGCCCTTCCCCCATCTCGGGACTCTAGCCAGGGGGGTTCTGATGCCGATACGCCCACCATGCGTTCTGTCATCGGTCTTTGCGCCACCTTCGGCATGTTCGCCGGCGGGTATGTCCCGGAGCTTTGGGGCAGTTCCAGCTTCTCGGCCGTCTCGCTCCTCTTCGGAGCGCTGGGCGGCGTCGCGGGCATCTGGCTCGGCGTGCGCCTCTCGGCCTGAGAGGCTCCCCGAACGGCAATATCCGTCGTAATGGCGGAAATCGCGAGCAGTGTCGGCGCGGCAGTCGGTTACCTGCGGACGCATCCGCGCCTGACCAGGTCGCTCCAGGTCGCGCTCGTCACCGCGACACTCGCGTTCTGCGTCTGGGCGGTTCAAGACCAATGGTCGAAGGCCGGCCCGCTCCTGCGGAACGCGCAGCCGGGCTATCTCGCACTCGGTTTCGCGACGGTCGCTCTGTACTACCTCGTCTTCATCCTCGGTTGGATTCGCATCCTCGAAGCGCTGGACATCCGCATTTCGTACCGGGTGGCGTTGCAGGCCGAGATGGTGTCGATGCTCGCGAAGTACATCCCCGGCGCCGTGTGGACACCGGCCGCACGCACGCTCGCGCTACGCCGCTCGGCCGGCGTGACCGACACACCGGCGGTGCTCGCCTCGATCCTGGTCGAGGCGGGGCTCTCCGCGATCTCGGGTGTGATCGTGTTCGTCGTCAGCCTGGCGTGGGTCCGCGGTGTGAACGCGCCGCTGCTGCCGCTCGTTGCATTCGGGCTGCTCTTGACGCTCGCGTTGCATCCTCGTGTGTTCCGCCCGCTGGCGCAGAAGCTGCTGCGGCCGTTCGGAGCCGAGTCGATCGAGCCCGTGCCGTTCTCGCAGACGATCTTCCTGCTCATCTTCTATTGCGGCACGTGGCTGATCGCCGGCGTTGCTGTGTATTTCATGCTGCGAAGCCTCGGGACCGACGTCGGTCTGGCTGCGATCCCGTTCCTCGGTGGAGTGTCCGCCGTCGGTGCGATCGTCGCCGTGGTCGCAGTGTTCGCCCCGTCCGGCCTCGGTGCGCGCGAAGCGTCGATGTACGGGCTGCTACTCGCGGTCACAACCTCCGGGCCTGCGCTCGGCGTCACGCTGTTGAACAGGCTCGCGATCACGCTCGTCGAGCTGGCGCTCTTCGGCGCCGGACTCGTCTCCTGGCGGATCGGCCGTGCCGCGCGAGCGTCGTCGTGAAGATCGTCGAGCTCGATGCCGAAGGCATCGACGCTCACCTCAACGAGCTGGCGCAGCTGCTGCTCGATGGTCACGCGTCGAACATGGCGCTCGGCCTCGCACCCCCGCTGACGCGCGAGCGGGCAGCGGACGCCTACCGGGTGACGGCTGCGAGGCTCGCGCCGGGAGAGCGTGTGCTCCTCGGCGCACTCGACGGTGACATCCTGGTGGGAGCAGTCCACATCGCTCGCGCCGAGGCCGAGAACGGACGTCACCGCGCCGAGATCCAACGGCTCGTCGTCAGCCCGACGAGCCGCGGCATGGGCATCGGCCGTGCGTTGCTGGAAGCAGCGGTCGAACGGGCGCGCGAGTTGCGGCTCGGCTTACTTTGGCTCACGACCCACGAGGAAACGGACGCCGACCAGTTCTACGAGCGGCTCGGCTGGACGCGCCTCGGCGTGATCCCAGCCTATTCAACGCTCCCCGACGGGTCGCTGGCTGGAAACGCCTACTACTACCTCAGGCTCGAGAACATCGCCTGAACGGCAGGGACCGCGTCGCCGCGGCCGCTCACCTCGAGCACGGTGCCGGTGACCGTCCAGTCCGCGAAGGCGCAGCATTCGCGCTCGAGCGCCGCGAGCTCGCCGAGCTCGCGCTCAGTGCCGGGGCCGAAGGTGAGCCGAAGGCCGCTCGGCGTGGTGACGACGTCGACGCCCGACGTGCCGGCCAGACGGCGCCACCGTTCCCCGCGGGCCGCGAGCCCGTCGCCGGACAAGCTGCAGGCGATGATCCGTTTCTCCATGAGAGGCACCCTGCCAGTTAAAGTCCACTTGAAGTCAAGTGGCTGATTTGCTGACGATCGGGGAGGTTGCGACGCGCGTAGGGCTCCGCACGTCGGCACTGCGCTACTACGAAGAGGCCGGCCTCATCGAGCCGGCAGCGCGGGTCAGCGGCCAACGGCGCTATGACCCGTCAATTGTCTCCACCCTGACGGTGATCGGTTTCTGCCAGAGCCTCGGCTTCACGCTCGCGGAGGCGCGCCGGCTCTTGGCCGTGCCACGGGGCAGGGCTCAGAAGGAGCGCTGGCGCGAGCTCGTCGATGAGAAGGTCGCCGAGCTCGACGTTGCGAGCAAGCGCATCCGCACGATGCGGCGGGTGCTCGGTGCAAGCCGCGACTGCGACTGCGTTGATCTCGAGCAGTGCGCTGCACTCTGCTCGAGCGTCTGAACGGGGTGGCGTTTGGAGAGGCGCCCGCAGGCGCCTCTCCAAACATCCGGTTCGGTTAGCCGACCGCCAGAGCGTTCAGGTACGGCGTGCCGAAGTACGAGCTGTAGATCCAGTTCTTCGTTCGTGAACTGACGAAGTAACTGTTGGTCGGGATCAGGTACGGCACCACCGGCGCGTACTTGACCATCAGTTCCTGATCGAGCTTCGCGTACGCCGCGGCGCGAGCTTCGCCGGAGAGCGAAGAAGCATGATCGAGGCCTGCGTTGAACGACGCGTTGTTGAAGTACGTGTAGTCGTTGTTGTTCGAGGCCTGGATCTTGCGGCCGTCGAACAGCACGTTGAAGTAGTCGAACGGGTCGAAGTAGTCGGCGCACCAGCCGCCGTTGGTGACGAAGTTGTAGTTCGTGCCCTTGGTCTGGATCACCTGGTAGTAGGTCGTCGCCGGTGTCGGCACGTCGTTGATCTTGAACCCGACCTGCTTCAGGTTGTACTCCGCGACCTGTGC
>DATBBH010000030.1:0-19520 GCA_036271075.1 Gaiellaceae bacterium | reverse complement strand
AGAATTGGACAGCCCACTGCTTGCCGCACCGGCAAGACACATCGCGAGGGCTGCCACGACGACGGCGAGACGAGCAAGCCGGCTAGCCGTCAGCGTGCCCCCGACCCGCTTGAACATCATCCCTCCCGCTCGACCTGACCTCGTTCTACTCGGAAGACGTGCGCGAGTCAACAAAGGTCACCGTCGGCGGGAGGGCTGGAAGTTCACAAGGAGAAAGGGAAGCAGCAATGTGGGAACAGGCTGAGTCAGGTCGGGTGACGCACCCGTTCGAGCCGGTCGTGCTCGTGGCGACGCTGGCGATGATCCCGGTGCTGATCATCGAGCACGACGCGACCGTGTCGGGCTGGCAGACCTTCGCCCAGGTCGCGAACTGGGCCGTCTGGGCGGTCTTCGCAGCCGAGTTCGCTTTCGTGCTCATTGTCGCGCCCCGGAAGAGAGCGGCGCTGAGCGCGCACTGGCTCGACGCCGCGATCGTGATCGTCTCGGTGCCCTTCTACGGTCGCCTGATGTCCTCGCTACGGCTCGTGCGCCTGGCGCGGCTAATGCGCCTTGCCAGGGCTGCGGTGATCATCGGACGCTCGCTCCAAGCCGAGCGTCGCCTTTCCTCGAACAACGTCTTCCGCTTCGCAGCCCTCGGCACTGTCTTCCTGACAGTGCTCGCCGGCGCAGTGCAGTCAACGATTGACACCGGCGACTTCAAGACGTTCTGGGACGGAACCTGGTGGGCTGTCGTCACCGTCACGACAGTCGGCTACGGCGACGTCTACCCGACCTCGGTCGCCGGACGCATCGTCGCGATCATCGTCATGCTCGTCGGTGTCGGTTTCCTCGCAGTGCTGACTGCGACGATTGCCTCATTCTTCGTCAAGGCAGACCGCTCTGACGAGCACAACACCATCACCGCCACACTCGCTCGGATCGAAGCAGACCTCGCAGCGTTGAAGACACAACTCGAAGCGCAATAGAAAGACGGTGAGAAAAGGCGGAGCGGTTTGCGGGTGCGGGAGGTTCGGGTGAGCGCGAGTTCAGCAGCCGCTGTCACGAAATGTTTACGCCGAGGACACGGCATCCACATCGGGTCCGGGCTAGATCTGACCTCGGATGCCCAAAGTCGCCTTGATCAGCACACTCTTCGCCGCCGTGCTCGCCCCCACCGGGATCGCGTCGGCCGCGCAGACGTCGATGGTGCCGTTGTTCGTCCAGCACCTGATCGCAAAGCGCTCCCCGCAGTTGGCATACGTGCCGACCCGGATCGCCGCGCCGAGTTTCAAGTACGTCGGCTACAAGGCCTCAGCGGCCATGGTCTCCGAAACGTTCGCGCAGACTCCGAACCGGAAGATCGTCTTCACCGCCATCCCGTACTCGGCTCCCTGCGCCGACGGCAAACAGAAGACCTTTCAGCTGTCGGGCAACAAGGTGTACTGGGCGCAGCTGGACAACACCCAGATGGCCTGGCGTTGCGTCACCGGCCCAGCCGGCCACCAAGTGAGACTGGCCGCTTCGAGCACGCTGCCGATGACCCAGTTCGCTGGGGTTGGCCTCGGCACGATCGTCGCCTCCGCACTTCGCGTCCGCTAGGGCGAGCACGCGCCGCGACACGCCTCTGCGCGTCAGTGGATGTGCAGGTTCACGCCGACGAGGATCAGCGGCCAGAGCACCGTCGCGAGGACGGCGGACACGATCGCCTTGAGCGTGTGAAGGTTCGACCAGTAGTTGTGCGTCGCGGCGACGATTCCGCCGGCGATCAGATAGAGGGCCACAAACCAATTGACTCCGAAGCGCGGCCCGACCGTCGCTGTCCGGAACATTCGTTCTCCCTTCCGTCAAGGTCCAAGTCGGAAACGAGGAGCAGCGGCCCGGGGATACGGCTTACCAGGGAATGCCTGAGAAAGAGGGGGCCGGGCCACCTTCGGCCAATTGCGGCCTTCGGCCGAAAGCCTCCCGAAAGAGAGAAGAGCAGGATCCTTTGCTCTGACCGTTCGGCCCCCTCGCCGGGCACTCTAACAACGCTCTTCGCTCGGGCCGGGCCGATGTCTCGCCGTATCAGACACCGGCCCAGCCCGCAGCGCACAGACGCTAGCTCGCCACGAGCGACAAGGGAATAGGCCGATGGACCTATTTGTTGCCTTGTGGGTTAGCCGCGCTGCTCGAAGCGGAGAGTCACAAGGGCCCCGGCGTGGCGCACGTGCCGCACCATCAGCTGGCGTGCCTCGGCAGCGTTTCGCCCCTCGATCGCCTCCAGAATCCCCTCGTGCTCGTGCACGTTCTCGGCGAGCAGCGTTGCGCTCTCGCCGAGCACGGTGCGCGTGAGGTCACGCGGAAAGCTGCGATGCAGGTGAGCGAGCATCCCGACAAGGACGTCATTCGCAGCGGCGTCCTGGATCTGCAGATGAAAGCGGTCGTTTGCATGGCGCCAGCGCTCGATCTCCTCGTCCGCCACGGCCCGCGATCCCCCGCCCGAGCGCGACCGCATCATGCGCGTGAGCGCCTCTCGGAACTGCGCCTGGGTCTCGTGCAGGCCGTCGAGCTGCTCCTGGTGGACCCGCTGCGCGGCCAGCTCGGCCGCAAGCCCTTCGAGCTCTGCGCGCACTTCGTAGGCGTCGCGGATCTCCCGCGCGGACGGCGCTCGGACGAGCGCGCCCCGATGGGGCCGCAGCTCGACCAGTCCGCTCGCCTGGAGCTTTCGCAGCGCCTCGCGGATCGGGGTCCGGCTGACCCCGAACTCCTCGGCGAGCGCCTCCTGGCGTAGCCGGGTGCCCGAGACGAGCTCACCGCTGAGCACGCGCGACTGCAGTGTGGCCGCGAGCTTGTCGACGAGCGCCCGGCGTCCCTCGGCCGCCTGCATCATGCCGTCCGGCTCCGCGGGCGCAGCCCGTCGCCGATCAGCTTCAGGCCCACGAGCCCGACGAAGACCGCAAAGACCTCACGGAGCGTCGCTCCGGGCAACGCCAGGGCAAGGAGCGCTCCGAGCACCGCGCCGACCGAACCGACGATGCCGAACCGGATGGCGAAGCCGGCATCGCCGACCCCGCGCCGGCGCAGAGCAAGCGTGCCGGCGATCGCAGTCGGCAGGATCACGAGCAAGGACGTCGCCTCGGCGGCGTGCTGCGAGAGGCCTGCCACGAGCGTGAGGAACGGGACCATCAACGTGCCTCCCCCAACCCCCAGCAGACCCGAGGCGATCCCGACGAGCACCCCGAACGCAACCAGCACGACGTAGAGCGTCGCTCCGGTCATCAGCGGACACCCATCAGCATCGCGACGCCGACGAGGAAAGCACCGAAGATGCTCTTCAGGGCTCGCTCGTCGAGCCGAGCGAGCAGCCCGGCGCCGAGACGTGCGCCGAACACCGATCCGACCGCGAGCGCAATCGCCGGGCCGACCTTGACCTCGCCGGCGATTCCGTAGGTCGCGATGCCCGCGATGCTGATCGGGATGATCGCTCCGAGCGATGCGGCATGAGCATCGCGCTGACCGTATCTGGCCCACAGGACGAGCAGCGGCACCATCACGATGCCGCCGCCGACCCCGAGCAGACCGGACAGCAGGCCGCCGACGACACCGATCGCCACGAGCTCCCGGTCGAGGCGCAGGAGCCCTGAGCCTGAGTGGTCGACGCGGCGCGGAAGGCTGGCGCTGGCACGCATGTGAATCGACGACCTTAACGCATCTGTATCCACTTGACCACAAACTGGATCCAACATATCGTTCCGTGTTTCCACCCGTTCACTAGACGGAAGGACGCATGCGATGAGCCGCATTCGCTTTCGGACCGCCCTCCTTGCGGGTGCGGCGGTCGCCCTCCTCGTCGTGGCGGCCGCCGGCGCCGCTGTCGGTATTCACGGAGCTGCGGCGAAGGAAGGCGGCACGGTCGTCGTCGGTCTGACCGCCGGCGAGCCCGATGCCCTCGACCCGACGCTCGCGCGGACCTTCTCGGGGCGCGAGGTCTTCCTGACCTTCTGCGAGAAGCTCTACGACCTGAATGCGAAGGCGCAGATCGTGCCGCAGCTCGCCTCCGCGCTTCCGACGATCTCGAAGGACAAGCTCACGGTCACCATCCCGTTGCGCACGGGGATTCGGTTCAACGACGGCACGCCCTTCAATGCTGCGGCGGTCGTGACCACTCTCGAGCGCGATCAAACGCTGAAAGGCTCGGCGCGTGCGAGCGAGATCTCGCCGATCAGCACCGTCACGGCGTCCGGCAACTCGAAGGTCGTCATCCACCTGAAGGCGCCCTACTCGCCGCTCACGGCCCAGTTCGCAGACCGCTCCGGGATGATCATGTCGCCGGCCCAGCTCGACAAGCTGGGCGACAAGTTCGCGACCAACCCGATCTGCGTGGGGCCGTTCATGTACTCGAACCGCGTCGCGGGCGACAGCATCACTGTCACGAAGTCGCCCTACTACTACGACAAGAAGGATGTGCATCTCGACAAGATCGTCTTCAAGGTCGAGAACGACGCAGCTGCTGCCGCCGCGGCGCTGAAGGCGGGCGACCTGCAGGCGCTCGACGGCATCGACTCGACGCAGCTCCAGGGAATCAAGAGCGACTCGAAGCTGCGGATCATCAAGCAGACCTCACTCGGCTACCAGGGGATCACCCTCAACCTCGGCAACAAGAACGGGCTTGGCAAGCTGCCGTACACCAACGTCGGGTCGTCGATCGCGTCGAGCGCCAACCTACGAAAGGCGTTCGAGGAGGCGATCGACCGCAAGGCGATGAACAAAGTGGTGTTCGGCGGCACCGTTCTGCCGGGGTGCACACCAATCTCGCCCTCAAGCGCCTGGTACGACCCGAGCGTCAAGTGCACGCCGTACAACCCGACCGATGCGAAGAAGCTCGTGGCATCGTCGGGTGTCTCCAACCCGACCGTGCATCTGATGGTGCCCACCGGCTCGGTCGCGCTTCGCCAGGCGCAGTTCCTGCAGGCGCAGGAGAAGGCGGTCGGAATCAACGTCGTCATCGACTCGACCGACTTCGTCACCTCGCTCAGCAAGGCCGACGCAGGTACCTACGACACGTTCCAGATCGGCTGGTCGGGCCGCGTCGACCCGGACGGCAACATCTTCCAGTTCGTCGCGACGAGCGGCTCCCAGAACGACAGCGGCTACTCGAACCCGCGGCTCGACTTCGTGTTGGCGAACGCACGAAAGGCCGCCACGGAGAAAGCGCGACAGACGCTCTACCGCGTCGCGCAACAGATCATCCTCCAGGACCGGCCGCTGATCTACCTCTATCACGGCGTCACGCGGGCCGGAATCTCGACGCAGCTGAAGGGGTTGCAGCTCTATCCCGACACGCTGCTGCGCGTCTCGAACGCGTCGTACAAGTAGCGCAACGTTCGTGCTGATGGGCTGACGATGGGCGGCTTTCTCCTTCGCAAGGTGGGAGCCGCCCTCGTCGTGCTCGTGCTCGCGAGCATGCTGGTGTTCCTCGGGGTGCGTGCGATTCCAGGTGACCCGGCGATCGCGCTGGGCGCCGAGAACCGCGACCCGGCCGTGCTCGCCGCGGTACGCCACAAGTACCTGCTCGACAAGCCCCTGCCCGTGCAGTACGCCCATTGGATCTGGCTCGCAGTGCACGGTGACCTCGGCGTCGACCAGCGCGAGCTCCCCGTCGCGCACACGATCATCACGCGCATCCCGATCACGCTCGAGCTCGCGTTCCTCAGCTTGTTCATCGCCCTGGCGATCGGCATCCCGGCGGGGGTGATTGCCGCGACCCGGCGCGGCAAGCCGAGCGACTACGCGGCCACCACCGGCGCCCTGATCGGTCTCTCGGTGCCGCATTTCTGGCTCGGCCTGCTGATGATCATCTGGTTCGCGGTCGACCTGCACTGGCTGCCGGCGAGCGGGTACGTCTCGATCCGCCATCCCGCAGCCAACCTGGAGCACATGCTGATGCCTTGCATCGTCCTGGGGGCCGGCTTCGCCGCAGTCCTGATGCGGCAGATGCGGTCGTCCATGCTGACGACGCTCAGCGCCGACTACGTGCGCACGGCACGCGCAAAGGGCCTGAGCGAGTCCACGGTCGTCATGCGGCACGCTCTCCGCAACAGCCTGATCACGGTCACGACCGTGATCGGCCTGCAGCTCGGGGCGCTCATCTCGGGCGCGGTCATCACCGAGACGATCTTCGGCATCGCCGGCTTCGGACGGTTGACGATCGAGGCGGTCGATCAGCGCGATTACGCGCTCATCCAGGGCGTCGTGCTCGTCGCTGCGGCCGGGTACGTGATCGTCAACCTGGCCGTCGACGTCGTGTACTCGCTCCTCAATCCACGCATCCGCGTGGCTGGTGCAAAGTCATCATGAGCACCGTCGACACCGTTGTTCTGAGAAACCCGAGAGCGCGGCGCCGGATGTTGTTGCGCAAGCGGTTCATGCGCCGTCCGATGGCGGTCGCTGGGCTCGTCGTCGTACTCGCGTTCGTCCTGGCGGCGGTGTTCGCGCCGCTGCTCGCACCGTATTCTCCGGCGGCGACCGACTTCAACGCGCTCCTGGCGCACCCGTCCCGCGAGCATCTGCTCGGGACCGACGAGCTTGGTCGCGACGAGCTCTCGCGGCTCATCTGGGGCGCCCGTGCCTCGATTCAGGCGGGCGTCTTCGCAACAGTGCTCGCGATGGTCGTGGCTGTGCCGATCGGGTTGGTGGCGGGTTACTACCGCGGCTGGGTCGATACGGTGATCGCCCGGCTGACCGACGTGCTGCTCGCCTTCCCGTTCATCATTCTTGCGGTCGGTCTCGCGGCGATCCTCGGCCCGTCGCTCGCCAACGCGACGATCGCGCTCGGCATCGCCGCGATGCCGGGGCTGATCCGGGTCGCGCGCGGCGAGACATTGGCGTTGCGCGAGGAGGACTTCGTTCCGGCCGCAATCGCGAACGGAGCGAACGACCTGACGATCATCTTCCGCCACATCCTTCCCAACATGACGAGCACGCTGTTGGTGCAGGCGACCCTCACCATTCCCGCGGCGATCATCGGCGAGGCGGTGCTGTCGTTCCTCGGCCTCGGCGTCCAACCACCCACGCCGTCCTGGGGAACGATGCTTCAGGATGCCCAGTCCTATCTCGCGCAGGCACCGCGACTCGCCGTCTTCCCAGGGCTTGCGATCGTTTTTGCAGCGCTCGCGTTCAACGTGCTCGGGGACGGACTGCGCGACACTCTCGATCCGCGGACGACACGCTGATGGCCGCACCGCTCCTCGACGTGACCGATCTCTCGGTCCGGTTCGAGACGGACGACGGAACCGTGCATGCGGTCGACAAGCTCTCCTTCACCCTTGCCACGGGCGAGGTGCTCGGGATCGTGGGAGAGTCCGGCTGCGGCAAGAGCGTCACCTGCATGTCGCTCGTACGTCTCCTCCCTGAGACCGCGGTGATCGATGGGCAAGCCGTGTTTGAGGGCGTCGATCTCCTCACCCTGTCGCCACGCCGCCTGCGCCAGGTGCGCGGTCGGCAGATCTCGTTCGTGTTCCAGGAGCCGATGACGTCGCTCAATCCCGTGTTCAAGGTCGGCCGCCAGGTCGGCGAGGTGCTGACGAAGCACCTCGGCCTGTCGAGGCGCGACGCACGAGCTCGCACGATCGAGCTGCTGGAGCTCGTGCGGATCCCGGCGCCCGAGCAGCGGATCGACGAGTACCCGCACCAGCTGTCGGGCGGCATGCGCCAGCGGGTGATGATCGCGATGGCGCTCGCCTGCAATCCCAAGGTGCTGATCGCCGACGAGCCGACGACCGCGCTCGACGTGACGATCCAGGCGAGCATCCTCGACCTGATGCGAGACATCCGCGAGCGCCTCGGAACGGCGATCGTGCTGATCACGCACAACCTCGGAGTCGTCGCCGACATCGCCGACCGCGTGCTTGTCATGTATGCGGGACGAAAGGCGGAGGAGGCGCTCGTCGCCGATCTCTACGCCGAGCCGCAGCACCCGTACACGATCGGTCTCCTCAACGCGATCCCTCGCCCATACGAGAGCGAGGATGCGCGGCGGCGGTTGCGCGAGATCCCGGGCCGCGTCCCGTCGTTGCGCGAGCTGCCGACGATGTGCGCGTTCGCCGAGCGCTGCCCGCGGGCCGACGAGCTCTCGCGCACGCAGGTGCCGGCGCTCCAGCGCGTGAGCGCGAACCATTTCGTGGCGTGCTTCCATCCGGGGCCCGAGTGAACGCGCTCGAGGTGCGTGACCTCGTCAAGCACTTCCGCGTCGGCGGTGGGATCACCGGTGAGGGCTCGCTCGTGCATGCCGTCGACGGAGTCTCTTTCGAGTTGCGCCAAGGCGAGTTTCTCGGCCTGGTCGGCGAGTCTGGCAGCGGCAAGTCCACGGTCGCGAACTGCGTCATGCGCCTGGTCGAGCCGACCGCGGGCGCGATCAGGCTGCAAGGCGTCGACATCACGCACCTCTCCCGGCGGGCGATGCGGCCCTTACGGCGCGATCTGAACATGGTGTTCCAGGATCCGTATTCGTCGCTCAACCCGCGGATGAGCTGCGGCGACATCGTGGGCGAGCCGCTGCGCCTCCACCGGCTCGCGAAGGGGCGTCACCTCGAAGTCCGGGTCGAGCAGATCTTCGACACGGTCGGCTTGCGGCCGGAGCTGCGCTACCGCTACCCACACGAGCTCTCGGGCGGCCAGCGACAGCGCGTAGGGCTCGCCCGTGCGCTGATCGTCGAGCCGAGCGTCCTGGTGGCGGACGAGCCCGTCTCGGCGCTCGACGTGTCAGTACAGGCGTCGATCCTCAACCTGCTCCGCGACCTTCAGCGCGACATGGGCTTCTCGTGTCTCTTCATCACGCACGACCTCGCGACTGTGGAGTTCCTCTGCGACCGCGTCGCCGTCATGTACCTCGGCAAGCTCGTCGAGCTTGCACCCCGTCACGAGCTGTTCCTCGCTCCGCAGCATCCCTATACGCAGGCGCTGCTTTCCGCTGCGGTGGTGCCGGACCCGAACGTGCAACGCTCGCGCAGCCGCGTACTGCTCGAGGGCGAAGTGCCGAGCCCGCTCGCGCCGCCCTCTGGCTGCCGCTTCCGGACGCGCTGCCCGCTCGAACAGCGCTCGGCGCCGGCGTCGACCGACGAGGAGCCGCCGCTCGTCGAGTTCGCGCCCCAGCACCTCGTGGCCTGCCACCTGGTTGCCAAGGGCCGCTCGGCGCCACGACTAGTCGAGAACGCGGCCGATATCGTCGTCGCCGGCTGAGCGACGTAGTTGTTCCACCCACTTGCGGTGATGTTGCAGCGCCCAGTCCTCGTCGACCCAGCCGCGCGTCATCCCGTTCAGGGCGTGTCGCGTCTTCGGGTAGATGACGGCGAGGAAGAGGTGTCCCAGAAAAAGCACGAAGGAGACGTACATCAACCAGTCGTGCACGAGCAAAGCATTTGGCAGCCGAAAGCGGGTGTCGCGCTCGCCGTACCAGAGGAAGAACCCGGTGACGACGAAGAGCAGCGCGAACGCAGCCGTGATCACGGCATTCAGCTTCTGCCCGGCGTTCAACCGTCCCTGTGGCGCTTGCCGGCGCATCAGCCACGCGCGGTCGTCCGCGTCGAAGCGGTCGATCTCCCGCGCCGTGCGCGCGAGCGAGCGACGGTCGCCCACGAGCGCGATCACGACCAGTGCGATCGCCCACGCGACGGCGGTGTAGATGTGGATGCCCTTGATGAGCGGACGGCGGCTGACCACCTCGGCGAGGCTCGGCAGGTAGAGGGCGAGCCCCGAGCCGAGCAGGATCAGAAACGCGGTGGCATGCACCCAGTGGACGGCGCGCTCGGTGCGCGTGAACCGTGGCAGCCGGCGGACCTCACGCGCCGTAGCCGTTCGACCTCCCCACCCAGGCGTTCTGGTCGTAGCCCAGCCCTTCCCAGTAGCCCGTCGGCTGGTGGTCGACGAGCTCCATCCGCGTCAGCCACTTGACGCCCTTGTAGCCGTACATCTCCGGAATCACCACGCGCGCCGGGGCCCCGTGGGGACGTGACAGCGGGTGCCCGTCCATTTCGTAGGCGAGCATCACGTTCCCGAGGCGCACCTGGTCGAGCGTCAGCGAATCGTCGTACGGCTGTTCCATCGAGACGAACCGGACCGCTTGCGCAGACGGCAGAGGCTCCGCGAGCGCGAGCAGGTCGCGGAAGCGCACGCCGCCCCAGCGCACGTTGTCGACCGACCAGCCCGTCACACAGTGGAAGTCGCTCACCTGGTCGGCACGCGGGAGCGCAAGTAGCTGCGCATACGTCAACTGCACCGGCTTGCGGACAAGTCCGTTGATCTCGAGCCGCCAGCTGCGTTCGTCGAAGATGGGCATCGATCCGGAGATCGTGTAGATGCGCCAGCCTCCGACGGGCAGCAGGTTCCCGAGGAGCTGCGAGAAGCCGGACGTCACCGGCGCCAAGGCGCGCCCGGCCGGCCCAGCCCAGAGCAGCGACGTGAGGCCGCCGGCCATTAGGCCGAGGAAGGCGCGACGCCCGTAGGGCCGCGTGTCGTCGCCGTTCACGATCATCCAGACACGCGGCCGGCTCCATCGTTACGCGCGAACCGCTCGACCTCGGCCGAGACCAGCTCGAGCCAGCGCCCGGCGCGGGGCAAGGGGAGCAACCCGCCCCAGGGTGCGCGCACCGCAACCCCGTGCACGGCGCCGCGAATCACGGTCAGTTCGCCGTCGACCCCGAGCGCCCGGGCGCGGTCGAAACCGCGCTGTGCGAGGTCGCGGCTCACGCCCGGGACACCGGGCAGCGGACGGTCGAGCGAGCCGTGGAGCACGCGGAGGCGCTTGCCCCGTAGCTGTTCGACAGAGAGCCGATCGGGGATCCACGGTGCCAGGCCGAGCACGCCAGTCACGTCGGCCTCACCGGCACACGCAATCGACACGCCACCTCCCATCGAGAACCCGAGTAGAAGCGTACGCCGCGCGTCCACCTCGGCGATCGCGGCGTGCGCATCGGCGATGCACCCGTCGAGCTGGTGCCACGACTTGATCCGGTAGCGGACTTCGGCGATGCGCAGGCCCGGGAAGCGTGGCGCGAGCCGCGTGACCAGCCACTCCATCGTGGCGCTCCACGTGCCCGCCACCTCGCTCGCCTGGCCGCCGTTCAGGCAGACCACCGCGGACTCACCGTCCCCTGTGACGCGCAGCTCGGCGCCGGTCGAGAGGATCACGCCTTCGATCTTAGTGCTGCGTCGAACAGAACTTGTCGCCGGCGATCACTTCCGTGAAGAGGACATCCTGCTGCTTCTCGACCCGAGGGTCGTACGAACCGAGGTCCCGCGCCTCCGCGACGACGTCCGGCGTCACTCCCGGGCCGACCACGCTGATGCGGTACTTCGTGCCGGCGCCGGCGGGTCGTGCCGGGCTGCCCGGAAGCGATGCGTCATGCGTCGGCCAGAACGAGTAACAGAATGCGCCGCTCGGCTTGCGAAAGACGACCGACGTCTCGCGCTTCCAACCCGGGCCGTAGGCGGAGCCGAACGTGTCGATGTAGAGGCTGCGGCCGTACGAGTCGGTCGGTGCACCGGCCGCGGTGGTGTGGAAGCCGTGGACGGGCACACCGCCGTACGTCATGCGACCGAAGATGTCGTGCGCCTCGCCGTGAAACGCCCAGTCGGTGTAGAGCTCGACGTCGGCGATCGGACCGCTCCAGTGCGACACGCGGAGCTCCCACGCGCGCTGCCACTCGGTCCAGGGAGCCCAGCCGCGGTGCGGGAGGTTCCGCTGCCAGCTCTGCACTGCCCAGTAGGAGCCGTCAGGCGCCTTGCACGCCGTGACGAGGTACGGCAGCGGTGGCCCGTCATACGGGCGGCACTGATTCTTGAACGTCTTCCACATCGCGCGGTGCTCGAGCTTCAGCCCACCGGAGTAGTCGTGCTTGAAGCGCACCTGCGGCAGACCCGCGTCGGGGGTCCGCGCGTTGATCGCTCCCCAGACGAGCACGTGCCGCGCTCGGCCGTTCGCGGTGTACTCGACGAGCGCACGCGACCCCTGCACTTTCAGCGTCACATCATGGGCGTCCAGATCGAGCAGATCGGACGCCCGGGCGCTCGCGGGCACTAGCATCGAGGCGATGGCCAGAACGATCGCAGCCGCACTGACCCCCCTTCGCAACGGCGGCAGCGAGCTCGATGACGAGGCGCTCCTTCCGTACCTCACGTTTCTCAGAGATGCCGGGATCGAGGGGGTCTTGCTGCTCGGGTCGACGGGCGAGGGCATCCTCTTGGCTCTTTCTGAGCGGAAGAGGGCGATCTCAAACGCCGTTTTGGGGCCGCTGCCCGTCCTCGCGCACTGCGGCGCGCAAACCACCGCCGACACCGCCGCGCTCGCCGTGCACGCCGCTGAGGTGGGCGCCGAGGCAGTGGCGGTGATCGCGCCGCCCTACTTCCAGTTCGACGACGACGCACTGCTCGCGCATTTCGTCGCGGCCGCCCGCGCCTGCGCGCCGCTCCCCTTTTACGTCTACGAGCTCGAGAAGGCTTCGGGCTACGCAATCCCGGTCTCCGTGGTGGAGCGGCTGCGCGAGACGGTCGACAACGTCGCCGGCATGAAGGTGAGCGACGCCCCGTTCGCCAAGGTGGCCCCCTACTTGCTCGAGGGCCTCGACGTCTACATCGGCGCGGAGGCGCTGATCGGCGAAGGGCTCGCCTCCGGTGCCGCCGGCGCGGTCTCCGGACTCGCAGCGGCGTTCCCCGAGGTTGTCGTCGCGGCGGTGCAAAGCGGCGACTCGACCGCTGCCGGTGAGCTGAGAGCCATCGTCGAGCGCTACCCCCGCCACGCGGCCCTGAAGGCGGTAGTCGGGTCGCGCGGCGTCCCGATGCGCGAGGACGTACGCAGGCCGCTGCGCGGGCTGACCGACGCCGAGCGGGAGGCCCTCCTAGTCGCTGTGCTCGCGTAGCTCTTCGATCGCGTGTCGCGCTCGCGCGTGCACGTCGGCGCGACGCTCGTCGACGTCCGCGGGCGCCGCAGGCTCCGGATCCTTCGTTGCGGCAAGCTTCGCCTTGAGCTCGTCTGCGGGAGACGGCGCAGGCGCGGGACGCGCGCGGCGCCGCAGGATCGCCCGCAGGCCGAGCGCACCGGCGACCAGGGCGATCAAGCGCTTCGACGTGGTTCTCAAAGTCGCCGCGATGCTACACTGCCGCCGCTTCTCGCCACGCCCGTCGCGCCGTCCCCGAAGCGGCGCTCGTGAGGTGGGGCCGATTCAGTCCATGAGAAGGGAGAATTCGGGCCTGTGAACGACTACGAAATCATGTTGCTGCTGGACCCGGAGCTCGCCGAAGAGCGCGGGAATGAGATCATCCAGCGCATTCGCGACTCCGTCGACGGAGCGCACGGCACCTGGGACGGCCACGAACCGTGGGGTCGCCGGCGCCTCGCCTACGAGATCGGCCACAAGTCCGAGGCGGTCTACCACCTCCTCCTCTTCAGCGCTCCCCCGGAGACCCTCGCCGAAATCGTGCGCGTGCTGAAGATCACGGACGGCGTCATGCGGTACGGGGCGTACCGCCGCGTGAAGGGCTCGACCCACACGAAGGCCCCGGCTCAGGTCGCCGTGGGCGCGCCCGCATCGGCCCCGGCCGAAGACGGCGATGACACCGACTCGGCTGCGGAGTAGCCTGGATCGACCTTCGGAGAGGAGCGAGAACTCATGGCCAACATCAATCGCGTCGTGCTCGTCGGCAACCTGACCCGCGACCCGGAGCTGCGCCACACGCCGTCCGGCATGGCGGTCTGCAGCCTGCGCATCGCGGTCAACACGCGCCGCAAGGACTCATCGACCGGCGAATGGACCGAGAAGCCGAACTACTTCGACATCACCGTCTGGGGCAACCAGGGCGAGAGCTGCGCCCAGTACCTCTCCAAAGGGCGGCCCGTCGCCGTCGACGGCCGGCTCGAATGGCGCGAGTGGGATGCCCAGGACGGCACCAAGCGCCAGGCGGTCGAGATCATCGCCGACTCCGTCCAGTTCCTCGGCGGCCGCGAGGCAGGCACCGGTGGCGGCGAAGGCGGCAACCAGTTCGTGCCCGCAGGCGCGCCGGGCGGTTCGGACGCGGACTTCCAGGGCTCCGACGACGACATTCCGTTCTAAGGAGAGTTTGGTGGCAGAAAAGAAATCCGATCGCGATCGCACGTCGTCCTCGAGCAGGAAGCGCAACGTGCCGAGCGGCCCCGGCCGCCGCAAGTCATGCTTCTTCTGCAAGTCGAAGGTCGACGAGGTCGACTACAAGAACGTCAACGAGCTCCGGCGCTACGTGTCGGAGAAGGGCAAGATCCGCAACCGCCGCATCAGCGGCGCCTGCCGGCGCCACCAGCGCCAGGTCGCGGTCGCCGTCAAGCGCGCCCGTGAGATCGCTCTTCTCCCGTACGTGGGCGACAAGTAGCCATGGAGGTCGTTCTCAAGCAGGACGTCGACGCGCTCGGCCTGCGCGGGGAGGTCGTGAACGTCGCCCGCGGATACGCGCGCAACTTCCTGCTCCCGCGCGGCCTCGCCGAGGTGGCGACCCCGGCGCTCGTCAAGGAGCTCGAGAAGCGCGACGCCCAGCGGGCCCGGCACGACGCGCAGACGGTCGACGAGGCGCGAGCGCTCGCGACCAGGCTCGAGGCACTCGAGCTGCGCTTCGACGTGACTGCCGGGCCGACGGGCTCGCTCTTCGGCTCGGTGACTGCAACGAACGTCGCCGACCGGCTCTGGGAGCAGGAGAAGCTGCGGGTCGACCGCCGCAAACTCGAGATGGACACGATCAAGCGGATCGGCCGCTACACGGTGCCGTTCGAGCTCTTCACGGACGTGACCGCGCAGCTGAAGCTCGTCGTCGCGCCGGAGGGCGAGGAACTGCCGCCCGAGGAGGAGCTGGCCGAGCTGGAGGAGCAGGAGCGCGCCGCTGCGCAGGCTGCAGCCGAGGCCGCAGCGCCCCCCGTGATCGAGTACGAGGACGTGCCCGAGCCGGCCGACGAGGCCGCGCTGCCCGAGCCCGATCCGGGCGCCGAGCTCCCGGTCGAGCAGGAGTAAGCACCGGAATTTCGTCCACAGGCTCTCCACGGGCCTGTGGACAACCGTCCACCGGCTGTCCACAGGTGCCGTCCGCCTGTGGATTTGGCCTCAAAGTTGACGCAAAGAGCGTCCGTTTCGTCCACTACCGCGACGCGAACGTACGTTCTATACTGCCTGCATAGACGGCACCTTCGATCACCGAATGAGCGCTTTCCACACCCTTTCGGGTCGGCGCGACACCGGGTCTACTAGACAGCACATGGCCATGCCTGCCCAGGCGCTCCAGACCGCCCCGATCCCACCTCAGAACCTCGATGCCGAAGAATCGGTGATCGGGGCGATGATGCTCTCCCCGCTGGCGATCGGGGCGGTCACGGAGTCCACCAATCTGAGCGCGTCGGACTTCTATCGCGAGAGCCACGGGCACATCTTCAAGGCGATCCTCTCGCTCTATGCCAAGGGCGAGCCGGTCGACGCGATCACCGTCGTCGACGAGCTCGACCGCTCGTCGACTCTCGACTCGGCGGGCGGGCAAGAGCGCGTGCACGAGCTGGCGGCGCTCGTTCCAGCGGCCTCCAACGCGGCCCATTACGCGCGGATCGTCTGTGAGATGTCGACGCTCCGCGGTCTGATCCGCGCAGGCAACGACATCGCACGGCTCGGCTTCGACCGTCCAGGCGAGACGATCGAACTCGTCGACCGCGCCGAGAAGATCGTCTTCGACCTGTCGCAGCAGCGCGTCTCGACAGAGTTCGCCCACATCGACGAGCTGCTCAAGGAATCGTTCGAGACGATCACAAAGCTCTACGAGGCGGGCAGCGACATCACCGGCACAGCCGCCGGGTATCGCGATCTCGACCGGCTCACGGCGGGGTTCCAGCCCGGCAACCTGGTCATCATCGCCGCGCGCCCTTCGATGGGAAAGTCGGCGCTGGCTCTCGGCATGGCGGCGAACGTCGCCGTGCGCCACGAGACACCGGTCGCACTGTTCACGCTCGAGATGTCGAAGTCGGAGGTGACGCAGCGCCTGATGTGCGCCGAGGGCAAGGTCGAGTCGCAGCGACTGCGCACCGGCAAGCTCGCGGTCGACGACTGGCCCCGGCTCACGGCCGCATGCGACAAGCTCGCGAAGGCACCGATCTACGTCGACGACACCGGCTCGATCACGATGATGGAGATCCGTTCGAAGCTGCGGCGCCTGAAGATGCGGGAACCGAGGCTCGGGCTCGTGATCGTCGACTACCTGCAGCTGATGACGAGCGGCACCTCGGCCGAGAACCGCGTGCAAGAGGTCTCGCAGATCTCGCGGTCGCTCAAGGTGCTCGCACGCGACCTCGAGGTGCCGATCATCGCGTTGTCGCAGCTCTCGCGTGCCGTCGAGCAGCGGCACGACAAGCGGCCGATCCTCTCCGACCTCCGCGAATCGGGCTCGATCGAGCAGGACGCCGACCTCGTGATGTTCGTCTACCGCGACGAGTACTACAACCCGGAGGAGACCGATTCCGCGGGCATCGCCGAACTGATTCTCGCCAAGCACCGAAACGGCGCCACGGACGGCATCAAGCTGAACTTCACGAAGCGATACGCGAAGTTCCAGGACCTGACGAACGTGCCGGCATGACGACCGTCTGGGTGTCACCGTCCGCGACCACGTTCTCGTGCCTCTGCGAAACGTGCCTCGAGACTGCCCGCCAGACGGGGCTGCTCTTCTCGGACGCGCTGCTGGTCTCGAGCGTGCGCGGCTCGATCTCTGCCGAGACGGACGTCGCGATCGCGCACTGCGCGTCGGGGCACCAGATCACACTGCGCCGTGTCGAGCGGCCGCCCGCCCTGCTGCGTCCCGGCGACAGGCAGCTGCAGATCGTCTGATGAGGGAGCGTCAGCACGTCTGGCTCGGCCCGGAGGCAACCACCTTCGATGAGCCGTGCGAGGCGTGCCTGTCGGTCCGCGAGTCGCTCGCAGCTGACACATGTGTCGTGCACGGCACGTTGCGCCGCGACGCAGACGTCGGTTTCACCACGTGCCGCCGCGGCCATCGCATCGTCGTGCGCCGCGTCGCGCGCCGGCTCGCTCGAGCCGTGTGACCTTCCTCCTCGTCGCGCTCGCGTTCTCGTTCGCGTGGTCGATCGGGTCGCACTACACGGGCGCGTGCATGGGCATGCCGTACGCCCTCGGGGCGGTGCGTGCGCGAGTCGCGCTCGGGCTGATGGCGCCGCTGGCACTCGCGGGCGCGGCACTCGCCAGCGGCAAGGTTGCGACGACGGTCGGGCGCAAGCTGATCGACGGAACGCCGACCCGGGTCGGTGAGGTGGTCGTCGTCGCGGTCGCGTTCGGCGTCACGGCGCTCTACAACCGCATCCGCATCCCGACGTCGACGATCCAGATCCTCGTCGGGGCCGTCGTCGGCGCGGCCGTCGGAGCTTCGGTCGGGGTGCACTGGCGAACGATCGCCACGCTCGCGGTCATCTGGGTGATCGCGCCTCCGGTCGCGGCACTCGTCGGCTTCGGCGGCGCCAAGACATTCGGATCGGTGACGCGCGTGGGCGGCGCATTGCTGCTCGTCGGCTGTCTGGCCTCGTTTGCCATGGGCGCGAACGACGTGGCGCTCGCAAGTGGGGCGCTCGTGGGGCCGAATGTGCTCGGGCCGCATGCCGCGGGGCTCCTCTGCGGCTTCGGTCTTGCCGCCGGAGTCCTGATCACAGGCCGGCCGCTGCTCGACCGCATTGCGTTCGACATCGTCGACCTCGACCGCGTGACGGCAACCGCAGCGCAGTTCGTGCAGGCGCTCGTGATCCTCGTCGCGGTGTCGTTCGGCTACTTCACCTCGATGAACCAGGCGCTGGTGGGCGCGATGGCCGGCGCCGGGATCGCTCGGGGTCGTCAGACCGTTCACACGAAGACGCTCGTCGGGATCGTGCGCGGCTGGGTGACCGGCCCTCCCACCTCTTTCGTGCTCGCGCTCGCCGCTGCCCTCGTTGTGCGCTGGGTGTCAGGCGCCGACGCCCTCGCCCGCTAGACTCGAACGAGTGCCAGCGACCGTTGTGGTCGGCGCGCAGTGGGGCGACGAAGGCAAAGGGAAGATCGTCGACCTGCTCGCCCAGGATTCGGACGTCGTGTGCCGCTATCAAGGCGGTCCCAATGCCGGGCACACGATTGTCGTCGACGGGGAGACGTGGAAGCTGCGGCAGATGCCAAGCGGTGTCGTCTCGAGCACCCAGTCGGTGATCGGCGCGGGCTGCGTCGTCGACGCCCAGGTGTTCGTCGACGAGGTCGACCTGCTGATCGAACGTGGCATCGACCCGTCGATCGTCGTGCTCTCGGGCAATGCGCACCTGATCATGCCGTGGCACGTGACGATCGACCAGGCGTCGGAGCGGCGCCTCGGCTCATTGCAGATCGGCACGACGCGGCGGGGGATCGGCCCGACGTACGCCGACAAGGCCTCCCGGCTCGGGATCCGGGTCCAGGACGTCCTCGATCCCAAGATCCTGCGCCAGAAGATCGAGGTCGCGCTCGCCGAGAAGAATCTCTGGCTCGAGCGCATCTACGAAGCGGAACCGTTCGATCTCGAAGAGGTCTGGTCGCAGTTCGCTGGCTTCGCCGAGCGTCTGGCCCCGTTCGTCGGGGACGTTTCACTGCTCGTCGACGACGCTTTGCGCGGCGGCAAGCGCGTGCTCTTCGAAGGTGCGCAGGCAACCATGCTCGACCTCGACCACGGGACGTATCCGTTCGTCACGTCGTCGAACCCGATCGCCTCCGGTGCCGCGACGGGGATCGGCATCGGGCCCACGCGCATCGACCGTGTGCTCGGCATCTCGAAGGCGTACGTCACGCGCGTCGGCGAGGGCCCGTTTCCGTCGGAGATCGTAGGCCCGGATCAGGCGCGCCTGCGTGAACTGGGGGGCGAGTACGGCACTGTGACCGGCCGGGAGCGGCGGTGCGGCTGGCTCGACCTGGTCGCGCTGCGATACGCCGTCCGCGTCAACGGAATGACCTCGCTCGCGCTGACGAAGCTCGACGTGCTCTCGGCGTTCGACGAACTGCCGGTGTGCGTGCGCTACCGCCTGCGCGACGGCTCCGAGACGATGCACTTCCCGGCGCATCAATCCGATTTCCACCACGCGACCGCGGTGTGGGAGACCTTGCCGGGCTGGTCGCAGCCACTCGACGACGCAGCCTCGCTCGACGACCTGCCCCCGGCTGCGCGCGCGTACGTGGAGTTCGTCTCGCGAGACCTGCAGGTACCAATCGAACTGGTCGGTGTCGGGGCTGCGCGCGAACGCGTTCTCGCGTGATCGCCGCCCTCTCCCCGAACACCTGGACACAGATCATCGTGGCGCTCTCGATCTTCGTCCCTGTTGTCTTCACGCTCGTCCTGGCGATCGTCATCCTGCGCGGCAAGAAGGACGATCCAGACGAACAACGCTGGCGCCGCCTGGCCGAACAGCGCAAAGACGCCGAACACGACGGCAGTTCGTAGCCCATCAGGGACAGGCCACAGCGAGCCCCGTCCCGTCGCCAAACGACGTGACGAAAGCGAAACCTTTCGTCCACAGC
>DATBBH010000029.1:0-26281 GCA_036271075.1 Gaiellaceae bacterium | reverse complement strand
CGATGGTCGCGGAGACGTAGCTTTGAGACGTGGCGAAGCACCGGACGAAGCGCGCTGTTCGCGGCTCTCGTCTGCGGGTCGCAGCGCCGTGGCGACGTGAGCTCGGAAGTGGGATGCTCCGCGCTGACGTGACGCTGCACTTTCCGACGCGTGCCGAGCGGATCGGCAAGCAGCCGCATATCGCCAGCCTCGAAGAGCAGGTTTGGCCCGAGTTCATGTACCACGACAACGTCCTCGATCGCCTCTTCGGCCGGGTGGTCGCCGAGTACCCAGAGTTCCTCTTCTACGCGTGGGACGACGAGCGCGAGGAGGTCGTGGGCGGTGGCCACGCGATTCCCGCAGCGTGGGACGGGGTGATCGCGACCCTCCCGGACGCGGGTATCGACGCCGTTGTCGAAGCGAGGTTTGCGGAGGGCACGCCGAAGCCGAACGTGCTCTGTGCGCTGCAGATCCTGATCGCCCCCGAGTATCGCGGCCAGGGTCTGAGCCGCCGCATGATCGAGCGGATGGCAGAAATCGGTCGCGACCACGGACTCGACACATTGATCGCACCCGTGCGGCCGACGCTCAAGCAACGCTATCCGCTGACTCCGATCGAGCGCTATCTCTCGTGGCGACGGCAGGACGGCACTCATGTCGACCCGTGGTTGAGAACCCACGAGCGGCTGGGCGCAGACATCGTCAAGGTCGCGCCAGAATCGATGCGGGTTTCGGGAACCGTGGCGGAATGGGAGGAATGGACGGAGATGGCACTTCCCGAGAGCGGCGCCTACGTCGTGCCCGGGGCGCTGGCGCCAATCGAGATCGACCGCGAGCGCGACAAAGGCCTTTACCTCGAGCCGAACGTCTGGATGGTGCACTCGCTGGCGCAGGCCGGCGAGCCGTAGGCCGCTTGCCTGCGCCAGTGTTCTGGAATGACGCTTGAGCGACCGAGCGACCGAGCGACCGAGCGACCGAGCGATCGGGGTCGGCCGCTCCGACCGCACATGCACGTCACCCGGCGCGAGTGCTCACGAATGTTCTCTGCGGCGGTTGCTTGGTTTGCCGACGCCTGGCGATGACAGAATGAGGCGTCATGCTTGAGCTGCGCCCGGGTGTCTGGCACTGGCAATCAGCGCATCCCGACTGGAACGACGAGCAGAAGTGGCCCGAGCTCGTCTCTTCGTACGGGATCGAGGTCAGCGACGACTTCCTATTGTTCGACCCGCTCGACGTTCCGGACGAGCTGCGCGAGCGCGCGACCGCCGTTGTCCTGACCGCGCCGTACCACGATCGGGACGCCCGTTGGCTTGGCCTCCCGGTGCACACGCCGCCTGCGGACACCTGGCACGACTGGGTCGAAAAGTTCGGCGTCGATGCCGACCGAGTGCGCGGCATGGAGAGTGACGACCTAGCCTGGCTGCGCGCGAGCGAAGGCGAAGGACACTTTCACGGTCCCGGAGCGTGGCCGTTCGGCATCAACGCGTACGCGGGCCGCGAGGACAACGATCTCATCCTCTGGGTCCCATCGATCAACGCGATCGTCACCGGCGACTCGCTCGCCGACTTCGGCGACGGACTCGAGATCCAGCTCGGCGGTCGCAAGAACGTGACCCGCGACGATGTCGTCCAGCGGCTCCGTCCGCTGCTCGACCTACCGGTCGAGCTTGTGCTGCCCGCGCACGGCGAGCCAACCGATCGCGTGGCGCTCGAGCGCTTGCTTCCCTGAGCGACGCCGCCGGACCTGCTACGGGCGATCTCTGGGTCCGGCTCCGAAAGGGAGGTGCCGCCCAGCATCGGCGCGGTCACCCATATTCGGCCGCGCGGGCTACCTATCTTGGCGCGGGCAAGGTTGCCAGCTACCGTTGCTCGCAACCGGGGCGGTTAGCTCAGCCGGGAGAGCGCCTGGTTTACACCCAGGAGGTCGGCGGTTCGATCCCGTCACCGCCCATCCAGGTCGTTGCCTTGGGCAGTCGCGCGCGTGAGAGAATCGCGACGATGGCGGAGCGACGGGAGAGCGAGGCCTCGACGGCGATCGAGCGGCTCGCCGGGTACCCGTTCCTCGACGCGCTGCTGGGTCGTCGTTCGCGCCGGTTCGCGCCCGGCATGGACCTCGACGGCGGCCCGCTCACCTACGCGAGCACACGGCCGCCGGCGCCGCTCACACTCGACGAGCAGGCCGCGCTCGCGTTCGCCGCCTGCGGCATCACCGGACACGCGCTCGCCGAATTGCCCTACGACGACGGCAGGGCGCCCGAGACCGGCGGCGGGCGGATCATGATGAACCTCGTCGGGCGCACGGCGGCGAGTGGTGACGCTTCCCACGCCGACACGGTGTTCGTGATCGACGACGACGGCGTGTGGATGTTGCGGCGGCCGCAGGACTACCCGCGGCGGCGCGTTCCGGAGCTCGTCGAGCTCGCGCGGGCGGGCAAGTTGACCGAGCTGTACGAGGAGGGGCGGGTCCGGATTGGCGACGAGCGAGTTCGCATCCCGAGCGATGTGCGGTACACCCTTTCCCTCAACAAATGGTCGGCGAACCAGCCCGGAACGACCTACTTCCTGCCGGTCGCAGAGCTCACCGCGTTCTACATCAACATCGTCCTCATCCTCTTCAGCGAGGACTTCTCGTTCTTCCTCCTTGACGAGCGCAACTGGTTCCGGCCGGCCGGAGTCGGGCGCTTTGCCCGCTCGAACGGCGGACGGCTCATCGACGACCCGCACCTCGGCAGGGTGATGACCGTCGGCATGCTCGAGACGCTCGTGCTCGAGTTCGCCGCTGTCGAGCAGGGCGGGATCGTGCAGAACCTCGGACTGATGACGCAGGCGCTCGGCCTCGGCGGCTTCGCGCACTTCGCGGCGCATCCGTGGATCTGGGAGCAGGAGCTGGGCTTCCGCATGGTCTCCCTCCCGCTCTCTCGCGTGATGGGCATGAACCTGCTGCTACGCCTCGCCACGCGCTTGCTGGGTCGGGACCTGCCAATCCCCACCTCGGTCGGGCTCGAGCGCGGCGGCGACATACTGATCCGGCCCTTCTGCCCCCCGTACTACCCGAGCATGCGCGAAGCTGTGCTCGCGTTCGTCGGGACGAAGTTCGGTGAGCACGGGACGTTCCGCGCCGCTGACTCGACGGGCGCATGGAGCGACCCGGCGGCAGTGCGCGCGGGCATCCCCCCGTACTCCGACGAGACGATCGAGGCGGCAATTGCCTACTGCAGCTACGTCTACGAGCGATACGGGCGGTTCCCGGCGGTCAGCGGCCCGTTCCGCACCGCGCTCGCCTATCAGGCAGGCCGCCTCGACCCTGACTTCTACGAGCGCTTCTACAGGTCCGAGGCGCTGACCCACACGCAGCGCGTGCAGGCGTAGCCGTCCGTTTCTGAGATAAGTTCGTCGCGTGCCGACCGACGCCGAGCTCGTCGCTGCTCTCCGCGCGGGGGACGAGGAGGCGTTTCGCCGGATCGTGCGCGAGTGGCATCCGTCGCTGCTGCGGGTCGCGCAGATCTTCGTGCCGACGCGCGCTCTCGCGGAGGAGGTGGTGCAGGAGACGTGGCTGCGCGTGCTCGGTGCGCTCGATCGCTTCGAGGGGCGCTCGTCGCTGAAGACGTGGGTCTTCCGGATCCTCGTCAACACCGCCAAGACCCGCGCGCAGCGCGAGGGACGCGTGATCCCGTTCTCGTCGCTGCACGATCCTGCGCGTGTGCCAGAGGCGTCCGTGGACGCCGACCGGTTCCTGGCGGACAACCACGAGCACCATCCCGGCGGCTGGGCGTCGCCGCCGCCCGAGCTGCCCGAGGACCGGCTGATCGCGGCCGAGACGCGCGAGCTGATCGCGCAGGCCATCGACGCGTTGCCCGCGAATCAGCGAGCGGTGATCTCGCTGCGCGACGTCGAAGGCTGGAGCTCGGACGAGGTTCGTAACGCTCTCGACCTGTCGGAGGTCAATCAACGTGTGTTGCTGCACCGCGCCCGATCCAAGGTGCGGCAGGCTTTGGAGGACTACGTCACGTGATCGACGTCGAAGCACTCAGCTGCCAGGAGCTCGTCGAGCTCGTCACCGAGTACCTCGAAGGTGCGCTGTCGCCAGCCGACCTGCGGCGGTTCGACGAGCACATCGGTGGCTGCGACGGCTGCACCGAGTACCTGGCCCAGTTCCGCCGCACGATCCAGCTGATCGGCACGGTGACGCCTGACGACCTCACGCCGGAGGCCGAATTGGCCCTGCTCGAGGTGTTCCGTTCCTGGAATTCGCAGGAGCTGGGCGGAGCCCCGCCCGGCGGTTAGACCTACCTTTACACGGTCCTCAAAGCACCTCGCTACCTTCCTGCTGCCCGCGGTATCTGGAGGAAGGGGATTTGGCCGTGCTGAAAGCCGTTCGTGTCGTGCTCATCGCGCTCACCGCGCTTCTTGCCATCCCTGCGGCGACCGTCCACGCAGCACAGAAGATGCCGATCGGCTTCTTCGACGACCCATCGTTTCGCTGGTCGCCGACGCGGGAGCAGAACATGCAGCTCGCTGCATCGACGGGCGCCTCCGTGATCCACACCACCGCCAGTTGGCCCGCGCTCGCGCCCACGAAGCCCGCGAATGCCGCCAACGGCGACGACCCGGCCTACAGGCTGTCCGACCTCGACGATCTCGTGTTCCAGTCGAGCCTCCACAACCTGCGCGTGATGATCAACATCACCGGCACGCCGAAGTGGGCGAACGGGGGCAAGGCGCCGAACGTCATGCCGACGAGCCTCAGCAGCCTCACGACGTTCGCGAAAATGCTCGCGACCAGGTACAACGGGCGCTCCGGGCGCGGTTCCGTCTCGCTCTGGTCGGTCTGGAACGAGCCGAACCTCCAGTTGTTCCTGACACCGCAGTTCGTCGGCAAGAAGATCGTCGGGCCGGCGAACTACGGGAAACTCTTCAAGGCTGCGTACGCCGGGATCAAGGCGGGCAACCCCTGGGCGAAGGTCGCGGTCGGCGAGACCTCGGCTCGTGGCCGCGACAAGCCGCTCGCAGGCATCAGCGCCAGCATCGCGCCGGGCACGTTCGCCCGCTTGCTCGCGCAGGTCCCTGGGCTCAAGTTCGACGCGTGGGCGCATCACCCGTACCCGACCTCGCCGAACCTGCCGCCGATGCAGAAAGTGCGATATCCGAACGTCACGCTCTCGACGCTCAAGCAGTTCGAAAGCGACTTGAAGAAGTGGTACCACCGCACGGTGCCGGTCTGGATCACCGAGTACGGTCACGAGACGAAGCCGGCCGAGCCGCACGGCGTGTCGTACGCGACACAGGCTGCCTGGGCGAAGCAGGCTCTGACGTTCGCCAAGAACGACCCGAACGTCCAGATGTTCATCTGGTTCACCTTCAAGGACAGCGCGGGCAATCCATGGCAGAGCGGCCTGGTCGGCCAATCCGGCCTTCAGAAGCCCGCCTTTGCGTCGTTCAGCTCGATTGCGCGGTTGACGGACGGCACGAGCTTCAACGTCAAGGCGGGCACTCCGGCGCGCGTGACGATGTACGTCCCGTACCTGGCGCACTATTCAGAGCCGGGATCCGTGATCGGCATGACGTACTTCGCCTACAACTCGAAAGGCAAGGCGATCGCGGTCGGGCAACCGACGGCGACGCTCGCGCCCGACCAGTCGGTCACGTTCACTCCGGCCTTCACGCCCGCGAAAGGCCAGAGCTACACGATCGTCGCGACGTTGAACGAGATCAACGGGCACAGCCAGTCGCGCACGGCGTACGTCACCGCTTCCTGATCTCGTAGATCACACCTCGGCCCCAGTCGGCGACCAACAGGCCGCCGTTGGGGTCGACGGTGACTGCGAGCGGGTGGTCGAAACCGGTCGCAAACGTCGTCACTTGACCCCGCCTGATGCGGACGAGCCGCCTGCCGTGATTGTGGTGCAGATACTCGCCCCATTCGGCGACGAACAAGTCGCCGCGCCAAGACGCGATGCCGTCGGCCGACGAATGAGGCTCGAGGTAGGCGACGGGTGCCAGCACGCCGGAGCACGTGCCGATCAGGCGTCGGAGCGCGTAGCTCGGCCAGCAGTCCGGCCAGCCGAAGTCGGCGCCCGGGGTCACGCGAACGACCATGTCGGCCGGTTCGCTGTCGCCGAGCTTGTCCTTGCCGTTGACCGTCGCGTACAGCGTTCGACCCGCGAAGACGAGGCCGTACGGGTTCCGTAGTCCGGTGGCGACGACGCGCAGGTCGCTCCCGTTGGGCCGGAACGAGAGAATGGCGGCGCTACGCGCGTCGCTCTCGACGCACGAGTCACAGGTCGACCCCGAGCCGAGATAGAGCCGCCCGTCCGGCCCTGCGACGATCGCATCTTGGCGGTGGAGACCGGTCGGAAGCCCTGAGACGATCGTGTGTCGCGCACCTTCGAGGGTCAGCGTCTCGACGCGCCCGCTCTCCGAGACGTAGAGCGTCTGATTCCGCCAGAGCAGTCCGAGCGGCACGGTCAGCCCCGACGCGAATAGCCGCGGACGGGTGCTGCCGCGGGTCACCGAGACGATCTTGCCGATGTCCTCCGAGACATAGAGGCGACGGTCCGGGCCGAATGCGAGCGCCGTCGGATGCCGCAGCCCCGTCGCCCAGGTCGCGACCTGGTAGCCATGCGGAACGTGCACGGCGGCCGCGAGGGCCACCACGAGCAGGAGCCTCACGCGCGCGCGAGCCGTAGGACGACGATGAGCGCGCCGACGGCTGCCGCGACGCCTGCGGCGGCCAGCACGACGCTTGCCGAGGCCGCGATCCCAGCGGTGGCGAGCAACAGGAAGTTCATCAGCAGCGCCGCTCCACCGAGGATGGCGAGCGTCCAGATGCGCCGCACCGTGAGCGACCGCTCCGTGCGGATGCGCGCGTCATGCTCGATCGACCAGATCGCAAGCTCCGCGGCCAGCAGCAGCAGCACTCCGCCCACCGCCGCCCAGCCGTCGACGACGTTCTTGCCCGCACGGCCGCCGACGTAGCCGGATGCCGTGACGAGGATCGCCCACGGCACGAGCGTCGGCCACCGGAGGACGATCGCCAGCGTGAGCATGACGAGGCCGAGCGCTCCCAGGCCGAGCGAGACCGGTGCCAGCCGCCCACCGTTGGCGACGGCGTAAGCCACGGTCGACCCGAGGGCGACGAGCGAGAGCAGCGCGGTGATCACGCGCGCGCGTGCCGGGCGTAACGCCTGAATTCCCGCACCTCCTCCAGAACGGATTGCAGCGGCCGCTCCTCGCGCCACTCGACGACGGAGACGCCTGCACGCTGCAGGCGATGGCGAAGCGCATCGCGCCGCAACACCCAGATGTCGTGCGCGACCGCATCGAGCCCGCTGGGCGGGCGCGCGACGAAGGGCACGGGCGAGACGTCGATCACCGCGAGGTCATACCCGCGAGCGCGGAGATCGAGCAGTGCGCCGACGGAGCGCTGGTCGAGGAGCGGCGACAGCGCGATCACGAGCGCGTTCGGCGGCAGCATGCGCCGCGGGATCACGTCGATCTCCCGCCAGTAATAGGAGAGGATGATCTGGGTGTCGAGGAGCGCGTCGACGACGCGATAGAGCTGGACGAGCCCGGTGCCCGGAACGAGCCAGCGCAAGATGCCGCCGAACGAGATCAGGCCCACGCGGTCGCGCCGGCGAACGTAGGCATCGGCGATCGCCGACGTCGCGCGCACCGCCAGGTCGAGCGTTCCCTCGTCGCCCAGTCGCGCCTCGGCGAACGAGTCCACGAAGACGATCACGTCGGTGTTCCGCTCGGGATGGCTTTCGTTCACCCACAGTTCGTTCCGACGCGCGCTCGCGCGCCAATTGATCCGGTTGAGCGGATCGCCCGGCGCCCGGAGACGGATGTCGGCGAACTCGATCCCCTCACCCTTGCGCCGCGAGACCTCGTTGCCCGAGAACACCTGCGTCTCTCGCGGCTGCAGGATCCGGCGCAGGACGTCCTCGCGCGGGTACGCGCGCAACTGCGGGCGTGTCGGCGCCGTCGCCTCCCAGACGAGGAACCCGAGCGGGTCGCGCGCGCGCGTGAAGAGGGGGCCGAGCATGTGCGCGCCCCAGCGCGTGGCGCGGAGCGTGAAGTCGAGCTCGCGCCGCTCCCCGGCGGCAAGCCGCAACGCGAGCGGGTTTCCGCCGTCGGCCAGCTCGACTCCGTCCGGGAGGTGCACGTAGAGGTCGAGACGGTCGACAGGCGTCGCCGACTCCACCACGATGCGCGCGGCCACCTCATCTCCCTCGAGCACACGCTCCTGGTCGAGCTCGACGTGCGCGGCCAGCCGCGGCGGCGTCGCGACCGCGAGCCCCGCGGCGACCGCGAGCAGGAACGGCGCGGTGAGCGCGACGAACTCGGGCCGGGCAGCCACGAGCGCGGTGAGCAGGCCGACGGCCGAGAGGCCCGCGTAGCCTGCGAGCTTCGGCGCGGAGTAGCGCGTCAAGTCTTCGCGAGGTCTTCGGCGACCGGCGTGGGCACGGTGTCGAGCCGTTCGCGGACGACGTCCTCTGCGGAGATGCGCTGGACCCAGAGCTCCGGGCGGAGCGTCAAGCGGTGCGCGAGTGCCGGCACGGCGATCGACTTGACGTCGTCTGGCGTGACGTAGTCGCGTCCGTCGAGCGCGGCGCGACAGCGCGACAGCTTCAGCAGTGCGAGCGAGCCGCGCGGCGATGCGCCCACCTGGATCGATTGCGAATCGCGCGTCGCAGCGACGATGTCGACCATGTAGAGGCCAACCGGCTCGGAGACGTAGACGTCTTCGCACGCGTGCTGCATGTCGAGGAGCGTCTCGCGATCGATCAGCGGCGACAGGGCGATCTCGTCCGTGCGCCGTTCCGCGCGGGCTGCGAGGACCTGCCATTCGTCGGCGCGAGAGGGGTAGCCGACCGACATCCGCAGCAGGAAGCGGTCGAGCTGAGCCTCGGGCAACGGATAGGTGCCTTCGTACTCGATCGGGTTCTGAGTTGCGAGAACGAGGAAGGGTGGCCCAAGGCGCCGCGTCTCACCTTCTGTCGTCACCTGCCGCTCTTGCATCGCCTCGAGCAGCGCGGCCTGCGTCTTCGGCGGCGCGCGGTTGATCTCGTCCGCAAGCAGGAGGTTGGCGAAAATCGGGCCGGGTCTGAACTCGAAGTCGGATTCGCGCTGGTTGAACACCGACGACCCAGTCACGTCGGACGGCATCAAGTCCGGGGTGAACTGGATGCGCGAGAAGTCCATCGAGGCGACCCGCGCGAACGAGCGAGCCATCAACGTCTTGGCCAGGCCCGGGTAGTCCTCGATCAGCACGTGGCCGTCGGCGAGCAGTCCGAGCATCATCAGCTCGAGCGCCTCGCGTTTGCCGATTACTGCCCGCTCCACCTCGTCGATGACCCCATTCGCCCGCGCACCGACCTCGGAGAGCTCCATCGCTACATCCTCTCAAGATCAGCGACGAGGGCGCGAAGATCGCTGCGCGAGATGCCCGGGGCAAAACGATCGAACGGCTCGACCCGGTCCGGGTGCAGCAGCTCCCACCAACGCCCGAGCGTCTCGGGGCCGGGAGTCCGGCCCGCACGCTCGAGACGGCATTGCGCAATCTCGCGCAGGTCGGGAAGAAGCCGCAGATGTAGGTCGTAGGCGTTCGCGACACCCAGGGTCACGGCCCGTTCGATCTGCTCGAACTGCGCGGGCATCCGTTCGGTCTGTTCCTCCACGACGAGCGCGTCCTCGAACGGCGACCGGCGGCGCCGAGGCAGCGCATCTCCGAATGCCGACACGATCACCACCATCACCAGGCCGCCCACGACGAACAGGTAGGCGTAGATCGCGATGTTGCGAACGCCAGGCTGCGCGAGGGCGATGTACGCGCATGCGATCGTCGCCAGCGTCAGCAGCACGACCAGGTCGAGCAGATGGCGCCTCACGCCGGTGCCCCGGCGAGCCCGTCCCTGATCTCCCGTAGTGACCCGATCGCGTCCTGCTTCATCTCGGCGTCGATCTCGTTCTGGCTGAACTTCGCCTGTTCGAAGAGCGCGGTCAGACGCGTGACCGAGTCACCGCGGGAGGTGAGCCCGAGCAGCACCCGGCGGAGGTACTCGATCGCAGTCTCGCTGGGAACACGCAGGAACCCGTTCCGGCCGAGCACTCCCTCCATCCGCGCATACGCGGCAATCACCGCTCGGCGAGCATCGGGCTCGGCCTCGAGGTCGTCGATCGCGTCAGTGATGCCTGCAGCGACGTCCTCGGAGACTGTCAGCACGGGCTCGCGCGGCAGGAACGCCAGCTTCCCGGCCTTCCAGCGGCGGTAGGCGAACACGGTGACCGATGTGAGGAGGACGATGCTGACCCAGAGCACGTTCCACTCGAATTTGGGCTGCGCCTCCGTCTTGGCCGAGCCGTGGCCGGTGACACCGGTCGTCCCATTCCCCCGCCAAAAGTTGAAGTGCTGGAAGAGGTTCGGGGCGCTGTGGCCGAGGCGGTAGGAGCCGAAAGTGATGACGAAGAGGATCCCGAAAATGATCGTCCAGCGGAGGAGCCGCTGCCGAAACGTGCTGCGCGACCTCACCGAAGCACGCTCGCGCATCCGCAGCGTGAACGCGTACACCGCGACCGGGATCATCAGTACGAACAGGATCAGGAAGACGGTGACTGCGTAGTTCACATAGCCCTGGCTCGGCGCGGTGTGCGACCGGTGGGTGACGCCGCTGCGACTGGCGAACGCAACCACGCTGAGCAGCACCAGGAGCCCGAGCCCGAGCAGCGACAGCCGCGTCCCGCGGCCGGATCCAGGAAGAGGCTGCATTGGTGTTGGGAACTTAGACGCCACAGAGGGCGTTTCGTTGATGCGGATTCGAGTGCGCCGGGACGCTAGATTCCCTGAATGGCAGGCCTCGAGGGCAAACGGGCGATCGTGACCGGCGGGTCGAGCGGGATCGGCGCTGCGACGGTGCAGGCCCTCTCGGACGCCGGAGCCCGCGTCGTGACCGGCTCTCGCAGCGACGGCACGCTCGACGTCACCGACCCGGCCTCGAGCGAGCAGTTCGTCGCGCGCGCGCTCGCCGAGCTCGGCGGCCTGGACATCCTCGTCAACAATGCCGGGCTCTCACGGGGGCGCGACCCGGTCTGGGAGTCGCAGGAAGAGGACGAGCGCCAGGTGATCGAGACGAACGTCCTCGGCTTGATGCGCATGACGCGCCTTTGCGTGCCGCACCTCGTCGATGGCGGCGGGCACATCGTCAACCTCGGCTCCGTGGCCGGTATCTGGGCGTACCCGAACGGCTCGTCGTATGTCGCTTCGAAGTTCGCCGTCCACGGCTTCACGCGCGCCCTGCGCGACGACCTCCAGGGCAAGCCCGTGCGGATCACGAACGTCGCGCCGGGGCTCGTCGAGACGAACTTCTCGAAGGTTCGCTTCAAGGGCGACGAAGAGAAGGCCGCCGCGGTCTACGCGAATGTTGCGCTGGGCGGCCCTCTGCACGCCGAGGACGTGGTCGACTGCATCATCTTCGCACTCACGCGCCCGGCGCACGTGAACATCGACGAGATCGTCGTGCTCGCGCTCGCCCAGGTCTCGGGCGCGAACGTCGTCCGCGATTCGGCTTAGCTCCGCGTGTCCCAATACCGCCGGAGGCCGTGCCAGGACTGCCAGAACGGAGCGACCTGGTCGTAGTTGTCGGCGTCCGGGCCTGCGTCGGCTTGTGCGGCGGCGACGAACTCATCCTGATCCATCCCGTCGCGCACACGCGCCGCCCAGCAATCGAGCTCGCGGTCGAGTCGATCGAGGTGGGTGTCGACATCCTCATGTACGCCGAAGTGGATCAGCGCGAGACGTTCCGGCTTGCGCTCGCGGATCGCCTGCACAGTCGCGTGCCATGTCTCGACGTCGATGTCGGGCGGCGGTGACACCGGGACGATGTAGCTCGCGCCCGGCAGGCGCACCCCGGCCGCGTCGCCGGCCAGCAGCGTCCCATCACGGAGATAGCTGACGTGGTGCGAGGCGTGGCCCTGCGTCGCGAACGACTCCCAACCGACAACGTCGCCGTCGGCGATGCGAACGTTCGACTCGGGGACAGCTGCCAGCTCGCCCCAGAGTTGGTCGAAGAGCTCACCGTAGAGGCGCCGCGCCGAGCGCTCGAGCCGTGACGGGTCGACGAGATGCGGCGCACCGATCGCCGAGACCCAGACGGTCAACTTCGGGTGCCGGCGGACGATCGCTCCGGCAGCGCCCGCGTGATCGAGGTGGATGTGGGAGAGCAGCAGATGGCGAACGTCGGATAGCTCGAGGCCCTGCTCGGCCAACCCCGCTTCGAGCCCAGGCAGCGTGGAGGTGGGGCCGCAGTCGAAGAGGGCAGGGCCGTCGTCCGTGTCGACGAGGTACACCCCGACGGCCTGGGGCCGGTGGCCGAAGTTGAGGTCGAGGAGTCGCAACGAAGACATAACTGCATCTTTGCAGTCGCCGACTTAGCGTTCGCGCGCGTGAAGTGGGTGCTCGGTGTTGTTGCGCTTGCGATCATCGTCCCCGTCGCGACGGCGCAACGCGTCCCCGATCTCGACTCCACGCGGGCCGTGCGGTTTCTGTACCGGGCGCACGACGGCAGACTGCGGCCGGCGTTGCTTCTGCTGCCTTCCGCGTACGACGGCGGTCTCATTCCGCTTGTCATCTCGCCCCACGGACGCGGAGTGAGCGCGGCCGTCAACGCGCGCGACTGGGGCGACCTGCCCGGGGAGGGCGACTTCGCCGTCGTGAATCCCGGCGGGGAGGGGCGCCGGCTGCACCAGTACTCATGGGGCGATCCGGGGCAGATCGCCGACCTCGCGCGGATGCCGGCGATCGTCGAGCGCCTGGGCGTGCGCGTCGATCCCCATCGTGTGTATGCGATCGGGGGCTCGATGGGGGGACAGGAGACGCTGCTCCTCGTTGCGCAGCACCCCGGACTACTCGCCGGCGCGGTCGCCTTCGATCCGGCGACGGATATGGCGCGACGGTACCGGGACTTCGCGCGACTGCGCGGTGGGCAGACGCTGCAGCAGCTCGCGCGCGTCGAGCTCGGCGGGACGCCGAGCGAGGTGCCGGATGCCTACCGACGGCGCAGTCCCGACGCGTACCTCGATGCGATCGCCTTCTCCGGCGTGCCGCTGCAGATCTACTGGAGCGTCCGTGACCGCGTCATCTCCGACCAGGTCGACGAGGCAGGGCTGCTGGCTGCGGACATTCGAACGATCAACCCCGCCGCGAAGCTCTGGGACTTCGAAGGAGCGTGGGATCACACCGCCGAGATGCAGGCGCGCCGCCGGCTTCCGCGTGCGCTCGAGCGGTTCGGGCTCCTGCCGAGCAATGACGTACCGGTGCTGCCGGTGTCCGGGTTCACGCCCGCGCCGGCGCCGACCGTCTGACGAGCGCGGCCTCGAGGTCGGCCAGCAGGTCCTCGGCCGACTCGATGCCGACGGAGAGCCTGACGAGGTTCCCCGGCGGCGCGAAGGGCGCATCGGCAGTGGAAGCGTGCGTCATCCGCGCCGGGTGCTCGATCAGGCTCTCGACACCACCGAGCGACTCCGCGAGCTGGAAGATGCTCGTGCGTGAGACGAAGTCGACGGCTTCGGCCTCCGACTCCATCAGGAACGACACCATGCCGCCGAAGTCGCGCATCTGGCTGCGCGCCACATCGTGGCCCGGATGATTCGGCAGGCCGGGGTAGAGCACGCGCTGGACACCAGGGTGGCCGTCGAGGAACTCGGCGACCCGTCGCGCGTTCTCCGAATGTTGGCGCATGCGCACCGCGAGCGTCTTGATACCGCGCAGGACGAGCCACGAATCGAACGGCCCCGGGACGGCTCCGAGCGACTTCTGCAGGAAGTAGAGCCGCTCCGCGAGCGCGTCGTCGTTCGTGGCGATGAAGCCGCCGATCGTGTCGCTGTGGCCGCCGAGGTACTTGGTGGTCGAGTGGACGACTGCGTCCGCCCCGAGCTCGAGCGGCTGCTGGAGGTACGGCGTGGCAAAGGTGTTGTCGACGACGAGGAGCGCGCCGACCGTGTGCGCGGCCGCGGCCGCCTTGCGAATGTCGACGATGTTCAGCATCGGGTTCGAGGGCGTCTCGACCCAGACGAGCTTCACCTCTTCGTCGAGATGCGACGCGAGATCGTCGTCGAACTCGCTCGCCGGCACGTACGTGAAGCGGTAGCCCTTCGGCTCGTAGACCTGGGACGTCATCCGGTAGACACCGCCGTAGACATCTGCGATCAGGACTACGCGTTCGCTCGGGTGAACGAGGTGCATCAGCGTGGTCGTCGCACCGAGCCCGGAGCTGAAGGCGACGCCGTGCCTCGCGTTCTCGAGGCTCGCGAGCGCAACCTGCAGGGCGGTGCGGGTGGGGTTGGCGACGCGCGCGTAGTCGTAGCCCTTGTGCACGCCGACCGCTTCCTGCACGAAGGTGGAGGTCTGGTAGATCGGTGTGATGATCGCGCCGGTCGCCGGGTCGGGCTCCTGTCCTGCGTGGATCGCGCGCGTCTCGAAGTCCATGGCCGGAGCCTACCGGCCGACCTCTGAGCCGCGTCTGAGCCGAGTCTGACGCCGCAGCCCCCTAAAACCAGCACGAATTGCGGGGAGATGCAGGGAAATACGCAGGCGGTCCTCTGAGCCGGTCGCTCTCGATGCGTGGCCTGGGGACACGTGCCCGCGTCAGACGAAGCTCGGAGGCTGCTCAGACGCCGGGAGTGAGGCGCGCGCCGAGGAAGCGGGCGAGATTGCGCAGCGGCGCTTGCAGCGAGACGGGGCGGACACCGTCCTCCAACCAGACCCCGAGCACGCGCAGCTCGCCGCTCTTACGGTCGTGCAACGGCTCGATGCGGCCGATCACCCGGTCACCGCGCAGGATCGGCAAGACGTAATAGCCATACTCGCGCTTCGCCTTCGGCACGTACATCTCGAGTCGGTAATGAAACCCCCAGAGCGCCTCCAGCCTGGCGCGATCATGGACGAGCCGGTCGAAGGGCGACAGGAACGTCAAGCGCTTCCCGACGGGCTCGTCGACTGCGTCGGGGTGCGCGAGCAAGCGCCCCTTCTCCAACTTGACGCCGAGCGAGCGGAAACGCTTCTCCGCGATCGCCTGCTCGGCCTTCGCCCATGGGATCTTCACCGTCTCCGGGTACCAGCGCTCAGCAAGGTCCCACACACGCTGGCCGCTTCGACGGCCGACCACTGCGACCTCGCCGCGAGCATTCAACACCTCCAGCATCAGGCCCATCTTGCGGCTGCCCCACCAGCGGTGATCTTCGCGCTGCATGCTCTTGTGGTCCTCGATCTCGCGGGAGAGCAGCGGCCCGCGCCGGTCGAGCTCACGCAGCACGTAGCGCCTGAACGAGGCGTTCTCCTTCAGGTAGTCGACGAGACGCCGGTCCCAGCCGACCGCGCCTGGCTTACGCCGCATCCGCGCCTTGAGCAGTGGCAGATCCTCCATGGGATAGAGGAACGCGTTCCACTCGACGAGCTGCCGCTCTTCCCACAGAAGCCGGTCGAGCTCGCCTCGATCGAACGGGCCGAGCCGGCTCCACAGCACGAGGTGCTGCGGCGGAGCGACCGTCGAGATCGGATCGAGCTGGAGAAAGCCGAGGCCCCTGACCGTGCTCAGCACATCCGTCGCAGAGCCGTCGAGCAATTGCGCGCGCACCGCGATCCGCCGCGCCTGCTCGACGCTCACCTCCCTCGGCTTCACGCGCTGCGCTCTACCCGCTCGAGCCCGAGGGTACGCGCGAGCCGCGCCGCGGCTTGAGCCAGCTTGGAGTCGACCTTACCGCGCACCTTCGGCTCCGGTGTGAAGCGGCGAATCCGCAGCACTCCTTCGCTTCGATCCGCCTTCAGGTCGGCGCGGCCGAGGAACCGGTCGCCGGAGAGCAGCGGCAGGACGTAGTAGCCGTAGGCGCGCTCGTGCTCGCGCTTGTACACCTCGATCACGTGCCGGAAGCCGAACAGCCGCTCGAGCAGCGGCCGGTCCCAGACGAGGTTGTCGAAGGGGCAGACGAGCACCGGCGGGGACGGGGCGCCGTCGAGCTCCACGTCCGGCAGGACGTAGAACGGCGGCCCGCCGTCCTGCGCGTCGACTTCCCGCAACCTGCCGTCCGCGACCAGCACGTCGAGCTGCGGCTGTAGCCGGGCGCGGCCGCCCTTCAGCCGCCAATGCTCGCGGATCGCCGGCTCGGTCAACGCGCCCCGCGCACCGACCGCGAGCAGCGCCCACTCCTGCAGCGTCTCGGCCTCGCTCGGCACCGGCGCTTCGAGCCACCGCTTCGGGATCACGCGCTCCGCGAGGTCGTAGGAGCGCTGGAAGTTGCGCCGCTCGCCGATCACCAGCACGCCACGGTCCCAAAGCGCGTCGAGCACCATCTTCGCTGGCTTCCAGTTCCACATCCCGCCCATGTCCTCGGCCCCCGTTCCCTCGAAGTCGCGCGAGGCCAACGGCCCCTCGCTGCGGATTCGTTCGAGGATTGGCTCGACGAGGTCTGCGTGCTGCTTCAGCGCCCGGTCGTGCGTGCCCCAGTGCCCGCCACCGTCCATCAGGTGCCGGACGTGCGGCCACAGCTCGATCGGGAGGAGCGACGCCTCGTGCGCCCAGTACTCGAAGACGCGTCCCTCACGCAGCAAGCGTACGACGATCGCTTCCGGGAACGCGCCGACGCGCGAGCTGATCGTCAGCCGGTGCGCGCGGTCGACGGTCGAGATCGAATCGAGCTGCACGGCCGTCAGCCGCTTGATCAGCGACTCGACGTCGTCGTCGCCTGCGCGCCGGAAGCGCCCGCAGTACCCCTGTGACCCGACGACCAGGCGCCGGATCGCACTGATGCTCGCGGCCACGCGCTAGCGGCGTGAGAGGTACTCGAGCAGGTCGGAGCGTGTGACGACGCCAACGGGCTTGCCCTTGTCCGCGACGACGACTGCATTCGTCCCGCCGGTAAGGGCGGTGACGATCTCGTCCACCGATTCGTCCGCGTCGACTGCGGTGAGCGGGCCCTGCATCGCCACTGCGACGTCTTCATGCAGCGCGTCGGAGTTCTTGAACACGAGGTCGAGCAGCGCGCGGTCCTGTAGGGAGCCGATCACATCCGTGAGCGATGCGACCTCACCGTCGCGAACGACAGGCAGCTGTGAGATCGAATAGCGCTCCATGACGCTGATTGCCTCGGCAACCTTCTGGTGCGCGGAGATCGTGACGAATGCGGGTGTGTCGCCCGGCTTTGCAGCCAGCAGCTCTCGGACCGTGGGTGCGGGGGCGGACCGCTCGAGGAAGCCGTGCTCGATCATCCAGTTGTCGTCGAGGAACTTCGAGAGGTACGAGCGGCCCGAGTCGGGCAGGATCGTGAGCACCTGCGACTCCGCGCTCAGCTGCCGCGCGTACCGCAACGCGGCGGCGATCGTGGAGCCCGACGAGCCGCCGACCAGCAGTCCTTCCTCGCGGGCCATGCGTCGCGCAGCGAGGAACGACTCCCGGTCGGACACGCGAATCCACGTGTCGACGATCTGCGGGTCCATCGTCTCGGGCCAGGTGTCCTTCCCGATGCCCTCGACGAGGTACGGATGCAGGTCGCTCTCGCTCTTCGCGGTATAGACCGATCCCTCCGGATCGACGCCCACGATCTGCACGTCGGGCTTGCGCTCCTTGAAGTAGCGGCCGACGCCGCTGATCGTGCCGCCCGTGCCGACGCTCATGATGATCGCGTCGATGCCGCCTGCGGTTTGCTCCCAGATTTCCGGCCCCGTGGTCAGGTAATGCGCCTCGGGGTTCGCCATGTTGGAGTACTGGTCGGGCTTGAAGCCGGCGGGGATCTCCTCGGCGAGACGGGATGAGACGGAGTAGTACGACTCCGGCGAGTCGTGCTCGACTGCCGTCGGCGTGATCACGACTTCGGCGCCGTACGCGCGGAGCATCGAGATCTTCTCCTGGCTCATCTTGTCCGGCATCACGAAGATGCACCGGTAGCCCTTCTGGGCCGCGGCGATCGCGAGACCGACGCCGGTGTTGCCCGAGGTCGGCTCAACGATCGTGCCGCCCGGCTTCAGCTTGCCCTCGCGCTCGGCCGCCTCGATCATCGCGAGCCCGATTCGATCTTTGTTCGAGCCGCCGGGATTCATGAACTCGAGCTTCGCGAGGATCGTGCCGGGCACGTCCTGCGAGACGCGGTCGAGGCGAACGATCGGCGTCGAGCCGACCAGGTCGATGATCGTCGGGTACGCATCCGCCATCGCGGCGGGAAGCCTACCGCTGCGGGCAGCGTTGACCCGCTTAGCTGATGCCTGCAATCGAGCCCACCGCCGCGAGTGCGCGGCGCCACTTGCCGGAGACCGGCCCCGGCGGAGCCGCCGGGGCCGGTCTCTTGTCCCCCCGCAGGAAGGAGTGGCGGAGGCTTCGTTCGAGGTCGCGCCGGCGTTCCCGGGCGATCGCTTCACTGAAAACCGGATGCATGCCTATGACCGTAGGTTCGACCGTGCCCAACCGCATGGGCGGGCAGTGCCTATCTCGGCGCACCGGGTACCGATCTTTTGGCGGGAGGTTCGTCTAGTGGAACTGCTGGAACGCGATGAGGCACTGACTGCGCTCGCACAGGCGCACGAAGCGGCGGCGCGCGGCTGTGGCCGCGTCGTCTTCGTCACCGGTGAGCCCGGAATCGGCAAAACGGCCCTCGTCACGCGTTTCCAGAACGACCTCGGCCCCGACGCACGGGTGCTGCTCGGCACCTGCGACGACCTCTCGATCCCGCGCCCGCTCGGCGCGTTCCGCGACCTCGCCGGGTGCGTCTCCGCCGAGCTCGACGAGGCGATCGCAGCGGGTGCGCCGCCGCACGACATTCATCCGCTACTGGTCGCCGAGCTCGAGCTCGGGCGGTCGCCGACGGTGCTGATCCTGGAGGACGTGCACTGGGCCGACGACGCGACGCTCGACGCGATCACGATCCTCGGCCGGCGGATCGGTTCGCTGCCGGCATTGCTCGTGCTCACGGTGCGCGTCGGGGAGGCCGCACCAGATCACCCGCTCCATGCAGCGCTCGGCGCGATCCCTGCTGCGGACTCCGTCTTCATCGAGCTTGCGCCGCTGTCGGAGAGCACCGTCGTCGCGCTGGCCGACGGCGCGGCCGGCGTAGACGTCTACGGCGCGACCGGGGGCAACCCGTTCTATGTCAGCGAGCTCCTTTCCTACTGCGACGCCGGAGATCTGCCGCCCTCGGTGGCGAGCGCGGTGCTCGGCCGTGCGTCGCGGCTCGAGCTCCCGGCCAGGCGGCTCGTCGAGCTCGTGTCGGTCGTGCCGCGTCGCATTCCGATTTCGATCCTGGCTGCACTGGTGCCCGACTGGCCTGAGGCGGCTGAGGAGCCGGAGCGCCGGCAGCTGCTCGAGGTCGGCCCGCGGTACGTGCACTTCCGCCACGAACTCGCCCGGCACGCGATTGCGGCGAGCATCCCGGTCGCCGCCCGGCGGCGGTTCCACCATGAGATCCTCGATGTTCTCCTCGCCACGAACGGTGATCCGGCGGACATCGTCCACCATGCGGAGGCAGCGGGCGCGGACGAGGTCATCGCCACGTACGCCCGCATCGCCGCGCGCCGGGCCGCGGCGGTCGGCGCCAACCGTGAGGCGTACGCCCACTTCCACCGTGCGGTCGACTTCGTCGACCGTCTGCCGCGGCGCGAGCAAGCCATGCTGCTCGAGGAGCTCACCGAGGCCGGCTACTACGCGGGCCGCATCGCTCCTGCCCTCGCCGCAACTGAGCGGGCGATCCCGATCTGGTGCGAGCTGGACGACCAGGAGGCGCTCGGCCGCTGCACTCGCGTTCTCTCTCGCCTCCACTGGTTTCTGGGCGAGGGCGTGCCGGCGCGCGAGAAAGCCGCCGAGGCGGTCGCGATCCTCGAACCGCTGGGCGACACGGCCGAGCTCGCGTGCGCCTACAGCAGCGTCGCGCAGCTCGCCATGCTTGCCCACGATGAGCCGCGTGCGCTCGCGTGGGGTGAGCGTGGCCTCGCGCTCGCCACCCGGATCGGCGCCGAAAACGCGCGAGTCCACGCACTGGTGAACATCGCGTCCGCGCGCCTCCAGCTCGATCCAGACGCGACCGCGCCGCTGCTGGAGGCGCACAGTGCCGCCCACGCCATCGGAGACCGGCACGAGGCCGCGCGCTCGCTCGCGAACCTGGGCTACACGCTGATGATCTGGGGAAGGCCGCAGTCCGCGATCGGCTACGCGGAGCTCGCGGTCGACTACGCCAGAGAGCACGAGGTGCACAATCTCCTGCCGTACATCGAGACGACCGTCGCCTGGCTGCGGCTTCGCGCCGGTGAATGGGATGACGCGGAGCGCATCGCGTCCGCACAGATTCGGAGGCGCGGGACGGTGCCCGAGCTGCTCGCGAAGACCGTGCTCGCCGAGCTGGCCGTGCGTCGCGGAGACGCAGATGCCGAGGAGCGGCTCACGGACCTCGCCGAACGGGCGGAGCGGGCCGGCGATCTGCAGCGGCTCATGCCGGTGCTGGAGCTCACGACCGAGCTCGCGTTGACGGTCAACAGTCGGATGCCCGCCGACCGGCTGCGGCAGCTCGTGGATGGGATCCGCGTCAAGCGTCAATCGATCGGGGACGAGGGGTTCCGCATCCTCGCCACGGCGGCGCTTGCGGGTATCGACGCGGGCCTGGATCTTCGACGCGACACGCCCTACGCGGCGATGATCCGCGGCGACTGGGGCGCCGCGGCGGCTGCCTTCGGGGAGATCGGCTGGAGCTACGACCGTGCACTGATGCTCTCGCTGCTCGACGAGGAGGAGGCCCTGGCCGAGGCGATCGAGATCGCACGCGAGCTTGGCGCCGGCCCCTTGACTCGCCGTGCCGCGCGCCGACTGCGGAAGCTCGGCTTGAGCGTCCCGCGCGGTCCGCGCGAGACGACACGCGCGAACCCCGCGGGCCTCACCGCCCGGCAACTCGAGGTGCTCACGCTGCTGGCCGGCGGGCTGACCAACGCCGAGATCGCCGAGCAGCTCGTCGTCTCGCTACGGACTGCCGAGCATCACGTTGCGGCGGTGCTGACCAAGCTCGACGCCGCGACGCGACGCGATGCTGCACGGCGAGCGTCAGAGCTCGGGCTCGTCGCCGCCTGAAAGATCAGTAGCGGCGCGTTCCAAGTTGGGTGGCGCCCGCCCATGTGCGCTGGGCGCGGTGCTCCTACCGTCGGGTGGGTTGACCTACGACGAAGGAGCAAGCAATGAAACGAAGTTCGAGAAGCCTCAACGTGCTCGTCGCGGCGTTGGCGGTCGCGCTGGGGATCGCAGCGCTCGCCACCATCGCCTCGGCAGGCTCAGGCAGTAGCGACAGCCGGATTGCCGCCGCGAACGCGACCGCGCAGTTCCATGACCTGACCGTCGCGAAGCAGGCGGGCTACCGCCTCCTGAAGGACAAGCGGGGAATCGCGTGCATCGCAATGGATTCGATGCCGGCGATGGGCGCGATGGGCGTCCACTACGCGAAGAGCTCGCTCGTCGCGGACGGAAAGCTGAAGGTGACGGCTCCCGAAGCGCTCGTCTACCGGCCGCTGGCCGGCGGCAAGCTGCAGCTCGCCGCCCTCGAGTACGTGGTCCTGAAGTCGGCCTGGGATGCGCACCACGCGTCACCGCCGTCGCTCTTCGGGCAGAGGTTCAACTTCACTCCGGCAGGCAACCGATTCGGCCTCCCGGCGTACTACTCGCTGCACGCCTGGTTCTGGCAGCAGAACCCGGCCGGCCTCTTCGCGATGTGGAACCCGCGGGTGAGCTGCAAGTGAAGCTGGTCGACGGTGGCCGCTTACGCGGTCACCGTCACCTCTTCCACCGAACTGATCTCGTCGGGGCGAATCAGTATCAACGTTGCAATGAGACCGGCCACCGCAACGCCGGCGGTCAGCCAGAACGCCCACTGCGTCCCTGAGGTGAATGCCTGTGGGTAGGGGGTGCCCGACTCGATCAGGTGGTTGAAGTGACTGATCGAGATCGACGAGGTGACTGCGACGCCTACGGCGCCGCCGACCTGCTGGGCGGTATTGATCAAGCCCGATGCCAGGCCTGCTTCGTGCCGCTCCACTCCCGCAAGCGCTGCGATCGACACAGGGATGAAGGTGAACGGCAGCGCGAACCCGACGAGCAGATAGCCGGGGAGCAGATCCGATACGTACGAGGCGTCCGCCGGCACCTGCGCATACCAGAGCATCCCGGCGATCATCGCGACGAAGCCGACGGCCATCACCGGCTTCACACCGATTCGCGTGACGAGCGCTTGCGCGAGGCCCGCCCAGATGATCGCCGTGCCGGCGGTGGCGACGAACGTCACGCCGGTCTTCAGCGCCGACCAGTGAAGCACCTGCTGCACATAGAGGGTCAGCAGGAAGAAGTTCGCGAAGACGACTGCGCCGAGGAAGAGGCCTGCGACGTTGGCGCCTGCGACCGTGCGCACGCGGAAGATGCGGAACGGCATCAGCGGGTCCTTCGCCCGCGACTCGATCACGACAAACGCGATCAAGAGGATGGCGGCGGCGGCGAGCCGCGAGATCGTCCAGGCCGAGCCCCAACCGTGACTCGGCGCCTCGGAGACTGCGTAGACGAGCAGCGCAAGGCCCGCCGTGATCGTGACCGCTCCGGCGACGTCGTTCGACTGGTCGCGGTCGGAGCGACTCTCGCGCACGAAGCGTGGCGCAAGGACGAGCGCCAGCGCGCCGACCGGAACATTGACGAAGAAGATCCATTCCCATCCGAGAGTCTTGGTCAGGATCCCGCCGGCGAGCACGCCGACCGCTGCTCCGGACCCGCCGATCGCGCCCCAGATGCCGAGCGCCTTGTTCCGCTCCGGCCCCTCCTCGAAGCTGGTCGTGACGATCGACAGCGCGGCCGGCGTGATGATTGCCGCGCCGAAGCCCTGCACTGCGCGCGCTCCGATCAGCACGCCCTCCGACCACGCGAGACCGCAGACGAACGACGCGATCGTGAACACGGCGACACCGACGTAAAAGACGCGGCGGCGCCCGAGCAGGTCGGCGGCGCGTCCGCCGAGTAGAAGGAACCCCCCGAACGTGATTGCATATGCGGTGATCACCCACTGAAGACCCTGCTCCGAGAAGTGGAGCGACTTGCCGATCGACGGCAGCGCAACGTTGACGATCGACACATCGAGGACGGTCATGAAGAACGCTGCGCAGACGATCGCGAGCGCCTTCCAGCGATTCGGGTCGAGCTCGGCCAATGGGGATCCTCCTACGAGAACGGACGAGGTGTCGCTGAGATCTTAGGAATGGAAACGCGAGCGATCGTCGAGAATTCCTGCGGTCGGCAGGCCTGGCAGATGTTGGCGTCGCAAGCCACCGAAAGGAAGATAAAGGCTTCCTCCATCGAGAAGCCCCATTGGTCGACGAGGAAGCGCGCGCCTTCCTCGACGGCGCGGTCGAGCGCCTCCATGAAGTCGGAGCCGGCGGTGCCATGGACGGCCCAGCTCTCGGCCAGCTCGGTGACCGGCCAGGTTCCCTGCTTGCCCTTGAGCAAGTCGACTCGGATCGTCACCTCGCCTGCGATCTCGACGCCGGTGAAGCACACTTCGCCGTCGCCCATGGACGCGTGCATGTCGCCGATCGCGAGCATCCCGCCCGGTTGGCGTACGGGCAGATAGACCTTCGCGCCCGGGCCGTGGAGATGGTTGTCGAGGTTGCCGCCGTGCCGTCCCGCGAATCCGTTGCCAAGGGTCTCGCCGTCGGTTGCGACGCCGATCACGCCCACCATCGGTCTCAGCGGGAACGAGATGCGGTCGTTCATGTGCACGGTGTCGCCCTCGACGCGGAACACCTGTGTCACCGGCGAGCGCACCTGGTCGATCAGTTGCCCGATGCCTGGGATCAGCGTGGCGAAACCGCGTTCCGCGGGCTGCACCTGGAGCAGTTCGACGACGAGTGAGTCGCCGGGCTCGGCGCCGATCACGGCGATCGGGCCGGTTGCGGAGTTGACCTGCTGGAAGTCGATCTCCGTCACGAGGTCGGCCTCGCTCTGGATCTGGCCGGTGAAGCAGTCGTTCGTCTCGAGGGTGACGATCGAGCCCGGCGCGACCTCGAGGACGGGGTCCATGTGCGGGCCGAAGGACCACACGATCTCGTCGCGTCCGATCCGGTGTGAGGCCGCCGTCGTCATCAGTGACGGAAATGCCTTCGACCGGTGAAGACCATGGCGGCGCCTGCGGCTTCGACCGCTGCGACGACTTCGTCGTCGCGCTTCGAGCCGCCCGGCTGGATGAGGGCCGTGATGCCTGCAGCGAGGGCGAGCTGTGGTCCGTCGGCGAACGGGAAGAACGCGTCGCTCGCCAGAGACGCTCCCGCCGTCTCATGTCCGTGCTCCTGCGCCTTCTCGACGGCGATCCGAACCGCGTCGACGCGGCTCATCTGACCCGCGCCGACGCCGATCGTCTGCAGGTCGCGGACGAGCACGATCGCATTCGACGAAACGTGCTTGCAGACGCGCCACGCGAAGAGCAGGTCGCCCCACTGTTGCTCGTCGAGCTCGCCCGTCGCAACCCGCATCGTCTCGCGGTCCTCGACATCGCTATCGCGGTCCTGGACGAGCAAGCCGCCGAGCACTCGCTTGTAGTCGCGCTCGCCCGGTGTTTCGGAGCGGCGTTCGTGATCGACCAGAATGCGCAGCGCCTTCTTGGCCCGCAGAGCATCGGCTGCCGCGTCGTCGTACTCCGGCGCGAGCACCACCTCGACGAAGTGCTCTGCGATCCGCGCCCCCAGCTCGGCGCTGACCGGGCGGTTCAGGACCGTCACACAGCCGAACGCCGAGACCGGGTCGGCTGCGAGCGCGCGCTCCCATGCCTCCTCGATCGTTGCCGCCACCGCAACGCCGCACGGGTTCGCGTGCTTCACGATCACGGCTGCGGGCAGCGTGAACTCGCGTGCGACACGCCGTGCTCCTTCGAGGTCGGCCAGGTTGTTGTACGAGAGCTCCTTGCCGCCGAGTTGCTCGACTTGCGACAGCAGATCTCGACGGGCGCCGAGCTCGCGATAATAGGCGGCCGCCTGATGTGGGTTCTCGCCGTAGGAGAGGTCGGAGACCTTCCGCAGCGCGATCGTCAGTTGTTCCGGGAACGGCTGCGTCTCCCCGAACCAATTCGCGATCGTCGCTTCGTAGGCGGCGGTCGTCTCGAACGCTTCGCGCGCAAACCGCTTGCGTGTCTCGAGCGTGGTGCCGCCGCGCTCGCGCAGTTCCGTCAGCACGTCGCCGTACTGCGCCGGGTTGGAAACGACGGTGACGTGCGTGAAGTTCTTCGCGGCCGCACGGAGCATCGATGGGCCACCGACGTCGATCATCTCCACGATCTCGGGCTCGGTTGCGCCGCGTCGCCCGGCCACCGAGGCGAACGGATAGAGCGAGACGCAGACGAGGTCGATCGGCTGGATCTCCTGCTCCTCGAGGGCCTGCATGTCCTCGTCACGCTCGCGGCGCGCGAGGATACCTGCATGGATGCGTGGGTGCAGCGTCTTGACTCGACCGCCAAGCATCTCCGGTGCCTCGGTCACATCTTCGACCGTGGAGACGGGCAGGCCCTGTTCGGCGAGAAACGTCGCCGTGCCGCCAGAAGAGACGAGCTCCCAGCCCAGCTCGACGAGCTCGCGCGCGAACTCGTCGATGCCGTCCTTGTCGTACACGCGGATCAGTGCGCGGTGAGGCACAGCCCTCTCACGACCTCGGGCAGCAGGCGGTGCTCGACTGCGTGGATGCGCTCGACGAGTGTCCCGCGTGGCTCGACCGCCACCTCTTCCTGCGCCAGCACGGGCCCCGTGTCGAGGCCCTCGTCGACCAGGTGGACGGTCACGCCGGTCGTCTCCACGCCTGCAGCGAGCGCATCGTCGATCGCGTGCGCACCGGGGAACGCCGGCAGCAACGAGGGGTGGACGTTGACGACCCGCCCCGGGAAACGCCGCAAGAACGGCTCGGTGAGCAGGTGCATGTATCCGGCGAGCACGACGAGCTCGACGTCGTGCTCTTCCAGCCACGTCGCGAGCACGAGGTCGCGCTCGGCGCGGTCAGCGTGGCAGTCGAGGCTGAACGTGGCCGCCGGCAGGCCCGCCTCGCGGGCCCGCACCAGCGCGTAGGCGTCCTTCCGATTCGATGCGACCGCGCTGACGGGCAGCCCCGCGTCGATCAGCGCCTGCAGGTTGGTGCCTTTGCCGCTGACGAGAACGCCGATCACCCGATGCGACCGATCACGAGGTCGTCTGGCTCCGGGTCGGCGACGACGGCACACCAGCCGATGCCGAGGTTGAAGACGCGACGCAATTCGGCTTCCTCGACGTGCCGGGCGAGCC
>DATBBH010000028.1:0-26671 GCA_036271075.1 Gaiellaceae bacterium | reverse complement strand
CCACATCCGCTCTGAGCATCCGTGTTAAGAAGGTGTTATGGAGCGGAACTCCGACGGCCTCACGCTCGTAACGGTCGTCACACCCCTGAAATGGCAGGGGAATGGTGGTCGGGAGTCGAGCTGCGACACCTGGTCGCCCTGGACGCGGTGGCGCGCGAGGGGTCGTTCAGGCGCGCTGCCACGCGCCTCGGGTACGTGCAGTCGGCGATCAGCCACCAGATCGCCGCGCTCGAGAGCCTGACCGGCAAGCGCCTGATCGATCGGTCGCGGGGAACGCGCCCGCTCGCCCTGACCGACGCCGGCGAGATCATGCTCGCTCATGCCGATGCTGTGATCGCCCGCGTCCGTGCAGCGCAGGCTGACCTGGCCGCGCTCGATGGGAACGGCAATGCTGCGCTGCGGGTCGGCGCGACGCCGGATCTGCTCGCGCGTCTCGTGCCGTCGCTGCTGCGCGTGTACGGAGCACCTGTGACGCTGAACGAGAACTCGTCAACGGTTGCGTTGCTGACGTCGCTCGTGCGTGGAGAGCTCGATCTCGCCCTCACCGAGACTCCGCTGCCGAAGGGGCCGCTCGTCGCCGCGCCGCTTTGCATCGATCCGTTTGTCGTCATGTTCCAGTCGGGAGCGCCTCTGACGCGCCACCACAAGCCGATCACGCGCGATGAGCTCGCACGACTGCCTCTTGTCGCGCATGCGCCTTCGCGTGGACACGTCGAGGAACAACTCCGCACGCACGGCGTCGAACCGAACTTCGTGCTCCAAGCCGAGACCGGTGCGGGGGTGCAGGGCCTCGTGGCGGCCGGGCTCGGCGCAGCCGTGCTGCCGCGGCTCGCCACCGACGAACGCCGCGCCGAGACACAAGTGGTCGAGCTCGCGAAGGGCGTGATCGCGTCGCGGACGATCGCTGCAGTCTGGAGTCGGCTGCAACCGCTCTCGAACGACGCGGCAGCTTTCGTCGAGGCCGCGCGTTCTTCGTCGGCGGGAGACCGCCTGCGCGAGCCCTCGATCGCATAGATCGTCGATCACCCACATCGCCGACGTCGATCAACCGGCTTCCCGGGCCGGCGTCTCTAACTGTCGTATGACTCCCCCAGTGGTCGCCGGAGTCGCGCAGCCGCAGGCGCGGCTCCGGCGGCACTTCTGGGGACTACCCCTGGATCGACCCGCGAATCAGGCTGAGGGAGCGGGGGACCAGCCGGCGGCGCGGCTTCGGTTCACGGAGTTGCGCCGCACGTAGCTCGAGCAGGGGCAGGAGGTGCGCGGTGCGCGTGAACGGATCGGCCAACGCGCACCCGCCGGAGATCGGGAGGGCGGCAACCAGTCGGCCACGGACGACTGCGACCACGAGGCGCCCGAACGGGAGAGGGCGTCCTTCCAGCTCGGCGAGACGCTCGAGCTCGGGATCGTCGCCGACCCGGCACAGGCGCAGCTCCACGTCCCGGGTGTCGGCGGCCGGTTCGCGCTGCATCGCCCGTACGTACCGCACGGCGTCCTGCTGAAGCACCTTCACGTGCTCTGCTGCCATGATTTTCATGATCTCCGGGTGCATTGCCATTGCCTTCCCTCCCTCGGTAACCAGTGATACCATAATAGCAGTTACGTAACCTCCTAAGCAAGGTGAATGGTGAATTCCGACCTGGTCATCGACTTCGTTAACACAGCCGGCTCCGGCCCCGATCGAGAGGATTTGCAGACGCCCGGCCAGCTCCTCGAGTGGCTCGACGCGCGCGGCCTCGAGCCGGGGGGCCGTGCCACGGCTGCCGATCTGAAAGAGGCGCGGCGCGTGCGGGAGGCGCTGCGTGACCTCCTCTGGGCCCACAACGACTGCGAGTGCGACGTCACCGCTGCGGTGCAGGTGATCGACGATGCGGCTTGTCGCGCGTTCCTCGGAGTCCGGTTCGCAGACGGCGCGGCGCGGATCGAGCCGCGGAACGGCGGCGTGCGGGGCGCGCTCGGCCGCATCCTGGGTGAGGTCTCGGCCGGCATGTCCGACGGCTCGTGGGACCGCCTGAAAGCGTGCCGCGCCGACGACTGCCGCTTCGCATTCCTCGACACTGCGAAGAACCGCTCGCGCGCATGGTGCTCGATGCAGAGCTGCGGCAACCGTGCCAAGGTGCATGCCTACCGTGAGCGTCACCAGGCGTAAGAGCACCTTCTCGATCGTTGCCGCCGATCTGGAGGCCGGCGAGGTCGGCTGCGCAGTGCAGTCGCGCTACTTCTCCGTCGGCTCCGTCGTTCCATGGGCGCGTGCCGGCGTGGGTGCCGTCGCGACGCAAGCGGCTGGGGTCGCCGCCTTCGGGCCGCGTGCGCTGGAGGAGCTCGATCGAGGTGCGTCACCGGAGGACGCGCTCGAGCGCGTCCTGGCCGATGATCCCGGGCGCGAGACGCGACAGCTCGGGATCGTCACCGCGGACGGCCGCGCCGCGGCGTTCACCGGAGCGCAGTGCAACGACTGGGCGGGCCATCGAATCGGCGCGGGCTTCGCAGCGCAAGGCAACATCCTCGCGGGCTCATCCGTCGTCGACGAGATGGCGCGTGCGTACGAGGAAACAATTGGATCGCTCGTCGAACGGCTGGTCGCCGCGCTCGAGGCCGGGCAGGCGGCGGGCGGTGACAAGCGCGGGCAGCAGTCCGCGGCTGTCGTCGTCGAGCGCGTAGGGGCACGGGCCGATTCGCGGGAAGGCATCGACCGGGTCTGCGACCTGCGGGTCGAGGATCACGTCGAACCGATTACCGAGCTGCGTCGTCTTGTCGGCCTGTGGACCGCCTGGGAGGCCCAACGTCGCGCGCACGGGTTCTACGAGCGCGGCGACAGTGCGCGCGCTGCCGACACACTGCGCGAAGCGCTTTCGCGCAGGGAGGACGCCGGAATGCTCTACAACCTTGCGTGTTATGAGTCGCTTGCAGGCAGACGCGATGCCGCGCTGACGGAGCTCCGGCGGGCGATTCAGCTCGATCCGTCGTTTCGCGAGCTGGCACAGAACGACCCGGACTTCGATCCGATCCGCGCCGACGTCTCAGAGCTCTAGCTCGAGGAACCGTGTCCCCGCCACCGGGTTGCGAGTGTAAGGGGCTATCTCCTCGAAGCCGAGCTCCTCGTAGAGCGCCTGCGCGGTCTCCATGCCGGGCGTCGTGTCGAGCCGCATTCGGGCGTAGCCACGTCGGCGCCCTTCGCTGACGATCGCGACGGCAAGGCGGCGGCCGAGGCCCGTTCCACGCGCGGCGGGGAGGACGAAGAGCCGTTTCATCTCGCAGGTGTCGCCGATCAGGGGCCGCAGCGCAACGCAGCCGATCGCTTCGCCCTCTACCCGCGCGACGAGCAGGGCGCCGCGTGGTGGCGCATAGGCGCCGGGCAGCTCTGCGAGCTCACGGTCGAAGTCCTGGAAGTCGAGCTCGAATGGGAGCGAGGCGGCGTACGCGCGCAGCAGCGCCCGCACATCGTCGGCCTCGGAGACGTTCATTTGGGCTACTTGGGCGACGCCGTTCACCTTGTCACGCTATCGGCACGAACCCGTCACAGACACGTGCGCGAGCTCCCCGTAGGTTGTCGCCAAAGACAACGGAAGGAGGCGAACGTGCGCAAGGCTCTGCTCATGATCGGGATGGTGGCCGCACTTGCGGTTCCGGCGGTGGCCGCCGCCAAGGCCCCGCCCCCCGTCCTTTGCGGCCCGCAGTGTGACAACAACGGGGGCTGGACGGGATGTACGCAGCTGACGGTCGACCATTCTTCGGGCATCCCGTTCATCGCGACGGTCAGGCACTACCTGGTGGTGAACTACTGCAAGCGCTACGGCATCATCACGAGTGTTTCGATTGCAGCGCACGGCTGCGACACCGGTGGGCTCATCTATTGCAACGCCGGCCCCGCGTGGCAGAGCGGCGGCGGTGTCGGATACACCTCTGCCACGTTCGAAGGGCACGCGCTGTGGGTCGTCACGACGTCGCCGTTCTACACGAACAACGATGTTCTCTACTTGACGGTGCCGGCCGGTTAGATGCCGCCGAAGTGGCTCACGGTGACGGTTCTGGTGTGGCTCGTGCTCGGCCTCGCCCTGACGTTCCTGATTCGGGTCACCCTGCACTGACGTATCGTCGAGGTCGTGGAGCTTCGCCCCACGGCCGACGGCGACCTGCCGACACTCCACGCGATCTTCATCGCCGCGATCGCCGGTGTTTTCGAGCCGCACGGCTTCGACCCGCCTGCCCCGCCGCTCGAGGTGTTCAGCGCGCTGCAGGGCCACATTCGCCGGACCGGCACATCGGTCGTCGCTGAAGAGAACGGCGCAGTCGTCGGCTTCGGCTCGTCGTGGACGCGGGACGACGACTGGTACCTCGCATCGCTGTTCATTGCGCCGGTTGCGCACGGTCGTGGCGTCGGCTCGGCGCTGCTCGACGCCGTTTGGGGGCCGCCGCGGGCACGACGCCGAACGATGACGGATGCGATCCAGCCGGTCTCGAACGTTCTCTACGGACGACGTGGTCTTCTGCCCGCGACACCGGTGCTGACGTTCACGGGGCGGCCGAGCCCGATTCCGGTCGCCGCCACGCCGGGCCCGGTTGATCTGGCGGCCGTCGACGGGGCGTCGTACGGCTTCGATCGTCGAGTCGACCATCAGTACTGGTCGAGCTTCGCCCGGCGGTCGGAGTGGGGCGACGCCTACTCCTATGCAACCGCCGGCGAGATCGGCCCGGTTGCCGGTATGACGCCGGACGCCGCCGCCGCGGCGCTTGCGGGCGAGCTCGCACGGGCCGAGGGTGAGGTACGCGTGCAGATTCCGGGCTCCGCGCGCGCACTCGTCGCCGTCGCCCTGGCGGCGCGGTTGAGCGTCGCGCCGGTCCCGGGGCTGCTCCTCGTCTCAGAGGAGGCTGGTGCGCCCACGGCGGTCGCTCCTTCCGGCTACACCCTCTACTGAGGCACCGATTGCAGCTAGTCGTCCCGGCGAAGCACTCCCGCGGCCAGCGCGATGATTCCGACCAGGGCCGCGACGAGGCAGAACGACGTCGTGAGCGTCGATGCCGACGCGATGCCGCCGATCACTCCGGGCGCGACAAGACCGCTCGCATAGGCGACGACGGCGACGCCGGCGATGCTGCGAGCGGGATGTGCGCCCACTCGCCCCGCCGCCGCAAACACGAGCGGGACGACGACCGCCACGCCGATCCCGAGCAGCGCGAAGCCTGCGAGGCCGATGGCCAGGCTCGGGGCAAGCACGACCGCGAGGGCACCGACGAAGGCGCACGCTCCCGACAGCCTGACCGTGCGAACCGACCCCAGCCTGCGGACCACGCGGTCGCCCATGAGCCTGACCGTCGCCATCGCGACGGCGAACGCCGAGACCGCGAGCGCTGCGACGCTCGCCGAGCCGCCGAGCTCGTTTCGGATATAGAACGCCGACCAGTCCGTCCCGGCCTGCTCGCCGAAGACCGCGCAGAGACCGATCAGCCCGATCAGGAGTACCGGGCGGGTCGGGAGTGCGAAGTGCGGCGGCGCCGGCGCGTCGCTCGCCGTCGGGTCCTCGATCAGGACCTGCGCGACCGCCGCGCCGATGGCGGCGAGAACGAGCGCCTCGACCGCGAACTGGAGGCGCGTGTCGATGCCGGCGTGTGACGCGAGCGCCGACACGGCCGACCCGACGAGGACGCCGACGCTCCAGAAGCCGTGGAAGCTCGACATCACGGAGCGGCCGAACAGCTTCTCCACGAGGACGCCCTCGGCGTTCATCGCCATGTCCGCGAGCCCCGCGACCGCGCCGAAGACGATCAGGACGGCGCACAGCGCCGCGAGCGACGTCGGCAGCGCAGGGAGGACGAGGCAGGCGGACCATCCGACGATCGTCGCCGTGACGAACGGGCGGAGCGTGAAGCGGTGGGCAAGACGGCCCGAGAAGGGCATCGCGAGCAGAGCGCCGATTCCGGGCATGAGGAGTGCGATCCCGAGATGCCCGACGCCGACGCCGACGTGCGACGCGATCCAGGGAATGCGCGCGGCGAAGCTGCCCGTGACGCATCCGTGCACGGCGAACACGGCCGCGGTCCCGCGGCGCGCACGCTGGACGTCAGGCGCCGACGCGGTCACGGCTCGAGACTATCCGGCGCTGTTCCCGCTCCCCGGACGGGCGGAGCAATACGCTCAAGACTCGAAGACGCTCAGCGGCCGATCAGTTCGTGGAAAGCGGGCTGAGCGCGGATCGGATCGAAATTGGAATCCGCGTTTGCCATGTCGCGACAGCTCTCCCATATGTCGATCGCCTGGCCGCGGTGCTCGATGGCGTCCGTTGTGCGGCCCGCGAGGCTCTCGCAGCAGGCGACGTTGTAGTTCGCGTGGCCATCGCCGCGAAACCTAATCGAGAGCTCAACGCTTGCGCAGCGCGCGTCGCAAGATCGCGTCGTATTCGACGAGGCCTTCACGGTAAAGCCGCGCCTCGGGGCCGGCGGCGATGCCCACGCGTTCCGGGACCACGCCCCAAACCGGGACGTCCTCCGCCTTCCACCAGGCGATCGTCTCCTCGAGGTCGTTCGTGCCGAGCCGCGCGGCGGCGATGACGACCCCGCGTGGTGTCCGGGCAGGGATCATTTCGAGCGTCACGACCACCCGTGGGTACTCGACCCCTCCGGCTCGTGTCGGGATGACGACGACGTCGGCCGAGTTGATGGCCGATTGCACGAGTCGCTCGTCCCCTGGGGGTGTGTCGACGATCGCCAGGCCCTCGTGTCGGCTCATCGCACGGGCCAGCATCCGTTCCGAGGGTGCTTCGACGACCGTCACGCCCTCGAACGGGCGTTCCTCCAGCCACTCGGCCGACGAAGCCTGCCGGTCTGCGTCTATGAGCGTGACAGGGTCGTATCCCTTGGCGACCGCAACCGCCGCCAGGTAGATCGCCGATGTGGTCTTCCCGACCCCGCCCTTGAGATTAGTGACGACAACATTCATGCAGCGGCTCAGTCTAGTGGGCGTCCGCCCCATCTTCACCGGACGAGCAGCGGCCGCTGCTCGTGTCGGTTTGTACAATCTGCAGATGTCGGGCCAAGCCTGGGAGCTCCTCTTCATGATGTTGATCCTGAAGATCCCGATCGTGTACCTGGGGCTCGTTGTGTGGTACGCCATTCGCGCGGAGCCGGAGCCCGGTGTCGACCCGAGCGAGTACTCCGTCTGGCGCCCCTGGCGGCGACCCTCGACCCCGCGGCCGCGGCGCGGCGGCCCGCACGGCACTCGCGATTCGGCCCGCGCTGCCCGTGCGCGCCGGGATAGAGTCGCGCCGTGAGCTCGACCACAGACGATCGCACGCGCCCGGGTGAAACCGTCGCAGGCCTGCTCGCCGCGGGGGCGCTGTTCCTCGGCGCCTTCGAGCTCTTCTACCGGCCGGTCCGTCTGGCGCCGGCAGCGCTGATCATGCTGGTTGTCGCCACGCTGATGAGCCGTGATCAGCAGGGGCTGATCAAGCTCGCCTACGCGGCCGTCGGCATCGGCTTCGTCGTCGGCGCCGCGATCCAGGTCATCACGCACCACCCGCTCTACTAGCAGGGGAACCCACACGCCCCTGGTACAACACAGGGGTGAGCACGCACGACGTCGACGGTCTGAACGACGGTTACGCGCGCGCCCTGCTCGACGAGTACCTCGAGAATCCCGAGGCGGTGCCGTCGGAGTGGCGCGCGCTGTTCGAGAGCGGATCCTCCGACCTGGTTGCGAGCCATCCTGGGATCGCACGCCTCCTCGAGAGGCTTCCTGCACCAGCAGCGGACGGCAACGGCAACGTCCACGCCGAGGCGCCGGCACCCGCGCAGGTCGCGGCTCCCGAGGCTCCGCCCGACGCGCAGTTGCTCGGCGGCGTCGCCGCCGCGATGGCGCTGGTCAAAGCCCATCGCACGCACGGCCACCTTGCGGCTCGGCTGGACCCGCTCGGGTCGGAGCCGGTCGGAGATCCGTCGCTCGAGCCGTTACGGCTCGAGCCGAAGCTGACGCCGGAACTACAGGCGCGCATCCCCGCGTCCGTCCTGCGCGTGCACGTTCCGGGCGAGACGCTCGCCGACGTGCTGCCGCAACTCGGGGAAACGTATTGCGGCACGATCGCCTACGAGCTCGAGCACCTCTCCGACCACCAGCAGCGCGTCTGGCTTCGTCAGGCGATCGAAGCCGGCCGGTATCGGCAGCCGCTTGCAGCAGAGGAGAAGAAGATGCTGTTCCGCCGCCTCTGCGAGGTCGAGGGAATGGAACGCTTTCTGCGCAAGCGTTTCCTCGGCCAGAAGCAGTTCTCGCTCGAGGGGCTGGATGTGATGATCCCGATGCTCGACGAGACGATCGAGCTCGCATCGGAGGCGGGTGCGCACGAGGTCGTGATGGGGATGGCGCACCGCGGTCGCCTCAACGTGCTGGCCCATACGATCGGGATGCCCTACGAGTACATCTTGCGCGAGTTCGAGGGAGAACGGACGATCGAGGCCGTCGCCGTCGACCCGGAAGGCGGTACCGGTGACGTCAAGTACCACCTCGCTGCGCACGGGACGCGCACGACGTCGAACGGGAAGGTCGGCGTGCGGCTCGTCGCCAACCCGAGCCATCTCGAGGCCGTCGATCCGGTCGTCGAAGGCCGGACCCGCGCCGAGCAGACCGACCGATCGACGCGCAACGGCGCGCATGATCCGTCGGTTGCGCTGCCGGTGCTCCTGCACGGCGACGCGGCGTTCGCCGGCCAGGGGATCGTCGCCGAGACGTTCAACCTGCACGGTCTCGAGGGCTATTCGACGGGCGGCACGCTGCACCTGATCACGAACAACCAGATCGGATTCACGACAGATCCCAACGAAGGCCGCTCGACTCGCTACTCGTCGGATCTCGCAAAGGGGTTCGACGTTCCGATCATCCACGTGAATGCCGACGACCCCGAGGCTTCGATCGCCGCGACGCGTCTTTCGCTGGCGTACCGCCGGCGCTTCGGCCAGGACGTCGTCATCGACCTCGTCGGCTACCGGCGGTTCGGTCACAACGAGCAGGACGAGGCCGCGTACACGCAGCCGTTGATGGTCGAGCAGATCAACGCGCATCCATCGGTGCGAGAGCTCTACGAGGAGCAACTGATCGATGAGGGTGTATTGACGCGCGACGAGGCCGAAGCGTTCGTCTCGGAGGTCGAGGCGATGCTGCGGGCGGCGCACGACCGCTTGAAGGCGTCGTTCGCCGACTCCCCCAAGAGTGAGCAGCACGACGGCGCGATCCCGCGATCATTCGGCTCGGAGCCGATCACGGCGGTGGCAGCGGACAAGCTCGTCGAGCTCAACGAGGAGCTCCTCTCGACACCGGAGGAGTTCAGCGTCCATCCGAAGCTTGCGCGCCAGCTGGAGCGCCGCCGCACCGCGATGACGGAGGGCGGGATCGATTGGGGCCATGCCGAGTCTTTGGCCTACGCATCGTTGCTCGTCGACGGGATTCCCGTTCGCCTGACGGGCCAGGATGTTCAGCGCGGCACCTTCGCGCAGCGGCACCTCGTTCTGCACGACGTGCATACCGGCGAGACGTACACGCCGATGCAGCATCTCGACGAGGCCTCCGCGTCATTCGAGGTCTACAACTCGCCACTCTCCGAGTACGCGTGCATGGGCTTCGAGTACGGCTATTCGGTCGCTGCGCCGGAGGCCCTCGTTCTTTGGGAAGCGCAGTACGGCGACTTTGCGAACGGCGCTCAGATCGTCATCGACCAGTTCATCTCGTCGGCCATGTCGAAGTGGCGCGAGACCTCCCGCCTGTCGCTCCTGCTGCCGCACGGCTACGAGGGCAACGGGCCTGAACATTCGAGCGCGCGGTTGGAGCGCTTCCTGCAGCTCGGCGCGCAGGAGAACCTGCGCATCGCCAACTGCACGACGGCGGCGCAGTATTTCCACCTCCTGCGCCGGCAGGCGCTCGATGCAACGGCGCGCCCGCTGGTCGTGGTCACGCCCAAGGGCCTGCTGCGGCTGAAGGAGGCGACCTCGACGCTGGCCGAGCTCGCCGACGGCGGATTCCAGCCGGTGATCGACGAAGCGCACCGCGACAAGGAGGCCGTACGCCGCCTCGTCCTCACCAGCGGCAAGATGTATTACGACATCGTCGGGCACGATGCCCGCGCGGATGCCGGGTCGGTCGCCGTGGCGCGGATCGAGCAGCTGTACCCGTTCCCCACGAGTGCTGTGGCCGCGCTCGTGGCGTCGTATACCGCGCTCGACGAGGTGGTCTGGGCGCAGGAGGAGCCGCAGAACATGGGCCCCTGGCGGTCGATTCGCCACCGGCTCGAGGAAGCGTCGGGCGCTGCGCCGTTGCGCTACGTCGGCCGTCCCTGGCGTGCGAGCCCGTCCGAGGGCTATCCGACTGCGCACCTGATCGAGCAAGACCGCATCGCGCACGACGCGCTGACGATCTAGGAGGGCAATCTCTAGCGACGCCGGCGGTTCTTCTGAGCCTGCAGCGCCTGCTTGGCCAAGCGCGGGCCGTGCTCGCGGGCCTGCTGGGTGAGCCACTTCCGCTGCTTGGGCGGGAGGCGCCGCCAGATGTCATAGGCGGTCAGGGCGGCCGTGATCGGGGCAAGGCGGGTGAGCTTTGTGCGGGGCATGCCCCCATTCTGCCGACCTGCGCTACTTGTTGTGGCCAGAGCCGTGCCCGTCGCCGTGATTGCCGTTGTCGCCATGGTCGCCATGGTCACCGTCGCCTTTGTTGTTGCCACGGTCGCCGTGACCGCTTTGTGAGCCGGCATCGGTGCCTGAGCCCGACGAGTCGGCGAGCACCCGCGGCGGCGTCGTGGCAACCGCCGGCGTCGTCGTCGTCGTCGTCGTCGTAGGCGTGGCGACGGGCGGTGCTGCCGCGGGCGTTGTTGCCGGCGGCGTCGGCGCCGGGGCGGGAGGAGGAACGGGAGTCGGGGCCGGCGTCGGAGTCGGAATGACGCCCGGCTCTGCCGGCAGCGGCACGTGGCGCGTCGAGCGGGGGGTCGCCGGCTTGGTCGGCGCGGTAGTCGGATGGACGACGACGGCGGCTGGGGCCGGAACGGTCCGGTGGACGACGACGCTTGCGAGTTGGGCGGCAGGCGTGGCGTTGACGACGGCGACCTGCCGGGTGGTCACGTGACGGTGCTCGACAACCACCGGAGCGGGCGCGGCCTCCACCGCGTACGGCGCCTGGGCGGCCGCGAGCCTCAATGGGGCTCCCTGGGGGCTCGTGCCGAGGAGCTGCCCAGGCAGGAGCAACAGCCCGGCGACCACCGCGCAAACCAGTGCACCCGCCGCCGGCTGCGACCACGACCCCCTCATGTTCTCCCCCGTTCTGGCCGACAATGACTTCGTGTAGAAAAGAGTATCGGCAGGGCGGGCCGAAGACTTGAGGACGAATGGGAAGCTTCAAGCTCAAGCTGGTCACGTGGTTTGCGCTACTGGCACTGCTGCCGCTCGCGGTGGCGTTCTACGGCTATGACTCGCTGACCAAGCGCAGTGAGACCGGGCGCGCCGACGCCGCACTCGACGCTGGGCTGCGCGGTGTGCTGGCCGCCTACGCCACCCGGCTCGAGGCCGCGACGGCCCAGGCACGCCAGCTGGCGGCAGATCCTGCGCTGCAGCAGGCGCTGCGCCGGCACAACAAGCGTGTGCTCCGCAGGCTTGTCGCCGCCCATCCGGGCGCACAGTTCAGCTTCGCTGCGGGTGGCCCGGGCGCCGTTTCAGTCGTCGATCACGGGCGTGTGCTCGGCTCGGTGAACGTGCAAGTTCCGATCGATGCCGAGCTGATGCGGGAGCTCGATCGCGGGCTTGCGCCGGCTCACCGGCTTGTGGCCGCCCGTTTCGGCCGGATCGTCGCCGGTGTCGGTCGCGGCGATCCTCTGACGCTCGAGCCGGGACACGCCGCCCGTGTGCGAGTCGGCGGCAGCGACTACCGCGGCCTGCAGACCGCGCCGATCGCTCAACCGAAGGGCCTCGTCTTCGCGGTGCTCGCACGACAGAGCTCGATCGACGTGGCCGGCCGGTCGTCCGAGGAACGGCTCTTCACCGCCCTGCTCGTGTCGCTGATCGTCTTCGGCGTCGCAACCTACCTCCTGGGCCGGTCGATCGTCGGCACGTTGGGTCGCCTCGGCGAGGCAGCCAACGCGATCGCGCAGGGCCGCTTCGGCGAGCGCGTCGAGGTACGCGGGCGAGACGAGTTCGCAGAGCTCGGCTCGGCGTTCAACCGCATGGCTGTGCAACTCGAGCAGCGACTCGTCGAGCTCGAGACCGAACGCAGTCGCATGCGCGATGCGACCGCGCGCTTCGGCGAGGCGTTGATGGCGACGCACGATCCTGGGCATCTTGTTCGCGTCGTGGTCGAGTCGGCGGTCGAATCGACCGGCGCCACAGGTGGGGTGGTGCTCGGGCCGAACGGGGTCATGGCGCGCGCCGGCGACCCCGACGCGGGGTCCGAGCGGATCGCTTTCCCGCTTCGCATTGGGTCGTCCGACTTTGGACAGCTCGTGCTGGCATCCAACTCGTTCGATGCGGAGCAGGTCGAGACGGCGGCCTCGCTGGCGAACCAGGTCGTGGTCGCGCTCGAGAATGCGCGGCTCCATCGCATTGTCGAGCGGCAGGCGCTGGTCGACAGCCTGACCGGCCTCGCCAACCGCCGCAGCCTCGAGGAGACACTGCGTTCCGAGCTCGCCCGGGCGACGCGCTTCGGCGACCAGGTGTGTGTCGTGTTTGCCGACCTCGACTACTTCAAGCGCGTGAACGACCGCTTCGGGCACGCGGCCGGCGACGAGGTGCTCAAGGCGTTCGCTGTTGCGCTGCGCGAGACGGTGCGTGAGAGCGACGTTGCGGGCCGCTGGGGCGGCGAGGAGTTCGCGCTCGTGCTGACCGGCACGGATTCGGCGGGCGGCGCGCGTCTCGCCGATCGCGCTCGCTTGGCGATCGAGAGCAAGGTGGTTGATATGCCGGATGGCGGGAAAGTGTCGGTCACGGCCAGTTTCGGAGTCGCGTCATACCCGGAGTGCCGCGAGTTCGCGGAGTTGCTCGCCGCCGTGGACTCGGCGCTGTACGAGGCCAAGCGCGAGGGGAGAAACCGAGTGGTCGTCTCGCGCGAGTCAACGACGCCGGAGATCGTCTAAACTCTCGCGTCGGGGAGATATGGCGTCAGAGCAGGAGGATTTCATGGCCGTCGACGCTCCGTCGATGTTCGCGCAGGTGATTCAGGACCATCTCGAGTTGAAGAGACGCAATGCGGCGCTCGAGCACGAGATGCCACTTGGGAAGTACATGTCGGACGATCCGTTCGAGAATCATCCGCTCTTCAAGACCGAAGAGCAGGCCCGGATCGAGGAGACAATGGACGGCGTTCCGGGGATCGAAGCCGAAGAGACTTCACTCGATTGGCCGACCACGGAAGACACGTTCATCGACGAGCCCGGGCCGGCGCCCGTTCCGGAGGCGACGGAAGAGGCGGCCACGACGGCGCCCGATCCCGACCAGCCGTCGGACGAGAATCTCTGGTCGCGCTCCCGCGACTTCGACTGGGGAGACTAAGTAAGAGGCTACGGTTGGCTGAGCCTCGCCCAGAGGTTGTCGAGCATGCGTTTCACCGGCCAGAACGTCGCTGAGCCGCCGAAGTCGAGGGTGCCTGCGGCGAACACCTTTGCGCCGCCGATCGTCTCGTAGTAGCTCATCTGCGCCGTCAGCCCCGGCCCGAGGAGGTCGGGGATCTGCGCGAGCACGAGCGTCCCCGGAGGTGATTCCGGCGCGAGCGCGTCGATCTCGATCCCGTAACCGCCGACGAACTGGCCGAACGTCGAACCGTCGGTCAGGCCGGTGCCGTCCCAGAGCCACGGAGCGGACGCGCTGGACTGCACCGTGAAGAGCCCTTGGTGCTGGCCATCATCGTTGGCCCGATACTCGACGCCGATCAACGCCGCCTCGGGCCGGCCGGCGTCACGCCAGCGGCCGATCTTGAGCAAGGTGTTGTTCGTCTTCTGGACCTTCCAGAAGAAGTTGTTTGCGGACAGGAACATGAGGTTGCCGCCGAGATCTCGGAAACGTTGCACGACGTCGTACTCGTGCGGCAGCACGTACTCCTCGTGACCTTCGAACACGATCAGGTCGTAGGCGGCCGCGAGTTGGTCGCCGTTCGCGATGTCGTCGAAATCGGAGTCGGAGATGAACTCGGCCTGCTTGCCCGACCAGTACAGCCAGTGCAGGAACGGCAGGTCATAGCGGTAGAACCGCGGCGGCACGCCCCGAGCGATGTACGTACGGCCGAGGTCGACCGTGCGGTTCGGAGGCCCGGCATACCACGTGTCGCCGTAACCGTCACCGTTCACATCCTGGAAGTTGTAGGCCTGCCAGGTGTTCGTCGGCAAGACGACGAGCACCCGGCTCGTCTCTCCGAGCACCGCCGGCCGCACGACAAACGGCGCGTACCCGACGCGCCCGTCATCGCCGGTGAACTCGACGTAGTAGAGGCCGCTGGGAAGGTTCGGCACGTGGAAGTCGATCGTGTGCGGCTTGCTGCGCCAGGCCGACCAGTTAAGCGACGTCGGACCTTCGTCGACCTCGACGCCGGCGAACTGATTGTCGGCGTAGGTGACCACCTGTTCCGGGCCGGAGTGGAACACGCGCAGTGCCAACGACTGCGCATCCGTTGCGATGTGGATCTTGGCCAGCTCGCCGGGCAGGTAGCTGGGCTTCGCAAACCCGGCATCGATTCCCTGGATGCGCACGACCACGCCCCGCGGGTGTCGGCCGACAAAAGCGTTCGATGCGCCGTAGACGATGCGGTTGCCGCTGTGGTCGACAGCCGTGAGCTGCACCAGATAGGTGCGCGGATTCAGGTTCGGGCCGGCTGCCCAGGTCATCGTGTGACGGCCGCGGCCGAACGGCGCGGTGAGGGTGGAGATCGACGTTGGCATCTTCACGGTGCGGGTGACGTTCATGGTCACCGTCGCTGCCTCTTTGAGCGTGAACGAGATGTTCGCGGCGTCTCGGAAGCCGTCGCCGTTTGGGCTGATGGTTGTCAGCAGCGCGTTGTCGCCGGCGAAGGGAGTGCTGCCGTTGTCCGCGTGCAGTTGAAGGAGCTGCGGCGGATGCGTGTCGATGCGCAGCGGCGAGGTCGCGAGCACGCTCGAGCCGTAGACGAGGCGAACGTCGTAGTTGCCGTCCGGAACGCGTTTCCCCCCAATGCGCCCGTCCCAGCCGATCGCGAGAGTGCGTCGGCGCGACGGCGCCACGATCCACCCGATCGGCCTGCCGCCGGGCAGGACGAGGCGCACGCCGACCTGCCGCTCGAGCGAGAGCTGCGCGGACACGCGCAACGTTGCCCGGAGAGGCGAGAAATTCTGGGGCACGACGGCCAGCGTCGCCGCCTGCGCATGGGCGGTGACGACGAGTGCCGCCGCGACCACGAGACCCAGCCGGCGCACCACCGCAGGGTAGCCGTCGTTCCCGACGGCCTCGTCTGGACCGGCCCGCGGGATACCCTGTCGCCTCGTGCCACCCCTCAGGACCTCGAGCTCGTACGTCCCGACCGGCGACCAGCCTCAGGCGATCGAGGCGCTCTCGAACGGGTTGCGCGCCGGCGAGCGCTATCAGACGCTGCTCGGCGCGACCGGGACCGGCAAGACGGCGACGATGGCGTGGATCATCGAGCAGGTGCAGCGCCCGGCCCTGGTGATCGCGCACAACAAGACGCTGGCGGCGCAGCTCTGCAACGAGTTCCGCGAGTTCTTCCCCGACAACGCCGTCGAGTACTTCGTCTCGTACTACGACTACTACCAGCCCGAGGCATACGTGCCGCAGGCCGACCTCTACATCGAGAAGGACAGCTCGCGGAACGACGACATCGACCGTCTCCGCCACGCTGCGACCTCGAATCTGCTGACACGGCGCGACACGATCATCGTCGCATCCGTCTCGTGCATTTACGGCCTCGGCTCGCCGGAGGAGTATGAGAAGAAGATCGTTTTCCTGGCCACCGGGGAGGAGACCGACCGAGACCTCGTCCTGCGCAAGCTGATCGATATCCAGTACGCCCGCAACGACACGATCCTGGGGCGCGGCCGCTTCCGGGTGAAGGGCGACATCATCGAGATCCAGCCGGCACACTCGGAGACGGCGTACCGCGTCTCGTTCTTCGGGGACGAGGTCGAGCAGATCTCACACTTCGACCCCCTCACCGGCGAGGTGCTTTCGAAGCTCGATCACATCACGGTGTTTCCCGCGACGCAGTACGTCACATCGGCGCCGACGATCGAGCGCGCAGCAGTCGAGATCCGACATGAGCTCGAAGAGCAGGTCAAGTTGTTCGAGTCGAAAGGGATGATGCTCGAGGCGCACCGGATCAGACAGCGCACCGAGTACGACCTCGAGATGATGCGCGAGCTCGGGTTCTGCAACGGGATCGAGAACTACTCGCGGATCCTCGACGGCCGCCCTGCCGGCTCCGCACCGCACACGCTGCTCGACTACTTCCCGTCCGACTACGTCGTCTTCGTCGACGAGTCACACCAGACCGTGCCTCAGGTCGGTGGCATGTACGAGGGCGATCGCTCGCGCAAGCAGACGCTCGTGGACTTTGGCTTCCGCCTGCCGAGCGCGCTCGACAATCGTCCGCTGCGTTTCGACGAGTTCCTCGAGAAGGTGCCGCAGGCGGTGTTCGTCTCGGCCACGCCCGGCGCGTGGGAGCTCCGCCAGTCGACGCAGGTCGTCGAGCAGCTGATCCGCCCGACCTACCTCGTCGACCCGGAGGTCGAGTTGCGCCCGACGCGCAACCAGATCGACGACCTCCTGAACGAGATCCGGCGTCGCGAGGAACGCAACGAGCGGGTGCTCGTCACGACGCTGACCAAGAAGATGTCCGAGGACCTGACGGACTATCTGCTGGAAGCCGGCGTCAAGACGCGCTACCTGCATTCGGAGGTCGACACGCTCGAGCGCATCCAGATCATTCGCGAGCTGCGACTTGGCGAATACGACGTGCTCGTCGGCGTCAACCTGTTGCGCGAGGGACTCGATCTGCCTGAGGTGTCGCTGGTCGCGATCCTGGATGCGGACAAGGAGGGCTTTCTCCGTGGCAAGACCGCCCTGATCCAGACGATCGGGCGCGCGGCTCGCCACGTGGAAGGGCGGGTGTTGATGTACGCCGACAAGCAGACCGAGGCGATCAAGGGCGCGCTCGAGGAGACGAATCGCCGGAGAACGACGCAGCTCGCCTACAACGAGGAGCACGGTACGAAGCCGCTGTCGATCCTGAAGGGCGTCTCCGACATCGCCGAGTTCCTGCAACTCGACCAGCCGCACGTGCCGAGCTCGCGCCGCCGTCGCGGCGACCAGGCCGAGGGCATGAGCCGCGAGGAGCTCGAGAAGCTCGCGATCACGCTGGAGGAGGAGATGTTCCAGGCGGCCGAGGAGCTGCGCTTTGAATACGCGGCGAAGCTCCGCGACGAGATCAAGGAGCTCCGGCGCGAGCTGCTGGCGTTCGCGGAACCGGAGCCGGCGCCGGAGCGAGTATGAGGCGTAGGCTCGACGGAGCCGATCAAGGAGCGGAGGTGTCGGCTTGGCCGGCGCCGGAGCGGGTATGAGCGTTGGTTTCGTGATCGCGGTACTGCTGTCGGGGTTCATCACGGGCGGGCTCGCCCGGTTTGCGATCCCGGGGCCGGACCCGATGCCGATCTGGCTGACGATCGCCATCGGGCTGACCGGGTCGATCGCCGGCGCCGCGATTGCGAACGCGATCTCGCACGACAACGGCTATCTGATTTCGTTCCTCTCGTTCGGGATCGCGCTGGCGCTCGTCGCCTCCTACCGGCGCTTCGTGCAGAACCGCCCGATCTGGGGCCCCGGTGCGCTCGCCTTCCCGGAGCGTGGGCTGGGAGTCGAGCAGCAGCGCGAGCGGTTGCAGAAGCTCGGTGTCGACCCGAATGCGCTCCGGCCGGACCCGAAGACGCTCGAGCGCACCCGGCTCGAGGCGATGCTGCAGGAGCTTCATCGCGCCGGTCTGCTCAGCGATGAAGAGCTCGCGGCCAAGCGCGCGGCGCTCGACGAACGCTGACCGTGTTTTGATGTCCGACGTGCAGGAGACGATGCTCCCATGTTCATCATCGGACTGATTCTGGCCGGACTGATCATCGGCGCGCTCGGACGGCTCGTGCATCCCGGCAGCGATCCGATGCCGATCTGGCTGACGATCCTGATTGGGATCGCCGCCTCGTTGATCGCCGGCCTCCTGATCGGCGGTCTGCTCGGCTTCATCCTGGCGGTCGTGATCGCAGCCGTGCTCGTAGGCGTCGTCGGCAACATGCGCCGCACGCACGCGGTCTAGCCGTCGAACGTGCCCAACGAGCGGAGCCTGCGGCTTCGGGGCCTCGCCCAACGCCTCGTTGACGCGCTCCCGCCCGAGGTGGCGGAGGAGGTGGTGCTCACCGGCAGCGTGTCGCGCGGCGTTGCCGATGAGGTCTCCGACATCGAGATGCTCATCGTCACGCCGGAGCCGATGGAGCTGGCGACCTGCTTCGAGCACGCGCGGGCTGCGGGGCTGGAAGGGCTTGACACCTGGGGCGATCAATCGACACCGACAAGACGCGTTTCCGGCTTCCTCGAGGGGGTCTCCCTTGAACTCATTTGGTGGTCGCGAGATTACGCCGAGTCGTCGATCGATTCGTTCTTCCTCACTGACGTGTCATCGGCGGCGGATGCGATTGCTCACGGCGTTTCGCTGCGGACGGTCGGGTTGCTGTCGCGGTGGCAAGCTCGGCTCGCCGACTATCCCCAGGAGCTCGCGCGGGCGCGGATCGAGGATGCTGCTCTGACGTGGGGCGGTTTCACGCCCGCAGGGCTGCTGACGCTGGCTCGCCCCGGTGAGCAGCTGGCGCGCATCGAGCGGATGCTCGACGATGCCTCGCGTGTCCTCCACATCGTTTACGCGCTCAACCGGGTCTGGCCGCCAACCCATAAGCGTCTGGCCGCACGCGTAGCGTCGCTCGCGGTGAAGCCTGCTCGACTCGCCGAGCGAATCGAAGAGGCTTTCTCGGAGTCAGACCCACGACGCGCATTGCTGGTCATGACAGAACTGCAATTGGAGACCGCCACTCTCGCCCCGGATGGCCCGAACGTGAACCGGGCACGCGGGTGGCTCGCGGCTGGAGCGGACCTGCTCTCCTCCGGCGACGGCTAGGTCCGCTGGGCGAGCGTTCAGATCGCGAGTTCGGCTTGGCCGACGGTGTGTGTCGTTCGCACGCGCACGACGATCTCGCCGGGAACGCTGTTTCGCTCTCCGAATTCCAGTGCTCGCTTCGCGCCCATATAGCGCTCGGCGATCCGGGTCGCGCACAGCTGAAGCTCCGCAGGATCCTCGGACAGCTCGGCCACCCCGTCGACCCGCACGAATGCGAACGGTGGCCGGTCATCCTCGACGCAGAGAGACACCCGTGGGTCACGTTTGAGCGCGCGTCCCTTGACGGTGCGCTTGCCGGTCGTGAACACGATTGTTCCGTCACCCTCGACCAGGAACCAGACCGGCGTAACCAGTGGTGACCCGTCCTTTCGCACGACGGCTAGCTTTGCGGTCCGAGTGCCTTCCGAGAGGAACGCCCTGATTTGCTCAGCGTCGAGCGTGCGCATGAACAGCACGGTAGCGAGACAGTGGTCTAGGAGAAGGACAAGGCGCGCTCTAGAGCGGCGCGGTCGGTCGGCCCGCCGTGCGTCGCAAGCACGTGCTCGACCGGCAGTGCGAGTAGCGGGCGCAACCCGCTTGCGATCTGCTCGCGCGTCACGCCAGGGCGGAGCCACCTCTCGTTGATCTCGAGGCCCTGGCCGAAGTCGACGAGCGTGTCGCCGGAGATGACCGCGCGCTGGCTCTCGACCCAGAGCACAGTGTCGTTCGCCTTGTGCCCGGGGAACACGTCGGCACCGAACGGCAGCCGGTCGCCGGACGAGTACGGGCGTGCCTCGCCCTGCTGCTCGCGCAGCAGCCAGACGACGTCGGGACTGCCGTCGCCGGCCTGCTCGGCGGTGAGGCCGTACGTGTCCATGAGGAACTGCGCGGTATCGGGCAGTGGGGTGTAGACCGGCACGCCGAGCCGCTCGACCAGGCTCTGCGCGTCGCGCTCATGCCACGGCGCGGTGAGCACGATCGCCGTCTCGCGGTGCGAGGCGAGGCCCACAAGTTCGCTCGGCACGGCGAGCGGATCGACGAGCACCAGCCGCTCCCCGTCGTCGATCGCGTACGACGACACATTCTCGCTCCAGGGCTCGGTCGGCCGCCACTCCGGGTGCGGCGCCGACCAGTGCCAAAGACCCGGCCGCAACTCGCGCACGGCGCGATGCTACTGAAACGTTGCGCCTGTTCAAGCGCTGGGGCCTGAACGGTGGAAGATGCAGCGTATGCTCGTGCGGCCGTGGCTGAGTTGCTCCGTACTGTTGTGACCGCGGATGGGCGCACGGTCGCCTTTGCGACGTGGGGTGATCCGGGCGGGTTTCCGATCCTTGTTCTGCACGGTACGCCCGGCTGTCGCTTGGAGCGTTGGCCGAGCGAGGGGCTGTACCAGGAGCTTGGTGTCTACATCGTCACCCACGACCGGGCCGGCTATGCGCGGTCAGATCGGCGGCGAGGCCGCTGCATCGCCGACGAGGTCGACGATGTGCTTCTGCTCGCCGACGAGCTTGGCCTGGAGCACTTTGGCGTCACGGGTGGCTCCGGAGGTGGGCCGCATGCACTTGCCTGCGCTGCTCTGATTCCGCCGGACCGGTTGATCCGCGTCAGCTGCGTGGTGGGGATCGCTCCGTTCGGGCGAGATGGGCTCGAGCGGGACGCGTGGCTGGCGGGCATGGACGCCGAGAACGTAAAGGAGATCGATTGGGCGCTTGCCGGCGAGGAGGTGCTCGCACCTCAGCTCGCCGAACTGATGGCCAAGACAGCATCCGAGGTGGAAGACAATCCGGCTGCGGTTCTCGGCGACTTCGAGCTGAGTGAGTCCGACCGCGCCGCGCTCACCCGACCCGAGTTGATGCAGGTGATACGCGAATCGGTCCGGGAACAGGCCCTGGGCAGCGTCGCGGGCTGGGTCGACGACGACCTCGCCCACGTCTCTCCCTGGGGCTTCGAGCTCGAGCAGATCACCGTGCCGGTACTCGTCCGCTACGGCGCGTCCGACGTGCTCGTTCCGCCGGCCCACGGCGCCTGGCTCGGAGCCCACGTGCCCGGCTGTGTGGTCAAGGTCGACAAGACCGCCGGGCACCTGGGAGAACACCCCGAGCACGAGATCGCAGAAAACGTCGCCTGGCTTCGAGACGGCACACCCCCACCGGATTCGTCACGCACCGACTCGCACACGCCCTAAGCGCTTGCGTGCGCCAGCGTTCAGGAATGACGCCGGAGCCCACCGTCCAAGATGAGACGGCGAACAACAGCGACGACTCCCCGGCCGACGGCATCGAGCGTGACCACGCCGACCAACAAGAGTGCGAGCACCACGAGTGGCGCGCCGCCCTCCCGGTCGCCGTGAGCCCGTGCGACCGCAGTTCCGCCAACGCCGACCAGCAGTGCAATGGTGAAGAACACTCGGCCGGGCTGGGAGAGCCGAAGACGGTGACCGAGCCAGCTCCAATAGCTTCGGAGTCTCGCCACGCGTGAAGTCTAGGTCAGAGGAACGAGCGGCACCTTGGGCCAGTGTTCGAGAATGTCCCCTGAAGAAGTGATGCTGGATCTGGGGGGAACCGATGAGTCTTCGTTGGCCTGCCAGTCTCTAGCGCGTACGGATCCGTAAGCCCTCAGAACGTTCTCGCCACATCAACCAATCCGGGAGGCACGTTGAAGCTTCTTCTAACGTCGGGCGGCGTCACGAATGCGAGCATCCGCGCTGCACTGGTCGACCTGCTGGGCAAGCCGATCGACGATTCCAGAGCCCTGTGTATCCCTACAGCGGAGTACGGCCACCCCTGGTGCACGCCAGCTTCGGCCTGGCGCTTCATCGCTGCCCAGGGCGACCTCGGCTGGAAATCGGTGGGCGTCCTCGAGCTCACCGCACTGCCCAGCATCGGCGAGGAGCGCTGGGTTCCCTGGGTTCGAGAGGCTGACGTACTGCTGGTGGACGGCGGCGATGCGACGTACCTGTGCCACTGGATGCGGGAGAGCGGATTGGCGGACCTCCTGGCGACGCTGCCCGAGACGGTCTGGGTTGGTGTGAGCGCCGGAAGCATGGTGATGACCCCCCGGATCGGTGATGAGTTCGTGACGTGGCCGTCAGCGACAGACGACCGCACTCTCGGGATCGTCGACTTCTCGATCTTCCCGCACCTCGAGAACCCTGATCTGCCGTGGAACACGATGACCACCGCAGAAGAATGGGCGGGGAGCTTGTCAGGCCCTGCGTACGCAATCGACGACGAGACTGCTTTCAAAGTGGCCGACGGCACCGTCGAGGTCGTCTCCGAGGGGCACTGGAAACTGCTCACGCCCTAGGACTGAGACCTGGGCCAGTGTTCGCCGATGCACCCTGAGATCGGGGCTGCGGGAGGGCTTCTCAATGGTGCCCAATGCGCCGGGGACAGGCTGCCCCGGCGCATTGGACGGATTCTCAGTTGACGGCTACGCGCATCACGCCTCCCGATGCACCGGGAGCCGACGAGCCGACCGTGACGTACATGGCGCCATCCGGTCCCTGTGCGATGCCGCCGGGGACGGGCAGTTGACCGAACCCGATACGTGTGTGCTGGCTCGGGTTCGAGAACGGGATTGTGACCACGTCACCTGGCGGAGTTGCGCCCAGACCACCCTGGAACATTTCGGTTGCCCAGAAGTTGCCGGCGCGGTCGAACGTGCAGCTCGTTACCGTCGTCAGGCCGGAGGCCCACAACTGTGGCGCGTCCGGGTAGTTGGCGTTGGGGTTCACCCGCCACACGTCGGATTGGTCGCCACCGAAGACGAACAGGTTCGCGACGAAATGCAGCGTCCCGACGTACAGGAATCCGTCGGGGCCTTGGGCGATGCAGGTGGGCGTGGCGTCCCGGAACGGCAAGCCTGTCTCGTTGGGGATGTAGGCGATGATCCGGGTCGTGCCGTCGGGCATCACCTCACTGATCGTGTTCGCGCCTGCGTCGGCGACGTAGGTCCTGATCGTGTCCGTACCGGGGTCACGCGTGACGAGCACGCCGTAGGGGTTCGAATCCGGGAAGTCATCCGGGAACAGGTCCACGTTCGCCCCCGTGAAGGCGTACTGCTGCGAGCCCACATCAGCCAAATCGGTTACCGCGCCCGATGCCCCATCGAGCCTGAAGAGATGGCCCGCCTGCGGATCGTTGACTGCACCGCCCGTGGCGGCGAGGATCCCCGGCGTCGACTCCGAGGTGATCATCTGCACCTGGCAGCCATTGCGCTGGCCTTTGCTCTGCTTCATGCATCCGTTCCCGACCGCGCTTATCCCTTCGGGACCGAGAACGTCAGGTGGGGCTGACGGGTCCTCCGTCGAATAGAGGGAGTTGAACCCCACGCTCCACGCCGGCGTGGTCTGCCCCCAGAGATACTTGTTGACCAGGCCCGTGTGGGTCATGCCGGCCGGGCCGGCACCGGCCAGGCCGGACTGGGAGAGGTACATGCTGCCCTGGCCGTCGAAAGCGATCCCGCGAGGTGCCGCAAGGCCTCCGAGCACCGGCGTGATCGTCACCGTAGGCGCGGCGAGCGCCGGTGCGACCGAACCGAAAACGGCCCCGCAAAGTCCGACAATCAGTGTGAGAACACTGATCTTCCTTAGAAACATCTTCTCCCCTTTCAGTGGGGCAGGTCGATAGCCCCGCCGCAGTAGACAGTCGCCAGGTTGACCCGACGGGCCCGAACTTCAGCCAAGGGGTGTCTCCCTTACTGTGATGGTGGTTGAACGAGAGTCGGTCGCGAACCTTCGCCACAGGGTGCTCGCAGCGTGTCGTCGGCTCCTGACCGCTTCGCTAGGGTGTGACCCTAACAGATCATGTCGCCCGATCACAAGTCCGCGCCCCGCCGCTACAACGCCCCCCGCCGCGCTGCAGCCGCGCTCCGCACTCGCGAGGCGATCGTGCGGGCCGCGAAGAGCAGCTTCGAGAGGAGCGGCTGGTCGGCAACCACCATCCAAGCGATCGCCTCCGCCGCAGGCGTGTCACCGAAAACCGTGGAAGCGCTGTTCGGCACCAAGGCCGTGCTTCTGCGGACGGTCGTCGATTATTCGATTCGCGGAGACCTGTTCGACATCCCTGTCACACAGCGCGAAGGCGGCGCACGGATCGAAGCTGCGCCAACCGCAGCCGCGATGCTCGATCTCCATGCCTCACACGTCCGCTCGATCGTCGAGCGCACCGCCGGGATCGCCTGGTCCGTCGAGCACGCAGCCGCCGCGGATCCGGATGTCGCCGCCCTCTGGCAGAAGATGACACGCAACCGCCGCAGTGGCGTCACCTGGGCGACGGACGCACTGCTTGCGAAACCCGACGTCGACAAGACCCTGGAACGCGCCGACGTCGAAAGCACATTCTGGCTCGCTCTCGAATGGGGCACCTACCGAACCATGACCGAGCAACACGGACTCACCCCAGAACAGTTCGAGGGCTGGCTGCGTAACTACTACCGCAACATGCTCCACAGCTAAGCCCCATGTTGTTACGGGCGTTGTGTCAGCCGTTCGGTTTGGCCTGTCCTGAGGGTCGCCACCGAGATCGCCGAGCGGTAGTAGGAGCCTTCACTGTCGAAAACTCTGCGTACGAACAGCAGCTTGCTGCCGTCCGTTGACGGCGAGATGGTGTCAACCTCGAAAGGGAGGTCGTGTTTGCTGGTGCCATCAGCACGGATGAGGTACGCCTTCGCGTAGTCGGTGTTGATGAGGAGTACTTGCGGATGGTTGGGGAGCCACTCGAGCGCATCGACGTTGCCTTCGCCGTGGCGGGGCAGCGCGAGCGTGTGATGTCCGTCAGCGGCCATCACCCAGGCGCTGTAGTTCGGATCGTAGGAGCCCCCGCTGCCGTCGACGAAAGCGAGTTCGTTGTCGTCGGGCGACCACTCGACGGAGGAGACGTCATTCCCCCTGCTGAACAGGTGGAGCCGACGAATCGTGCCCGTGCGCATCTTGTCGACGCAGAGGGAGCCTCCCTGACACCCGAAGGCGATCCGTGTGCCGTCATGAGACCATGCGAAGCCTCCGACTGACGACCCCAGCGCGGTTGTGCCGTCTCCCTTTGCAGCCAGACGGACGGAGCCACCACTGGTTGGCACCACGAATAAGTCATCGGGCGAAAACGGGTCCGACGCGTCTCGAGTACGCGTAAAGGCGATCAGGCGCCCGTCCGGCGACCACGAAAACAAGTCGGGTCCCCTTGCCAGTAGTCGTGGAAGACCGCCTTCGCTCGAGACGACCATCAGGTTGCCGGTCGACCCGCAGTCGCGGAGGAATGCAATCTCAAGCCCGTCTGGAGAAGGCGCCGGATCGCGATCGTCGCAGCCCCCGCCGGGCGCGGTGAGCCGACGCAGCTTGCGCCCGTCGACCGCCATCACGTAAAGCCCCCATGGCCCTCCATCCGTACCCCACGCTGCCGGCGTCGCGCGGCGGTTGCTCACAAACACGATCGAGCGGCCGTCAGGCATCCAGCCAGCGTCATCGTCGCTCCAGCGAAGCCTGGTCGACGACGAGCCGCCGCACGAGACCGCCAAAGCGATCACGGCCGCCGATTCCAAGCCCGCGCCTATGAAGGGCCGCCAGCGCCGATGCTTCACCTCTAGAGTGTGCTCTTCGTCACGAGGCTTCTCAAGACGGGCGCCGGACCAGGCGCCTGGGATTTCGGTGCTACGGTCCGCTCCATGTTCAAGCGCTTGTTGCAGTGGCTTGGGTTGAGAAAGCAGCCGCCGGACATCGGTGTACGGGAACCACGGCGCCCAGTGCCGTCTGCCTCGGGTGGAGCCGTCACGCTCGACCCAGACGACGAGCAGTAGTCGCCTCCGCCAGCGTTCCGGAATGACGCCCGAGCAAGTCCGCAACGTTGCTGTGCGAAGCTCCCGCCCATGACGGATTCCATTCGAGAGGCACAACTGAAGAAGACCGAGACCGGCGTCATCCCTCAGAGTGACGGATGGTTCGTTCTCAACGCGCGCGACGTTTCTTGGATCCAAAGCGAGGAGCGCGGACAAGACACGGACTTCGAAGGCGGTCAAGACTGGACACAGCTCGGCTTCCGCATCCAGGTGTTGTCGCCGGGTCAGCGGGGTCTGTATCACGGCGAGTGCGGCCAGGAGGACTTCCTCGTCGTCGCCGGAGAGTGCGTGCTCGTGATCGAGGGTGAAGAGCGCCGCCTGAAAACATGGGACTTCGTCCATTGCCCACCGTGGACGCGTCACGTCTTCGTCGGAGCAGGTCGAGGTTCGTGCGTGATCGTTATGACGGGCAGCCGAGCGGGCGGCTTCGACGTCGTTTATCCGATCAACGAGGTGGCGGCCAAGCACGGCGCCGGCGTGCTCGAAGAGACATCGAAGCCGGCCGAAGCCTACGCCAACTTCGGGCCGGAAGAGCGCTCGGCGTACCGCGAGGGCTGGCTCCCGTAAGGTCCCAGTCGCCTGGGCCAGTGTTGCTCCTATGTCAATAGCGGCTCGTTCTTGAGTGCGTTGAAGACGGTTCGGGCGAGTTGTCGTTTCAGGCAGCGGAGCGCTTCGCGCCGGCTCTTGCCTTCGGCTTGTTTGCGTTCCAGGTAGGCACGCGCG
>DATBBH010000027.1:0-4260 GCA_036271075.1 Gaiellaceae bacterium | reverse complement strand
TCGCACCAGAAGTACAAGAAGGTCATCCGCCGCAGCGTCAAGTTCCACGCCCACGACGAGCAGAACTCCGCCAACGTCGGCGACGTCGTCCGCATCGTCGAGACCCGTCCGCTCTCCGCTACCAAGCGCTGGCGCCTCGCCGAGATCGTCGAGGCCGCGAAGTGATCCAGCAGGAATCCCGCCTCAGGGTCGCCGACAACACGGGCGCCCGCGAGATCCTCTGCATCCGCGTCAAGGGCGGCCACCACCGCCGCTACGCCCGGGTCGGCGACATCATCGTCGCCACGGTCAAGACCGCGACGCCCCAGGGGGCCGTCAAGAAGGGCGAGGTCGTCCAGGCAGTCGTCGTGCGGACGAAGAAGCCGTTCGGCCGCGACGACGGGACGACGATCGCCTTCGACGAGAACGCGGCGGTGATCATCGACCAGCAGCGCAACCCACGCGGCACGCGCATCTTCGGCCCGGTCGCGCGCGAGCTCCGCGAGAAGAACTTCATGAAGATCGTAAGCCTGGCCCCGGAGGTGCTCTGAGATGTCGCAAACGATGAAGGTGAAGAAGGGCGACACCGTGCAGGTGCTTCGCGGCAAGGACGCTGGCAAGAAGGGCCGGGTCCTCGAGGCGCTGCCAAAGGAGGGACGCGTCGTCGTCGAGAACATCAACGTCGTCAAGCGCCACCGGCGCCCGCGCCCGATCCAGAACACGACCGGGATGGGCGGACCGTCGATCATCCCCGGCGGCATCATCGAGCTGCCCGCCGCGCTGCCGGTCTCGAACGTGATGGTCGTCTGCCCCGTGTGCGGCGAGCCGAGCCGGGTCGGCACGATCGAGAAGACGGTCAAGGACAGGACCGTGCGCGTTCGGGTCTGCAAGCGCTGCGGGGAGGAGATCGACGGATGAGCGCAGTCGCCGACACCTACACGCCGCGCCTCAAGGATCAGTACGAGAGCGAGATCCGGCCCCGCCTCAAGGACGAGCTCGGGCTCAGCTCGATCATGCAGGTCCCGCGCCTCCAGAAGATCACGCTCAATATGGGCGTCGGCGAGGCGAAGGTCGAGTCGAAGGCCATGGACTCCGCGGTCGAGGAGCTGACGACGATCGCGGGCCAGCGTGCGCAGGTGCGCCGCGCCCGCAAGTCGATCGCGCAGTTCAAGGTGCGCGAGGGGATGCCCGTCGGCGCGCGCGTCACGCTGCGCGGCGCGATGATGTACGAGTTCCTCGACCGGCTCGTCTCGATCGCGCTGCCGCGCATCCGTGACTTCCGTGGGCTCAACCCGCGATCCCTCGACGGCCGGGGCAACTTCTCGCTCGGAATCCGCGAGCAGCTCATCTTTCCTGAGATCAACTACGACGACATCCAGCAGGTCCGCGGTCTCGACGTGACGATCACGACGAGCGCCGAGACCGACGAGCACGCCCTCGCGCTGCTGCAGGCCCTCGGCATGCCGTTCGGCGAGGACAGGAGGAACGACTAATGGCGAAGACGTCGCTCGTCGTGAAGCAGCGGCGACCCCAGAAGTACAAGGTGCGGAACTACACGCGCTGCAACCGGTGCGGCCGGCCGCGCGCGGTCTTCCGCAAGTTCGGGCTGTGCCGCATCTGCCTGCGCGAGCTCGCGCACCAGGGCGCGATTCCCGGCATGACGAAGTCGAGCTGGTAGGAGAAAGCCGTGCTGACCGATCCGATTGCAGACATGCTCACTCGCATCCGCAACGCCAACAAGGCGTTGCACGAGCACGCGGCGATGCCGAGCTCGAGGATGAAGGTCGAGATCGCCCGCCTCCTCAAGGAGGAGGGGTACATCCGCGACTATCACGTGGAGAAGGGCGAGTCCTTCGATACCCTGGTCGTCGACCTCAAGTTCGGCCGCAACCGCGAGCGGGTCATCTCCGGCCTGAAGCGCGTGTCGAAGCCGGGCCGCAGGGTCTATGCGCGGAAGGACAGGCTGCCGCGCGTGCTCGGCGGGATGGGCGTCGCGATCCTCTCGACGTCGTCCGGCCTGGTGACGAGCCGCACCGCGCAGGAGCGCGGGATCGGCGGCGAAGTGGTGGCCTTCATCTGGTAACCGAATGAGTCGTATCGGCAACGCACCCATCTCGATCCCGGACGGCGTCACCGTCACGATCGAGCCTGCCCGCGTCGCGGTCGCAGGCCCGCTCGGCACGCTGCAGCAGCAGGTGCCGACCCGGATGAAGATCGAGCAGCGGGACGGCGAGGTCGTCGTCACGCGGCCGACCGAGCGAGGGGAGGACCGTGCGCTGCACGGTCTGACCCGGACGCTCGTCGCGAACATGGTCCAGGGAGTCACACAGGGCTTCGAGAAGAAGCTGGAGATTCAGGGCGTCGGCTACCGCGCCGCGCTCAAGGGCACCGACCTCGAGCTCAGCGTCGGCTACTCGCATACGGTCACGATGAAACCGCGCACCGGGATCGCGTTCGAGGTGCCGACGCCGACGGAGATCGTCGTCAAGGGAACGGACAAGCAGATGGTCGGCCAGACGGCCGCCGAGATCCGCAAGGTGCGCCCGCCCGAGCCCTACAAGGGCAAGGGGATCCGCTACGAGGGCGAGTACGTGCGGAGAAAGGTCGGCAAGCGTGCCTAGCCTGACGGTAAGAGAAGGTCGCCTGCGGCGCCATCGGCGCGTGCGCGCGAAGGTGGGCGGCACTGCCGAGCGGCCGCGCCTCACTGTTTTCCGCTCCAACCGCGGCATCGAGGCTCAGCTCATCGACGACGGCTCGGGCCGGACGGTCGCATCGGCGTCCCATCTCGGGCTCGGGAAGTCGTTCAAGGGCGACAAGACCGCGCAGGCCGAGGCGGTGGGGAAGGCGCTCGCGGCGTCGGCGAAGCAGGCCGGTGTCGACACCTGCGTCTTCGACCGCGGCGGCTACCTGTACCACGGACGCGTCAAGGCGCTCGCCGACGGCGCGCGCGAGGGAGGGCTCCAGTTTTGAGCACGATCGAATACACCGAGACGCGCGAGCTCAAGGAGCGCGTCGTCGAGATCAACCGAGTCGCCAAGGTCGTCAAGGGCGGCAGGCGCTTCTCCTTCACGGCGCTCGTCGTCGTCGGCGACGAAGTCGACCGCGTTGGCGTCGGGTACGGCAAGGCGCGCGAAGTGCCCCTCGCGATCACGAAGGCCGTAGAGGACGCGAAGAAGAACCTGTTCACGGTGCCGAAGCACGGCTCGACCATCACGCACGAGGTGATCGGCCGGTTCGACGCGGCGAGAGTGCTGCTGCGCCCAGCGTCGGAGGGAACCGGCGTCATCGCCGGCGGCGGCGTCCGCGCGGTGCTCGAGCTCGGCGGGGTGCGCAACGTCCTCGCGAAGAGCCTCGGCACGACGAACCCGATCAACATGGCGAAGGCGACGGTCGCAGCGCTGCAGGACCTCCGCCGGCCTGAGGACGTGGCCAGGATCCGAGGCAAGACGATTAGCGAGGTGCTGCCGTTGCCTGCGATCGTGCCGACCGAGGAACCGGAGCCGGCGGCGGCGGCGGTAGCGCCGCCGGTCGAAGAGGCTGCTCCTGCCACGGAGGTCGTTGAGGAGCCCGCGGCGGTCGAGGAGGCTCCCGCCGAGGAGGCTTCCGCCGAGGAGGCTTCCGCCGAAGAGACACCCGCCGAGGAGCCCGCCGCCGAAGCTCCTGCAGAGCCCGAGGCGAAGCCAAAGCGGCGGGTGCTTCGCCGGAAGAAGGACGACAGCTAGATGGCCAAGCTCCTCATCACGCAGACCCGGTCCCAGATCGGGCAGTCCGGGCGGCATCGGGGTACCCTGCGTGCGCTCGGGCTCGGCCGCATCGGCCGCAGCGCCGAGCACGAGGAGTCTCCGGCGCTCGCCGGAATGCTCCGCAAGGTCCGCCACCTCGTGAAGATCGAAAATGCCTGAGAAGCAGCTGAATCTCACCAACCTCGCTCCTGCGCAGCCGCGCGAGGACCGGAAGCGCGTTGGCCGTGGCATGGGCTCGGGCAAGGGCCGGTACTCCGGCCGCGGGATCAAGGGCCAGAAGTCGCGCTCGGGCTCCCACAAGATGCGCGCGGGCTTCGAGGGCGGCCAGATGCCGATCTACATGCGGCTCGGCAAGCTGCGCGGCAACACGTCGAAGGACGCGATGCCGATCGGGCCGTTCCGCACCTACACCCAGCCGATCAACCTCCGCGACCTCGACCGCTTCGAGGTCGGCGACGAGGTGACGCCCGAGACGCTCGTCGAGAAGCGCCTGATCAAGAACACGCGCACCGACGTGAAGCTGCTCGGCGTGGGCGAG
>DATBBH010000026.1:0-12671 GCA_036271075.1 Gaiellaceae bacterium | reverse complement strand
CGACCAGCGCCTGGAGGCGCTGCGCGGCGCGATGGATCGCGTCTCCCTCGGGCACCGCGTTACGCTCGAAGCACGGCGCGGCGCGGGCCCGCGAGGAAGCCGGCGTCGACGAGCAACTGCATCGCGTCGGTGTCGACGACGGGCTCGCCGTCGAAGCGCTCCACGGCGAGCCGCTTGACGCCACCGGTCCTGACGTGCGCGACAAGACCTGCGAGCGCGGGCCGCAGCCACTCTTCCTCCGGATCGCGCAACGGCACGAGCGAGCGGCCGCCTCGCTCGACGTAGAGCACGGGCTCACCTCCCAGCGAAACGACGTACGCGCCAGCCACGCGGGCCGCACGCGCTCCGGCACGCCGGGGCCACGGCAGCGCAGCGCCGTACGGCTGCGCAGGGTCCGCTGCGGCGAGCACGAGCGCATCGCCGTCCTCGGGGCGATCGCGGAGCTCACGCAGCCGTTCGACTGCGCCGCCGAGCGCGAACTGTGCCCCGCCGAGCCCTTCGACGAAGTAGCCACGCCGGCAGAGGCCGAGTGTCTCGAGCGCGCGCAGCTCCGCATAGACGGCCCCGTAGCCGCCGGGAATGCCCTCGGCGCGGACGCCGTCGCGCGTGACGATGCCTTGACGCTCGAGCAGCAACTCGGCGAGCGCGCGCCGATCCGGGGCGCCGGTGAAGAGGCGCTCGGTGCGAGACCAGCGACCGGCGGTCGCCGTCGGCCCCTGCACGCGGCGCCGTGAGAAGCGCCGCGGCCGGCGCTCGGCCTTCGGCGCGCCGAAGCGGCGCGCGGCACGCAACGGCGTCCACGCGTCGTTCGTCACTTCGCCGGCCCAGACCAGATCCCAGAGCGCGGGCAGCAGCAGCCCCTCATCGAGATCGTCGGCTCCGCGCAGCTCGTCCCAGAAGAGCGCGCTCGCGAGTGCGGCGCGGATCGCGTCGTGCTCCGCACTCTCGGGCTTCGGCGCAGCGGGCACCTGACCGAGGGCCGAGGCGTCCTCACGGAAGTACAGTGCCACGCGGTCCGGGCCCGCGCCGATCCAGACGAGCTCCCCACTCGCCGTCAGCGCGTCGAGATGCTCGGGCCGGTAGCCGGGCACGCGTCTCGGCAGAACCTCGCTCTCCCACAGGGCCACCGGCAACGGGACCGCCTGCAGGGGAACGAGCGCCTCGCGCAGCGAAGCCCGCCGATCGACACCGTGCCACGAAGGCAGAAACCGCGCAAGCGCTTCCTGGTCGACCGGCTCGACCTCGCGCCGCAGCGCGGCGAGCGAGGCGCGACGCAGACGGCGCAGCACATCCGGGTCGCACCATTCGCGCTCCGCCCCGCCCGGCCGCAATTCGCCGCGGACGAGCTGCTCCGCGCGTTCGAGCCCGACGAGCACGTCTCCGACGTCGCGACCGAAACGCTCGTTTGCCTGCCCGGTCGTGAACGGCCCTCGTCCCTTCGCATAGCGAAGCACGAGCTGGCGCAACGACTCCGGTCCACCTTCGAGGAACACGTCGGGCAGGCCGGATGGCGGCATCACACCGAGAGCGTCGCGATACCGGCCGGCGTCCTCGACCGCGATCAGCCGTTCCTCACCGGCGATGCGCACGAGAAGCGCACGCCGCTCCTCGATGAGAGGCGCGGCGAGCGCGCGGTCGTACTCAGCCGGGCGCAGGTCGCCGCGTAGGCGCAGCTTGTCGTGGAGGTGATCCGGTGTCTTGGGCTCGCCCTGCAGCTGGCGCTCGACCTCGTCGACGGCGTCGGCGTCCAGCAGGTCGCGCAGCTCTTCCTGGCCGAGCAGCTCACGCAGCAGATCACGGTCGAGCGACAGCGCCTGCGCCCGCCGCTCGGCCGGAGGAGTGTCGTCCTCGTACATATAGGTCGCGATGTAGTCGAAGAGCAGCGACGCCGAATACGGCGATGCGCTCTGCGTCTCGACCTCGACGAGATCGACGTCACGTGTCTTCAACCCCTGCAACAGCGTGCGCAACGCAGGCAGATCGAAGACGTCCTGCAGGCATTCGCGGTACGTCTCGAGGATGACCGGGAACGAGCCGTACTTCCTCGCCACCTGGAGCAGTGACTGCGCCTTGAGCCGTTGCTGCCAGAGCGGTGTGCGTTCGCCCGGCCGCCGGCGGGGGATCAGGAGCGAGCGGCCCGCATTCTCACGGAAGCGCGCGCCGAAGAGCGCGGTGTCCCCCACCTCGGCGACGACGAGGTCCTCGACGTCCCCTGGATCAATCATCAGGTCCACGGTCGGTGGCGGCGCATCCGACTCGGGGAAGTGCAGCGCGATGCCGTCGTCAGACCAGATCGACTGCGCTTCGATGCCGTGCGCCTCACGAAGGCGTGCGGCGATCGCCATTGCCCAGGGCGCGTGCACGCGTCCGCCGAACGGCGAGAGGATGCAGACCCGCCAGTCGCCGATTTCATCTCTGAACTTCTCGACGACGATCGTCCTGTCGGAAGGGACCGTGCCGGTGGCGCGCTCCTGCTCGCGCAGGAACGTCAGCAGGTTGTTCGCGGCACGTTCGTCGAGGTGAAATTCCTCGCGCAAGCGGGCCAGCGCCTTCGGGTCTCCCAACGCCGACAACTCGCGAGACGCCGCTCCGATCTTCTGGCCGAGCTCGTAGGGGCGACCGACGCCCTCGCCTTTCCAGAACGGCACTGCGCCCGGCAGACCAGGCGCCGGCGAGACGAGCACGCGGTCGCGCGTGATCTCCTCGATCCGCCAGGTCGACGCCCCGAGCAGGAAGGTCTGGCCCGCCCTCGCCTCGTACACCATCTCTTCGTCCAGCTCCCCGACCCGGCTGCCGCCGTCGACGAGGAACACACCGAAGAGCCCGCGATCCGGGATCGTGCCCGCATTTGTGACCGCGAGCCGTCGCGCGCCGTCGCGCGCTCGAATGACGCCGCCGGAGCGGTCCCAGACGATCCGTGGACGCAGCTCGGCGAACTCGTCGGAGGGGTAGCGGCCGGCGAGCATGTCGAGCACGTTCTCGAGCTGAAGGCGAGAAAGGTCCCTGAAGGGATACGCACGCATAACGAGCTGATGGAGGTCGTCGACCGCGATCTCCGCGTCCGCGGAAATCGCTACCACCTGCTGCGCGAGAACATCCAGCGGATTCCTTGGAATCTGCGTCTCCTCGATGTCGCCCTCGCGCATCGCACGCGCGACGACCGCGGACTCGAGCAGGTCGGCGCGGAACTTCGGGAAGATCCGCCCCTTCGACGTCGCGCCCAGCTCATGGCCGGCGCGGCCGATCCGCTGCAGGCCGCGCGCCACCGATTTCGGCGACTCGACCTGGATCACCAGGTCGACCGCACCCATGTCGATGCCCAGCTCGAGGCTCGAAGTTGCGACGAGGCATGGGATCCGCCCGGCCTTCAGATCCTCCTCGACGACCACGCGCTGTTCGCGTGCCAGCGAACCATGGTGCGCACGTGCGACATCTTTCTCTGCAAGCTCGTTCAACCGCAGCGCAAGCCGCTCGGCGAGGCGGCGGTTGTTGACGAAGACGATCGTCGAGCGGTGCTCCTCGACGAGTCGCAGCACCTCGGGGTAGATGGACGGCCAGATCGACTGCGCGCCGTGCTCGGTACCGCTGTCCATCTCCTGCCCGTCCACCGGAGCGGGGTACGAGAGCGATGCGGTCGAACCGAGCTCGCGCATGTCCTCCAGCGGCACGACGACCTCGAGGTCGAGCTCCTTGCGCGTGCCCGCGTCGACGATCTGGATCGGCCGGCCGCCTGAGACAAACCGGCCGATCTCCTCGATCGGCCGCTGCGTCGCCGACAACCCGATGCGTTGCATCGGCTGGTCGAGAAGCGATTGCAGGCGCTCGACCGAGAGCGCGAGATGAGCTCCGCGCTTGGTGCCCGCGACGGCGTGCACCTCGTCGAGGATCAGCGTCTCGATCCCCCGCAGTGTCTCGCGCGCCTGCGAGGTGAGCATCAAGTACAGCGATTCCGGGGTCGTGATGAGAATGTCCGGCGGTTCCTTCTGCAACTCACGGCGTTCCTTCTGCGGGGTGTCTCCGGTGCGCACGCCGACCCTCAACTTCGACTCGAGCCCTGCGAGGGGGCCGCGCAGGTTGCGCTCGATGTCGTAGTTCAAGGCCTTCAGCGGCGAGACGTAGAGGAGGCGCAGGCCCTGGCCCGGCGTGTCGTTCAGCCGGTCGATCGCAGAGAGGAACGCGGTCAGCGTCTTCCCGGAACCGGTCGGAGCCTGGATCAGGACGTGGCCGCCGCCTGCGATCGCAGGCCAGCCCTGCACCTGGGCGGGCGTCGGCGCGGCGAAGGCCTGCTCGAACCAGGCCCGCGTCGCCGGCGAGAAAACGCTCAGCGGGTCCATTCACCCAGGTTACTTGCAGGCTGCTCGTAGGAAACCCACAGGTCGCGTGCCTATCGTCTGGCCCATGAGATTCGACGAGCCGTTCACCCGCCGCCGGTCGCTGAGCACGCTCGGCGGCCTCGTGGTCGCCGCCGCAGGCGGGGGCGCGCTGCTCACGAACGACGCCGAGGGAGGCAACCGCGCAATCGAGAGCGGCGCCGTTTCATGCGTGCTGACGCCCGAGCTGACGGAAGGCCCGTACTACATCGCCGGCGAGAAGGTGCGCCGCGACATCCGCGAGGGCCATCCGGGCACGCTCCTGACGCTCGACTTGGCGGTGCTGCACGCATCGACGTGCAAGCCGATCAAGGGCGCCGCTGTCGACATCTGGCACGCCGACCCCGCCGGCAATTACTCAGGGTTCGGCGCGGGCGCAGCCAGCCGGACGTTCATGCGCGGCATCCAGAGGACCGGCGCGAACGGGGTCGCGATCTTCACGACCGTCTATCCAGGCTGGTACCAAGGTCGTGCCGTTCACATCCACGTGAAGGTGCACGTCGGCGGCGCCGTGGTGCACACCGGTCAGCTGTTCTTCTCCGACACGCTGACAGACAAGGTGTACACCGCGGCGCCGTATGCCGCGCGAGGCCGGCGCGACGTGCGCAATGCGCAAGACTCGATCTTCGTCAACGGCGGCAAGAAGAGCATGCTCAGCGTCGTGAAGAGCGGGTCGGGTTACGTCGGCACGATCGCGATGGGCGTGCACGCGTAGAGACGCGCTCAGGGCTCCGGCAGCCAGCCCGGCCGGTACTCGACGAACCTGGAACGTGGCAGCGACGCGTAGGTATCTGCGTAGGCGACAGCCGGCTCGGTGGTCTCGCGCACGACGCTCGCCCCGTACCGCGCGGCGGCCTTCGAGACGGTGTAGACGATCCCGCCGCCGACGCCCCGTCCGCGGGCACCGACCGCCAGCACGACAGCCGACTGGTCGCCGCTCGCGACGATGATGTGCTCGGTGCCGGGAGGGCAGTAGAAGAAGTCCCACGCCTCGAGTCGTCGCTCCTGCCCCTCGACGATCAAGGTGCACTCGCCCGCCAGGACCAGGAACGCCTCCTGCCCATTCTCGCGGTGGTACATCCCGATTCGCTCACGTGGCTCGAGGACGCTGATGTTGATTCCGAAGTGCGGAAACGGACGCTTCCCCTCGAAGGTGCAATACGAGCCGAGCGGCCCAACGTCCTTCCAGCGCGAGTCCCGCGCGTTCACGACGAACCAGCCCTCACCGTCGGTGACCAACCCGTTCTTGCTCATCCGCACCGGAGCCTCCGCCACGCTTGCAGTCTGGCATAGGATCGAGCCATGCCCGAAGCGCTCTGGTTCACCGACGATCCGGCGGCGTGCAAGCTGCTCGTCGACGATCCGTTCGCGCTGCTGGTCGGCTTCGCGATCGACCAGCAGGTGCCTGTTCCGAAGGCGTTCGCAGGCCCGTACGTGCTGAAGCAGCGAGCCGGGACACTCGATCCGAAGCAGCTCGCCGGGCTCGATCTGGTGCCGTTCTTCACGGAGAAGCCGGCCATTCACCGCTTTCCGGGCGCGATGGCCGAGCGGGTGCGCGAGCTGGCGGCGGTCGTCACCGAGGACTACGGCGGTGACGCCTCGCGGATCTGGACCGAGGCCGCCGACAGCGCGGACCTCAAGCAGCGGATCGGCGCTCTGCCCGGCTTCGGCGAGATGAAGATCAAGGCCCTCAGCTCCGTGCTCGCCAAACAGTTCGGGATCAAGGCCGCGGAGGACCTCGTACCGAGCCACCCGATGCTCGGCGATGTCACCTCACCGGAGGCGCTCGCCGAGTACCAGGCCGCCAAGCGGGCCTACAAGGCGAAGCTCCGAGCCGGCTAGCGCGGATCGGGACGGTCGACGTTCCAGTGGCGCGCGACGGACGCGATCCACCTGCCGTCGTCGCGGGGCGTGATCAAGAGGCGGGTGATCGAGCGCTGGCCTAGCTCGTGGTCGCCGTAGAGGACGTCGATGCCGATTCGCTGGGGCGCCTCGACCGCCGCGCGCGCCTCGGCGAACGCGGGCTCGGCGGGGTCGCGGAAGGCGCCTTGCCAGAAGCCCACCTCGCTGGGCGCGATGTAGAGGTCACGGGTCAGCCGCCGGAAGTCCTCCACGGGCGGATGCTCCGCCAGGCCCTGCTGTACGTCGAGCGCGAGGCGCCAGCCGTGCAGCACCGCGATGCCACTGCCGACGTTTCGCACCGCGATCGCGAAATAGACAACCGCGTCAGCTACCTCCGCGATGCCGCAACCGCCCGGCACGAGGAACCACTTGTCGTCGGAGAAGCCGACCTTCTGTGGTGCGTCGTCGAGGCGCGACGGGGCGAGTAGCGGGCGGAGGCCCGCGAGCAGCGATCGTTCGGCCGCACGCGCAGCGCGGTTCGCAGAGCGAACCGACGCGAACGTCGCGAAGGCAAGCACGAGAGTGGCTCCCGCGGTGATGATCGCCGAAACGGCGACCCAGTCGACTGCGATCACCGCAGCGCCTGCAACGCCGGCCCGAGCGGCTGCTTGCCGTGGAGCACCGGGTCGAAGAGGTCGCCGTGCTTCGACACTCGATCGAGCGCGACCTGCATCGAGAAGTCCCGCGGTCGCACGTCCTCGGTCAACTCGTCCCAGCGCAGGGGCGTCGAGACCGGCGCGCCCGGCTTCGGTCGCACCGAGTACACCGATGCGATCGTCTTGCCATGCCCATTTTGGCGGTGGTCGACGAGCACGCCCGCGCGCTTGCGCTTCAACCACTCGGTCGTCACCTCGCCCGGATGCTGCTCTTCGAGCTTGCGCGAGAGGAGCTCTGCGAACTCGTAGGTCTCCTCGTAGGTGGAGCGTCTCGCGATTGGCAACAGGATGTGAATCCCGTCCGCCCCGCTCGTCTTGACAAACGATTCGAGGTCGAGCTCCTCGAGCGCGTGGTGCACGTAATGCGCTACGCGCACACAGAGTTGGAATGCTCCTGGCTCGTCGGGCGGATCGAGATCGAACAAGACCCAGTCCGGCCGGTCCGGCTTGTCGACGCGCGAATACCACGCATTCATGTCGATGCAGTGCATCTGCACCATCCAGAGCAGCGCCTCGCGCGAGTCGACGAGCGGGAAGTCGACGAGCCGCGACTCGCCCTTGCCGCCGCGCGGCCAGGTGCGGAACTCGCGCGTCGGGATCCAATCCGGGATGCCCTTCGGCGCCTGCTTCTGGAAGAACGCCTCGGCCGCGATCCCTTCGCGCCAGCGCTTCATCGTGAACGGCCGGTCGCGCAGGTGCGGCACGATCGCATCCGCGACGGCGTCGTAATACGCGAACAGGTCGCCCTTCGTGATCCCGTCGTCGGGGAAGAGCACGCGGTCGGCCGAGCTGAGCTTGACCTCGTGGGTCATGTGCGGACCGCCCACCGCACGGTCGCGCGAATCGAGAATCGATACTCGCCCACCGGCAGCAGCGCGCGAAGCTCGGCCATGGTGGCGAGCCGCTCGTCGTCCGGTAGGCGAGCGATGAGGCTGACCGAGCTCAGGTACGCAAGCGCCGAGTCGCGGTCCTGCACCTGCTCATGCATCACGGTCTCTTCGTGCAGCTCGCCGAACGGCCCGCGCGCGATCGCGGCGAACCGGTCGTCGTCCTCCCCCGGTGCGAGGCGGCCGTCGGCGAAGAGCTCCTTGATCCGAGCGCGGTACGGGTCGGGCAACGGGGAAGGGTCGACGCTCTCGTTCCAGACGACCGCAAAGACGCCGCCGGGACGGAGCACACGAGCGATCTCCGCAATCGCTTCGTCGTTCGCGAACCAGTGGAAGGCCTGCGCCGCGAACACGGCATCGACCGACGAGTCGGTCAGTGGGATCGACTCCGCTGCGCCCGCGTGGCTCTCGGCCTCGGGAACGACGGTCTCGAGGATCGCACGCATTCCGTCCAGCGGCTCGACCGCGATCACGTGCCGGTACCGGCGTGCGAGCACGCGCGTCAGCTTGCCTGTGCCGGCACCGAGGTCGAGCACCGTGGAGCCGACGTCAACAGGCAAGAAGTCGAGCAGCGCAGACGGGTACGACGGCCGCGCGGACTCGTACGCAGCTGCCGCACGCTCGAAGCTGCGGGCAGGCTCGATCGCGCCCGAGTCAGCCAACGCCTGCGAGCAGGAAGGCGCGGTTCTCCTTGAGCATCTCGCGCGCGATCACCAGGCGCTGGATCTGGTTCGTGCCTTCGTAGATCTGGGTGATCTTCGCGTCGCGCATCATGCGCTCGACGGGATACTCCTGGATGAAGCCGTAGCCGCCGAGCACTTGCACCGCATCGGTCGTGACCTCCATCGCGATGTCGGTGCAGTAGAGCTTCGCCATCGCCGAGAGCTTGGTCAGCTCCGGCCCGGTGTCGCCCTCGTCGATCATCCGGCCGACCTTGTAGAGCAATCCTCTCGCCGTCTCGCACTTCGTCTCCATGTCGGCGAGCATCCCCGCGATCAGCTGGTGCTCGCCGATCGGCCGACCCATCGTCTCGCGCGTGCGGGCGTATTCGACCGCGTAGTCGGTCGCGCCCTGCGCAAGCCCGAGCCCCTGCGCACCGATGCCCGGTCTCGAGCGGTCGAGGATCCGCATCGCGAGCTTGAACCCCTCGCCTTCCTCGCCGAGCAGGTTCCCCGCGGGGATGCGGCAGTCGTTGAAGAAGAGCTCGCCGGTCGTGGAGCCCTTGATGCCCATCTTGGGCTCGATCCGCCCCACCTCGAACCCCGGCGACGATGCCTCGACGATGAAGGACGAGATTCCGTCGTGGCCCTGCTGCGGATCGGTCTTGGCGAAGACGACGTAGACGGATGCGATCCCGGCGCTCGTGATGAAGCGCTTGCCCCCGCTCAGTACGTACGCGTCGCCCTCGCGGCGTGCGGTCGTGCGCATGGCCGCGCTGTCCGAGCCGGAGCCCGGCTCCGTCAACGCGTATGCCGCGAGCCACTCACCGCTTGCCAGCCGCGGCAGGAAGCGCTCCTTCTGCTCTGCGCTCCCGGCCAGCTTGATCCCGAGCGACCCGAGCTCCTGGACCGCGATGATCAGGCCACTCGTCGCACAGACCTTCGAGAGCTCCTCGATCACGACGAGCGTCATCAACGAGCTCTCCCCGATCCCGCCGTACTCCTCGTCGTAGAGGACGCCGAAGAGGTCGTTTTCACGAAAGGCCTCGACGACGTCCCAGGGGAACTCCGCCGTCTTGTCGATCTCCGCGGCGCGCGGCGCGACCTTCTCGCGCGCGATCGTCCGCACCAGCTCGCGAATCTCACGCTGCTCGTCGGAGAGGGGGTCGTACGCGCTCATCCGGGGGTGAAGTGTAGTGCGGCCGCTGCCGATACTCGGTTCATGGTCATCCCCGTTCGCATTCTGGCGCTCGTCGTCGCGGCGACCGGACTCGGCTGCGCCGCCATGACGCTCTTGCTGGTTTCCGCGCGCTAGCCGGCGTTACGGGGTGCGCCGCGGGTGCGCGGCGCACCCCGAGCTGTGGTCCGTTCAGGCGTAGAAGTACGGGTCGAGGACCCGCACTTCAGTGATGTGGTCGACCGGCAGGCCGTTTGCGCCGGCCGTCCTGCGAATCGCCTCCGGCGTTGGAGCGTCGTAGATGCAGTACGTGCTCTTCCCGTCGTTCCCGACGTAGGAGTGGATCCACGTGACGCCGTCGTCGGCGTTCCGGTCGACGATCGTGAGGCAGGCGGCCTTGCCTTCGCTGCCCTGCGGCGCCGGCAGGCCGTCCGGGAACGTGCGCTCGACCATGTACCGCGGCATGTGCGTCTCCTTGTTCGTCGCTTGCTCGAGGTAACGACCGTAGGCGTGGACGGCCGGCGCGACATCGGCGTGATCCCCCAGGTTTGCCGCTCCGGGGTACCTATCTTTCGCCGACCAGCTCCAGCCGCACGGCCTGCGCGGTCGCCTCGGTCCGCGTGCGGACGCCGAGCTTGCGCAGGATCGCGCCCACGTGGTGATCGATCGTCCGTTCGGAGAGCACGAGACGGTCTGCGATCTCGCGATTGGAGAGGCCGTCGACCACGAGCGTCAGCACCTCGACCTCGCGCCGCGTCAGCCCGGCGGGATGCTCGCGGGTCGACCGCCTTGGGCCACGTGAGCTCGCGCGGACCCCTCGCTCCCGGAGCCGGCGCGTGACGATCGCTGCCGCCGGGTGTGCGCCGAGCCCGAGCAATTGGTCGAGCGCGCGCTGGAGTGACCGCGGGTCGCCTGTCTCCGCGAGGGCTAGTGCGGCCTCGTACGGGCACCCCAGCTGCTCCCAGGCGGCCGCGGCGCCTCTCCAGTCGCCGTTCAGCTCGAGGGCGCGCGCACGAACGCTCGACACCGGTAGGTCGGCATCGGTCAGGCCGCTGCGGGCACGCCAGACCGCCAGTTCCCCGGCCTGGAGGCCGGCGCCGCGTTCGCAGGCGAGCTCGAGTACCGAATCGGTGGCCCTGGCGATCGCCTTGCTGTCTTCCGCGAGCCAGGCCGCTTCCGCTCTCGCTGCCGCGACGTGCCAGAGCCGGCCGAGCTCTCCGGTCGGCTCCGCGAGCTCCGCCGCCTGATCGAGGAGCGGTCCGACCTCCGGATCGCCACGTCGCATTCGAACGAGCGCCAGCACCGAGAGCGCGATGATCCGGGGAGTCGTCGACGTGCGCGGGATGCGCAGGACCAATGCGGCCGTCGCGGCGGCATCGTCCCAGCGGCCCTGGTCGAGCTCGAGCCTTGCACGGAAGGCGAGCAGGTAGAGGCGGTAGAGCTCCAGCCCTCGCTCGCTGCAGTAGGCGATCCCTTCCTCGAGATATTCCCTGGCGAGCGGAGCACGTCGCTGTTCGACCGCGCTGCCGGTGAGCGCGACGAACGCGTGACCCGCCTGCGTCTCCAGGCCGGCTGCCTTCGCATCCTCGAGCGTCTGCAGCATGGCGTCGAAGTCCCCCATCAGCGAGTCGAGCGTCGCGCGCGTGGCGAGGAGTACCTCGAGCTCAGCGAGCTCCTCGGCTAGCTCGAGCGCGCGCCTGGCCCACGAGATCGCCTCCTCCGTCTCCGAGGCGGCCGCATACGAGAAGGCGAGGGTCTCGTACGCCTCTGCGAGCTCACGTCCGGGTGGCAAGCCTTCCAGGATCGCAACGGCGTCGAGTGCACACCGTCGCGTCTCGGCTGTTCGGCCTGGGCACCAGAGAAAGAGCGCGAGGCGCCGCAGCGCACCACCCTCGCCGAGCCGCTCGCCGATCCCGCGACGCAGCTCGACCTCGAGCTCGAGAGCCGCGATGCCGTCGTCATATTCGTCGGCAGGGAAACACTCGCGCGCCTGCAGCGCCAACAGGTCTGCGCGCGTCGACGCACCGAGCCCTTCGCTGAACCGAAGCGCGCGCGCATACTGGGCTGCCGCTTCGCGATGCGCGCCGAGCAACGCGGCTCGTTCGGCTGCGGCGGGTGCATAGCGGCGGACTGCTTCTGCGTCACCGGCCGCCTCGGCGTGATGCGCGAGGCGTGCCAGGTCCGGCGAACCGCTCGGTGGATCGGCCAGGATCCCCAGCGCTCTGCGATGCAAGTCCGCCCGCCGGCCAGGTGCGATCGACCCTTCGATCGCGAGGCGGGCCAGCTCGTGGCGGTACGAAACGGCCGCCGGAGTGCTCGTGAGCATGCCCGAGGTCAGGCAATCATCGAGCTCGTCGAGGTTCTCCGTGAGTGCCTGGAGCAGCCACGGCTCCGCGTGCGGCGGCACGACTGCCACCGCCTCGAGCAGCTCTCGCGCAGCGGGGTCGAGCCGCGCCGCGCGCGCAAAGACCGCGTCCCTGATCGTGTCGGGCACGTCGTCCGATTCGGACGCGAGCGCCTCCGTGACGAAGAACGGGTTGCCTCCCGTCTTCGCATACAGGACGTCCGCGTCCACCGCGTGCGGCCCTGCGAGCTCCGCGACCGCGTTGCGGGAGAGAGGCGCCAGCTTCAGCCGGCCCGCGCCCGGCGGCAGCTCGCCGAGTACCCGGCGCAGCGGGTGATGCCAGTCGAGCTCGTCGATGCGGTAGCTGACGATGAAGAAGACCGGGAGCGTTTCGACCCGGCGAGCGAGCAACCGGATCACGTCGAGCGTCGCCTCGTCGGCCCAATGCACGTCCTCCAGCACGAAGACGGCTCCCGGATGCGCACGAAACTCGCGGGCGAGCGCCGTGAACACCTCGTAGGGGATCGCACCGTTGTCGACGATCTCCTCGAGCTCGCCGCCGACCGTCTCGGCGACCTCGACGAACGGGCCAAGCGGGCGCGGCGTGAAGAGCGCGTCGCAACCCCCCCACAAAGCGCGGGCGTCGTGGGCGTGCTCGGCGCAGAATCGGCGCAGG
>DATBBH010000025.1:0-1634 GCA_036271075.1 Gaiellaceae bacterium | reverse complement strand
CCTGGGAACGGGCAACTACAACTCGCGCACCGCCAGGCTCTACACGGACGTCGGTCTGCTCACGTGCAGTCCGTCGATCGGCGCCGACGTGAGCGACCTGTTCAACTCGCTCACCGGCTATTCGCGCCAGCGGCTCTATCGAAAACTCCTCGTCGCGCCGGTGAACATGCGGGCGCGCTTCCTCGAGCTCATCGCCCGCGAGGCCGAACACGCCGCCGCCGGGCGTCCGGCGCGTATCGTCGGGAAGATGAACGCGCTCGTCGACGCCGATACGATCGACGCGCTCTACCGCGCCTCGCAGGCCGGTGTGGAGATCGACCTCATCGTTCGCGGAATCTGCTGCCTGCGCCCGGGAATTCCGGGCGTGAGCGAGAACATCCGCGTCGTGAGCATCGTCGGCCGCTTCCTCGAGCACTCGCGGCTCTGGCAGTTCACGAACGGCGGTGAAGAGGAGTTCTACCTCGGCTCCGCGGATTGGATGCCGCGCAACTTCGACCGCCGCGTGGAGGCCGTCGCGCCGATCGAGACGCCGGCGGTGCACGACCGCGTGCGCACCCTGCTTCGCACGTACCTCGACGACGAGCGGATGGCGTGGGACCTCGGGCCCGACGGCACGTGGACGCAGCGCAACCCGGCGAGCACGGCGCGGCCGTCTCACGAGGTGCTGATCAGGCAGCCATGGGGGGTTCCGCCGGAGGCGGCGCCGGCGCGCGACATCCCGGCGGCGGAGAGACAGGGAGAGCGGACGCCGGTCCTCGGAGACTGATTAAGGGGAGTTGGTCTCGCCGGCCCGTGATTTCAGTCCAGCATCGAGCTTCGAGCATCGAGACCCCGAGGTTTCGGAACTGCTTTGAAGCTGTCTCGCCAGAACGGCATCGCCGGCCCGACCCAGAACTCAGTACGGCTCTGAGTGCCGGTAACTGACGTCCGGCCGTCAGAACCTGAGTCCCTCGGCAGTCTCACGCCTGGGTGGCCACCGGAGCGAGTCTAGTCGCACGTGAAGCGAGATCGGCGCCAGAAGCCAGCTCAAAGCTGAGACCTCAGTTCTGAGATCTCAGTTCTGAGATTATTCCAGCTCCTCCCCCCCCAAACTGTCCGACGACAGCACGTGCCCGTCCGGCGCGACGATCTCCACCGCCGTTCCGGCGACCGTCGCCAGCAGACCCGACTTGCGGTGGGCGCCCCACATCTCGAGTCGCATCGCGCCACGAGGACGCGGCGACGCGGGCACCGGCGTGATGCGAATCGCGCGCTGCGTCCAACGCACCTTGACCCCCGCGACCGCGCTCACGTGCCCGCGGTCGAGGCCGTCCGCGATGCGAAGGATCGCCGACAGGCGGCGGATCCGGCGCCGCAGCGTCTTGTCGAGCATGCCGAAGTTGCGGTGGCGGCGGCGCGGCTCCGATCCGCGATGGTACCGTGAGACGTTCGCCACCACCACCTGCTCCGACGGCGGCATGCCGAGTAGGTCGGCGTGGAGCACCAGATGGTACGAGTGCTTGTGGTGCCGCTCGTAACTGATGTGGTAGCCGGCGTCGTGGAGCAGCGCCGCATCGGAGAGCGCGGCCCGGTCGTCGCGCGTGCAGCCGAGTCGTTCGCCGACAGCGTCGAACAGCGCGAGGGCGAGTGTCTGC
>DATBBH010000024.1:0-9892 GCA_036271075.1 Gaiellaceae bacterium | reverse complement strand
CTTCAGCCCGGCGTAGCCGAGCTCATGGTCGACGCAAGGCATGACCGCGAAGACGCCGTCCGGCACCTCGACGTGCACGCGCATCGGGTTGTCGATCACACCACGCGCGAGCCGGTCGAAGCACGCCTCGACCGCCACTCGAGCTTCGACCGGGGTCAGGAGGTCGGACACCTGCTGCTCGGTGACGTACAGCGGCATCCAGTGAGTCTAGGAAGGAGTGCGCCCGGCAGGATTTGAACCTGCGACCCCCGGCTCCGCAAGCCGGTGCTCTATCCCCTGAGCTACGGGCGCAAGGAGGGGGTCAGTGTAGCCGGGCAGGACGCCCGTCGATGTCGAGCACGGCGTCGTCGGGCACCGATACTCGGACGTAGGCGAGGGCGAGCCCGGGAACGGCGCTCGTGATGCGGCCGACGTCCTTGCCGTCGTGGACGACGATCGTCTCGGGGGCCGGCGCGTCGCCGTCGAGCTCGAGCAGGCGGAGCTTGCGGTTGACCTTGCCGCGGTAGTGCTGCCGCGCGACGGGCTCCTGGCCCGGGTAGCAGCCCTTGGAGAAGGAGACCGCGCGCTCGTCGAGCCCGGCCTCCGCGGGCAGCACCCGGTCGTCGATCTCGCGCCCGAAGCGTGGCGTCATCGCCTCGATCCGCAGGCGCTCCAACTCGTCGTCACCAAGGCTCGCCTCGACCGTAGCGTCGAGCAGCTCGACCGCAGGCCGGCCGTAGTCGCGGTTCGGTATCCCCTCGACGGCGTCGAACACGATCGTCGAGCTGTGCTGCTCGAGCTCGATCTCGCACTTCGAAGCGAAACGCATGCGGGTCAGGTGCGCGCGAACCACCTCGCCGAGGTCCGGCTCGGTGAGGAGCAGCACGTCGTCGGGGCCGCGGCGCCAGACGAGCACCGGGGCGATCACGCGGGCCTTCGGTGTGAGCAGGAGCGCATCGACCGAGCCTTCGCTGGGCACGTCGTTCGAGAGCATCCGGTCCAGGAAGGAGATCGCGTCCACCCCACGGACACGGACGTAGGCGCGGGGCCGACGGGCAGTGGCAGGCGTAACGGTTGCCATCGCAACTTAGACTAGACACCGTGTTCAGGTCGCGAGCGGAGCGGAAGGTGCAGGAGGCGGGCTACGACCCGTCCCGGCTGCCGCCCGGGCAGTATCTGACCGCCAAGTGGCCGGTGCTGCAGGCCGGCTCGGTCCCCCGCTACGACGACCTCGCCGGCTGGAGCCTGCGCGTCTTCGGCGACGTCGCAAACGAGGTGCAGCTCACTTGGGAGCAGTTCCTGGAACTGCCGCGCAGCTCGAACGTTCAGGACATCCACTGCGTGACGCGCTGGTCGAAGTTCGACACCAGCTTCGAGGGCGTGCACTGGCGTGAATTGGCAAAGCTCGCGCAACCCAACTCGACGGCGCGATTCGCGATCGCCCACGCCGAGGCGGGCTTCACGTCGAACGTGCCGCTTTCGTTCCTCGAGGACGACGCCGCCCTGCTCGCAACTCACGGCGACGGCGCGCCGCTCACGCCCGACCACGGCTATCCCTTGCGGCTCGTCGTTCCGGGCAAGTACTTCTGGAAGAGCGCGAAGTGGCTCCGGGGGATCGAGCTCTCGTCGGTCGACAAGCCCGGGTTCTGGGAGCGCTACGGCTACAACAACGACGCCGATCCCTGGCTGGAAGAGCGATACGCCTTTTAGCGCGGATCCCTCGTTCGAGGGATCAGGGCGAACGCTCCTCCGTCGATGTCTGGGTTACTACCCTCCCCCCAATTCCCCTAGAAGAGCCGCCTTTCGCGGCTCTTCTTGCTTTGAACGACAGAGGCGGCCTTGCGGCCGCCTCTGTCGTTCTAGCGCTTTGCCGAAGGCAAAGTGCCGTGACTACATCATCCCGCCCATGTCCGGCATGCCGGCGCCTGCGCCTGCGCCTGCCTTCTCCGGCGCCTCGGCGACGATCGCCTCGGTGGTCAGGATGTTCTTCGCGATCGACGCGGCGTTCTGCAGCGCCGAGCGGGTGACCATCGTCGGGTCGGTGATGCCCGCCTTCACGAGGTCGGTCACCTCACCGGTGTCGACGTTGAGGCCCTGGCCCGGCTTGGCCGAGCGGACCTGCTGGACGACGACCGAGCCCTCGAGGCCCGCGTTCGTTGCGAGCTGGCGGAGCGGCTCCTCGAGCGACTTGATGATGATCTGCGCACCCGTGCGCTCGTCATCCTCGACCGACGCGAGCAACTCCTCCTTGACGGCGTCCGCGGCGTTGAGCAGCGCGACACCGCCACCCGGGACGACGCCCTCTTCGAGGGCGGCGCGGGCGGCCTGCAGCGCGTCCTCGACGCGGTGCTTGGTCTCCTTCATCTCCGTCTCGGTGGCAGCGCCGACCTTGACGACGGCGACACCGCCGGACAGCTTCGCAAGCCGCTCCTGGAGCTTCTCGCGGTCGAAGTCCGAGTCGGTGTTCTCGATCTCGCCCTTCAGCTGCTTGATGCGACCCTTGATCGCGTCGCTCTCGCCGGCACCGTCGATGATCGTGGTCGAGTCCTTGTCGACGACGACCTTGCGCGCGTGACCGAGCTGTGTGAGCTTCGTGTTCTCGAGCTTGAGGCCCATCTCCTCGGTGATCACTTCGCCGCCCGAGAGGATTGCGATGTCCTCGAGCATGCGCTTGCGGCGATCGCCGAAGCCCGGCGCCTTGACGGCGACGGCCTGGAACGTGCCACGCAGCTTGTTGACCACGATCGTCGCGAGCGACTCGCCCTCGACGTCCTCGGCCACGATCAGCAGCGGGCGACCCGCCTGGATGACCTGCTCGAGCACCGGCAGCAGGTCCTTGACGGCCCCGATCTTCTGGTTCGCGACCAGAATGTACGGGTCGTCGAGCACGGCCTCCATGCGCTCGGGATCGGTGATCATGTAGGGCGAGAGGTAGCCCTTGTCGAACTGCATGCCCTCGGTGAACTCGAGCTCGAGGCCGAAGGTCTGGCCCTCCTCGACGTTCACGACGCCGTCCTTGCCGACCTTCTCGATCGCCTCGGACAGAACCTCGCCGATCTCGGTCGAACGCGAGGAGACGGTCGCGACGCGCGCGATGTCTTCCTTGCCCGAGATCTCCTTGGACTGCGACTTCAGGTTCTCGACCACGGCGGTGACGGCGAGCTCGATGCCGCGCTTGAGCCCCATCGGGTTCGCACCGGCCGAGACGTTCTTGAGGCCCTCGCGAACGATCGCCTGGGCGAGCACGGTTGCGGTGGTGGTGCCGTCGCCTGCGACGTCGTTCGTCGCGGTTGCGACCTCACGCACGAGCTGTGCGCCCTGGTTCTCGAAGACGTCCTCGACCTCGATCTCGCGAGCGATCGTGACGCCGTCATTCGTGATCGTCGGCGCGCCGAACTTCTTGTCGAGCACGACGTACCGACCCTTGGGGCCGAGGGTCACCTTGACCGCGTCGGCCAGGATGTCGACGCCACGCTGAAGCGAGCGGCGCGCATCCTCACTGAACTTGAGCTCCTTGTGAGCCATCTGGTTGTCTCTCCTTCTTCCCTAGACCGCTGCGCGGTCGCCGACGACCTTCGCCAGGACGTCCGACTCGCGGAGGATCAGAACATCGTCGACGCCGACCTTGATCTCGGTGCCGCCGTACTTGCTGAAAATGATCTCGTCGCCCTCTTCCACGTCCATGGCAACGTGCTCGCCGTTCTCATCGCGAGCGCCCGGGCCGACGGCGAGGACCTTGCCGCGCTGCGGCTTTTCCTTCGCCGTGTCCGGCAGGACGATTCCGCTGACCGTCGTTTCCTCTTCCTCGAGGACTTCGACGATCAGGCGATCGCCAAGCGGCTGTAGATTCATCTGGAAAACCTCCGAGCTTGTAACAGGCTTGTGCTGAACGTTGGCACTCTAGCTGCCCGAGTGCCAGCCGTGCAAGATTGACCGCGAGATGGCCTGCCAGGGCCTGGCCCGACTCGGAGAGGACGTATGATCGGCGGCCGGTGCCGTCCTACGCACTCAACTTCTACTCGCCGATCGTCGAAGCGCAGCTCAAGTCGCACCGCAAGACGGCGACGATCCGCCTCGGCGACAAATCCCGGAAGTACCAGAAAGGGATGATCGTCTCGGTGCTCTGTGGCGCCCGGTTCAGCGCGCGACAGCACGTCTTCGACGCTGTGATCGACAAGGTCGACGTGAAGACGGTCGGCGAGCTCTCACCGAACGAGATCGAGCACGACAACCCGGAGCTCCGCCACGTGGACGAGCTGTGTCGGTTCCTGGGTCAGCTCTATAACCGGGACGTGACCGAGAGCGACACGGTGACGGTGATTCGCTTCTCGGCGATCAAGCCGAGCTACGGCTTCTAGGGCCGGCCGGCCTTACGGATCCGCATGCCGAGGAGCTCCGGCTCGCGGAGCATCGCCCCGCACTCCTCGCAATCGACCGCGAACGTCGAGGAGAAAGGCGCGCCGCAGGCGGGGCAACGGCGCAGCATCGTGCCCCCACAGCCGCAGGTGTCCGGGACGTCGGCCTCGTCCTCGACGAACCAGCGCCTGGCGGCGCCGCAATCGAGGCAGAAAGCCGTCCAGTGCCCGAGCACGTTGCGGCGCTCTTCACGCAACCAGTCCGATGCCTTGCCCACACTGCCACACTACCGGCGTCGTTACGATTCGACGCGTCGTTCCACCGTTTGAGCAACTAGCGAGGAGTGCAGTGGCGATCGCACGCGTAGCTGAGCCGAGCGGCTCGCTCCAGGAAGTGAAGGAGTGGGGCCTCGATCGCGAGGACCTCCTCCAGATCTACCGCAACATGCTGATCACGCGCGGCGTCGAAGAGCGCGGCCACATCCTCTACCGCCAGGGGAAGATCCCCGGCTCGTTCTACACGGGCCGCGGCAACGAGGCGTCGTCGGTCGGCGTCGCGATGGCGATGGGCACCGACGACGTCGGGACTCCGCTTCATCGCGACATGGGCGTACACATCACGCGTGGCGTCGAGCCGTGGCGCATCTTCGCGCAATACATGGGACGAGCCGACGGACCGGCTCGCGGCAAGGACGGCAACGTGCACATGGCCGACATGAACCTCGGGCTGCTCGCGATGGTCAGCCACCTGCCCGCGATGTTGCCGGTCGCGGTCGGCTGTGCGCTCGCGTTCCGCATCCGCGACGAGAAGCGCGTCGCGGTCGCCTGGTCGGGCGAGGGCGCGATGCAGCGCGGCGACGCGCACGAAGGAATGAACTTCGCCGGCGTGCGGCAACTGCCGGTGGTCTTCATCTGCGACAACAACCAGTGGGCGTACTCGACCCCGACGCATCTCGAGTACGCGGTCGAGCACCTCGCCGATCGCGCGGAGGGTTACGGATTCGAAGGCGTCGTCGTCGACGGCACCGACGTGCTCGCGGTGTACCGCGAGGCGAAGCGCGCGATCGAGAAAGCGCGCGAGGGCGGTGGGCCGACGCTGATCGAGAACCAGACGCTCCGCATGGAGGGGCACGCGGTGCACGACGATGCGTTCTACGTGCCGAAGGAGCTGTTCGAGCGCTGGGCCGAGCGCGATCCGATCGAGCGCTATCGCACCTGGCTGCACACGAACGCCGAATTGACCGACGAGGAAGAGGACGAGATCAGCGGCTACGTCAAGAAGCTCCTGAACGACTCGCTCCAGCGCGCGGACGAATCGCCACAGCCGGATCCGGCCACGCTGCTCGACGGCGTCTTTGCGACGCCGGAAGACCTCGACACGCCGCACCACAAGTAGATGTCGGAGCGGACCTATCTCCAGGCGATCAGCGATGGTCTCCGCGAAGAGATGCGCCGCGACAAGCGCGTCTTCGTGCTCGGCGAGGACGTCGGCGTGTACGGCGGGGCGTTCAAGGTGACCCTCGGCTTCCAGGAGGAGTTCGGCCCGTGGCGGGTGATCGACACGCCGTTGTCGGAGACTGCGATCATGGGCGGCGCGACCGGCGCCGCGATGATGGGGCTCCGGCCCGTGGCCGAGATGCAATTCGCCGACTTCGTCTCGTGCGCCTGGGATCACCTCGTCACCATCGCCGCGAAGCAGCGCTGGCGCGCCGGCACACCGGTGCCGATCGTGCTCCGGCTCCCGTCGGGCGGTGGCTTCTCGGGCGGCCCGTTCCACTCGCAGAACCCCGAGTCGTCATTCGCGCACATCCCCGGCCTCAAGTGTGTGTGCCCGGCGACGCCCGAGGACGCGAAGGGCCTGATCACCGCTGCGATCGAAGATCCGAACCCGGTGCTGTTCTTCGAGCACAAGCACCTGTACCGCCGCATCAAGGGCGAGGTGCCGGACGAGCGCTACGTCACGCCGATCGGCAAGGCGCGCATCCACGCCGAAGGCGACGACGTCACCGTCATCACGTGGGGCGCAATGGTGTACACGGCCGAGGAGGCTGCGGAGGCGGTCGATGCATCGGTGGAGATCGTCGACCTGCGCTCGATCATGCCGTGGGACAAGCAAGCCGTGCTCGACTCCGTCCGCAAGACCTCGAAGGTGCTCGTGCTGCACGAGGACACACGCACCGGCGGGTTCGGCGGCGAGATCGCGGCAACGATCGCCGAGGAGGCATTCGAGGATCTCGACGCGCCGGTGAAGCGGCTGGCCGCGCCCGACTGTCCGGTTCCCTTCTCGCCCGTGCTCGAGAAGGCCTACATCCCGCAGGTCGACGACGTCGTCCATGCACTCAAGGAGTTGATCGACTACTGATGGCCACCGGAACCGCAGTCGACGTCGTCATGCCCCAGATGGGCGTCTCCGTCTCGGAGGGCACGATCACGAGGTGGAACAAGCAGGTCGGGGACACGATCGAGGCCGACGAGACGTTGCTCGAGATCTCGACCGACAAGGTCGACACCGAGGTGCCGTCACCCGCGTCCGGAGTGGTGAGCGAGATCCTCGTGCAGGAGGGCGAGACGGTGAACGTCGGCACGGTGCTCGCGCGCATCGGCGGCGCCGGGACCGCTGCGGCCCCGGCCGCCGAGCCGACACCTGTCCCGGAGCCGGCGACGCAAGCTGCGGCGGACGCAGCCGAGGCTGCAGCCTCAGAGGTCGCGGCGCCGCTCCCGCAAGCGTCGCAACCGGCTGCGCCGTCGGAGAACGGCAAGTCGTTCGTGTCGCCGGTCGTTGCACGCATCGCGTCCGAGCACGGGATCGATCCGTCCCAGGTGCCGGGCACCGGAGCAGGCGGGCGCGTGACGAAGAAGGACATCCGAGCCTTTATCGAGGCCGGGCCACCGTCAGCGCCACCGGAAGTGCCGGCTCCGCAGGCGCCGGCGCCGCCCGCTGCCGCCCCGCAACCCGTGGCCGCTCCTGCGCCGCCGCCCGCGAGCCCTCCTAGCCCGCAGCCGCAGGCGCAGACTCAGGCTCCCGGCGAGCAGTTCGAGCCGATGAGCGCGATGAGGCGCGGGATCGCGGATCACATGCGCAAGTCGCTCGACACGTCGGCGCACGTCACCTCCGCAATCGAGGTCGACATGTCGCGCGTCGTCGCGATCCGCGCGAAGCTGAAGAAGGAATACGAGACCGCGTACGGGGTGAACCCCACATACCTCGCGTTCATCGCGCGGGCGACAGTCGAGACGCTGCGCGACTACCCGTGGGTGAACGGCGAGCTGCGCGGCGACAAGATCGTCACGAAGAGTTTCGTCAACCTCGGCTTCGCGGTCGAGCTGGCCGACGGCAAGGGCCTGATCGTCCCCGTCGTGAAGAACGCGGAAACGCTCAACCTGCTCGGCATGGCGAAAGGGATTGCCGACATCGCAAAGCGGGCGCGCGACAAGCAGCTGACACCGGACGACGTCTCGGGCGGCTCGTTCACGATCACGAACCCGGGCGGCTACGGCACCTTCCACGGCACACCGGTGATCAGCCAGCCGCAGGCCGGCATCCTCGGCACCTACGCGATCGTCAAGCGGCCGTGGGTGATCACCGACGACAACGGCGCCGACGCGATCGCGATCCGCTCGATCATGAACCTGACGCTCACATATGACCATCGCCTGGTCGACGGCGCGCTCGCGGGCCGCTTCCTGCGCGACCTGCGCGGGCGCCTGCAGACCTGGGGCGAGACCGATTACTAGACGAGCGAACCTCGTCAATCTCGGCACCGTCGACTATCGCGAAGCGCTCGAGCTGCAACGGGCGACGGCGGCCCGGGTGGCGGACGGCTCGCTCCCCGACACCGTGCTCTTGCTCGAGCACCCGCCCACGATCACTCTCGGCCGCCGCACCGAGCAGGGAGAGGTGCATGTTCCCGATGGCGCGAATGTCGCCGTCGTGGAAGTCGACCGAGGCGGCAAATCCACCTATCACGCGCCGGGACAACTCGTCTGCTACCCGATCCTCGACCTGACACGGCACGGACAGGATGTGAAGCGGTACTGCAGGGACCTGGAGCTGGCGATCATCCAGACGCTGTCGGCGTTTTCGCTCGAGGGCACGGCGATCGAGAGGCTCACCGGTGTCTGGCTCGAATCGCCGCCGCGGAAGATCGCCTCGATCGGCATCCATCTGACGAAGTGGGTCTCGACGCACGGCTACGCGCTGAACGTTGACCTCGACCCGGCGCCGTTCACGGAGTGGATCACCGCCTGCGGGCTCGATGGGTACGCGTTCACGTCGATGGCGCGCGAGCTCGGCCGGCCGCTCGCGGTGGACGAGGTCCGTCCCGCCGCCGCGCAGGCCTTCGCGGACGTGTTCGAGCTGGCGTTCGAAGACGCCCCGGCGCTCGCAGCGAGCGGCGCAACGCGCGCCGCCTGACGCCTCGCGACAACTCACCTCCGGACAGGCCGCAGCGAGACCAGTCTGGCGGCAGCCACCGTCGCGGACCATCCACAGGCCGATCAGTCCGGCCGAGGTGACGACCCGCAAACAAGACCACGTCTGGCGGCAGCCACCGTCGCGGACCATCCACAGGCCGATCTGTCCGGAGTGGGGTCGATCATTGCCCGATGGAGGTAACGCTTCGTTTGCTCGCCTGGGCGGGGGTCGTCGCCGCGGCATCCGTTGCTGCGGCGCTCGCCGTCGGTCTGCTCTTCGGCTCGATCTAGGGCTCGGGCGGACGCGACCACTTCGGCCGTGGGCGCGGCTCGCGCGCCAGGCGTTCCAGTCGGTCCAGCAGACCGTCCGCGTCGGTTGCGACCGCGATCGCCGCCAGGTCGGCCTCGCGCACGAAGCCTTCGGCGGTCGCATGCCGGGCGAGCTCGATCAGCGGCCGCCAGTACTCCTCGACGTCGAGCAGCCCAATCGGCTTGTCGTGCAGCCCGAGTTGCGACCAGGTCAGCTGCTCCAGCAGCTCGTCGAGGGTCCCGAAGCCGCCCGGCAGCGCGACGAATGCACCGGCCAACTCGGCCATCAGAGCCTTCCGCTCATGGAGGGAGCCGACGACGTGGAGCTCCGAGAGGCCGCCATGCGCGAGCTCGCGGTCGAGGAGCTCCTGGGGAATCACGCCGATCACCTCACCGCCGCCGGCCAGGGCCCCGTCCGCGACGGCGCCCATCAAGCCGACCCGGCCACCGCCGTAGACCACCCCGAGCCCACGAGCCGCCGCCGTCCGCCCGAGCGAGCGCGCGGCCTCGGCGTACGCGGGCGACCGCCCGCTCGACGCTCCACAGAAGACGCAGACCCGCTCCACGGCGCTAGATTGCCCGAAGATGCAGAGCTCGCTTCCAGTTGCGGACCGCCCGCGCCGCCCCGAGTGGATGAAGGTGCGCGCCCCGTCGCAGAACGGCAGCTACTTCGACGTGAAGAAGCTGATCCACGGGGCGCAGCTGAACACGATCTGCGAAGAGGCGCGCTGCCCGAACATCGCAGAGTGCTGGGGGCGCGGCACCGCGACCTTTCAGATCCTCGGCGACACGTGTACCCGCGCCTGTCGCTACTGCTACGTGACCTCGGGCAAGCC
>DATBBH010000023.1:0-7970 GCA_036271075.1 Gaiellaceae bacterium | reverse complement strand
CCCTCGCCGGCGTGGCTTGCCAGCGCCGACCGCAGGGCGGCCTTGGCCACCTTCCGGTTCACCTTCTGGACGTAGTCGCGAGGCTCCTTCGCGAACGCGTGGCCGCCGCCCTCGAACTGCGGCGCGCGGATCGTCCCCTGGCGCGCCCGGCCGGCGCCCTTCTGGCGCCACGGCTTGGCGCGGCCGCCCGAGACGAGCCCGCGGCTCTTGGTCGCGACGGTGCCGGCACGGCGGGCGTTCTGCTCCGCTCGGACGGCCTCGTGCACGAGGTGCGGCTTGACCTCGGCCGTGAATACGCCCTCGTCCAGCGTCACCGTGCCCGTGCCGCCCAGCTTGGGTGCCTTAGGAGCCGCCACTAGCCGCGCACCTCCACGATGCCGTTCTTGGGGCCGGGAACCGCGCCCTTCACGAGCAGCAGGTTCCGCTCGACGTCGATGTCGTGCACGGTCAAGCCGAGCTGCGTCACGCGCTTGCCACCCAGGCGGCCGGCCATCTTGATGCCCTTCCTGACCCGGGACGGTGTGGCCGACGCCCCGATCGAGCCCGGCTTGCGGATGTTGTGCGAGCCGTGCGAACGAGGGCCCGAGCTGAAGTTGTGGCGCTTGATCGTGCCCTGGAAGCCTTTGCCGATGCCGATGCCGGAGACCTTGACCTTGTCGCCCGGCTGGAAGATCTCGACCGTGACTGCTTCGCCCTCGACCGCGCCGTCGATGCCGCCGCGAAACTCTGCGAGCTTGCGGTGCGCGCCGACCTTGAACTTCGCCAGGTGGCCGCGCTCGCCCTTCGTGAGCTTGCGGTCGGGCACGGCGTCGAACGCGAGCTGCACGGCGTCGTAGCCGTCCTCGCCTGCGAACTTCACCTGCACGACGGGGCACGGCCCGGCCTCGATCACGGTGACAGCGGTGACTCCCCCGGTCTCCGGGTCGAAGATCTGGGTCATGCCGAGCTTTCTGCCGAGGATGCCCTTGGCCATGTCTACAGCTTGATCTCGATGTCGACGCCCGCCGGGAGATCGAGCCGCATCAGCTGGTCGATCGTCTTCGGTGTCGGGCTGAGGATGTCGATGAGGCGCTTGTGCGTGCGCACCTCGAAGTGCTCGCGCGAGTCCTTGTCCTTGAACGGACTGCGGATCACGCAGTAGACGTTCTTCTCCGTCGGCAGAGGGACCGGCCCAGTGATCGTCGCACCGCTGCGCTGCGCGGTGTCGACGATCTGCTGGGCCGACCGGTCCAGCTGCTGGTGGTCGTAGCCCTTCAGGCGGATCCGGATTTTTCCCTGTGCCATGACGGTCGCTTCTCGCTTCCTATTTCACGATTTCTGTGACGACGCCCGCACCCACGGTGCGGCCGCCTTCGCGGATTGCGAAGCGGAGGCCCTGATCCATGGCGATCGGCTGAATCAGCTCGATGTCCATGTTCGTGTTGTCGCCCGGCATGACCATCTCCTGGCCCTCCGGCAGCTTGACCGCGCCCGTCACGTCCGTGGTGCGGAAGTAGAACTGCGGGCGATAGTTGTTGAAGAACGGCGTGTGACGGCCGCCTTCGTCCTTCGAGAGCACGTAGACCTCTGCCTTGAACTGCGTGTGCGGCGTGATGGAGCCCGGCTTCGCGAGCACCTGTCCGCGCTCGACCTCTTCGCGCTTGACACCGCGGAGCAGTGCGCCGGCGTTGTCGCCGGCCTGCGCGAAGTCGAGCGACTTCTGGAACATCTCGAGGCCGGTGACGACCGTCTTCTCCACCTTCTCGTGGATCCCGACGATCTCGATCTCGTTCCCGACCTCGATCTTGCCCTGCTCGACGCGGCCGGTCACGACGGTGCCGCGGCCCGTGATCGTGAACACGTCCTCGATCGGCATCAGGAACGGCTTGTCGGCGTCGCGCACCGGCTCCGGAATGTAGGAGTCGACTGCGTCCATCAGCTCGACGATCTTGGCCTCCCAGGCCTCATCGCCCTCGAGCGCCTTCAGCGCCGAGCAGCGAACGATCGGGATGTCATCGCCGGGGAACTCGTACTTCGACAGCAGTTCGCGAACCTCCAGCTCGACGAGCTCGAGGAGCTCCTCGTCGTCGACCATGTCAGCCTTGTTGAGTGCGACGACGATGTACGGCACTTCGACCTGGCGGGCCAGGAGGATGTGCTCGCGCGTCTGCGGCATCGGGCCGTCGGCTGCGGAGACCACCAGGATCGCGCCGTCCATTTGCGCGGCGCCCGTGATCATGTTCTTGATGTAGTCCGCGTGGCCCGGGCAGTCGACGTGCGCGTAGTGACGGGCTTCCGTCTCGTACTCGACGTGCGACGTGTTGATGGTGATGCCGCGCTGGCGCTCCTCCGGAGCGTTGTCGATCTCCGCGAAGCTCTTCACCTGCCCGCCACCGCCGCGCTTCGCGAGCACGCTCGAGATTGCTGCGGTCAGCGTCGTCTTGCCGTGGTCGATGTGCCCGATGGTGCCGACGTTGAGGTGCGGCTTCGTGCGCTCGAACTTCTGCTTGGCCATTCCTTCCTTTCCTTTTCCTAGGATCCCGAGCCCTGCTCGGTAATTTCGGTTGCGATCGACGCCGGCACGTCTTCGTACCGGTCGAACTGCATGGTGAAATCTGCGCGGCCCTGTGACATCGACCGCAAGTCGGTGGCATAGCCGAACATCTCGCTCAGCGGGACGCTCGCCTTGATCACCTGGGCGTTGCCCACGGGCGTCATCTCTCCGACGCGCCCGCGGCGCGAGGCGAGGTTGCCCATCACGTCCCCGACGTAATCCTCGGGCGTCGTGACCTCGACGGCCATCATCGGCTCGAGCAGCTTCGGCTTCGCACGCCTCATCGCTTCCTTGAACGCCATCGAGCCCGCGATCTTGAACGCACGCTCGCTCGAGTCGACGTCGTGATAGCTGCCGTCGATCAGCTCGACCTTGACGTCCACGACCGGGTAGCCGGCGAGCACGCCGCTTCCCATCGCCTCGCGGATGCCTTCGTCGATCGGCTTGATGTACTCCTTCGGAATCTTCCCGCCGACGATCTTGTCGACGAACTCGTAGCCCTGGCCCGGCTCCTGCGGCAGGAGGTTGATCACGGCGTCGCCGTACTGGCCCGAGCCGCCCGTCTGGCGCACGAACTTGCCTTGGATTCGCTCAGCCGGCTTCCCGATCGTCTCGCGGTACGCGACCTGCGGGCGACCGACGTTCGCGTCGACGTTGAACTCGCGCTTGAGGCGGTCGACGATGATCTCGAGGTGGAGCTCGCCCATGCCCGAGATCAGGGTCTGGCCGGTTTCCTCGTCGGACTCGACACGGAAGGTCGGATCCTCTTCGGCCAGGCGCGCCAGGCCGTTGCCGAGCTTGTCCTGGTCGGCCTTCGACTTCGGCTCGACGGCGACCGCGATCACCGGGTCCGGGAAGGTCATCGACTCGAGCACGATCGGCGCGCTCTCGACGGCGAGCGTGTCGCCCGTGGTCGTCGACTTGAGCCCGACGCCCGCGGCGATGTCGCCGGCGCCGATCTCAGCACGCTCCTCGCGGTGATTCGCGTGCATCTGGAGGATGCGCCCGATCCGCTCGGTCTTGCCGGTGGTGGTGTTGAGCACACGGTCACCGGCCTTGATCTTCCCCGAGTAGACGCGGAAGTAGGTGAGCTTGCCGACGTACGGGTCGGACATCACCTTGAAGGCGAGCGCGCTGAAAGGCTCGTCCGGCGAGGCGCCGCGCGAGAGCTCGGCATCGGTCTTCGGGTCGACGCCCTGGATCGCAGGCACGTCAAGCGGGCTCGGCAGGTAGTCGATCACGGCATCGAGCAGCGGCTGGACGCCCTTGTTCTTGAATGCGCTGCCGAGCAGCACGGGAGTGATCTCGTCGGCGAGCGTCGCCGCGCGGATGGCGCGCTTCAGCATGTCGGCGGTCACCGAGGATTCGTCCTCGAGATAAGCGCCGAGCACCTCGTCGTCGAAATTCGAGACGGCGTCGACCAACTGGTGGTGGTACTCCTGCGCCTGCTCGGTGAGCTCGGCGGGAATGTCCGTCGTGTCGAACTCCTCGCCGAGGTCGTCCTTGTAGACGATCGCCTTCATCTCGACCAGGTCGATGACGCCCGTGTGCTTGTCCTCCTGGCCGATCGGCAGCTGGATCGGAATCGCGTTCGCGCCGAGCCGCTCGATCATCGACTGCACGGCGGCGAAGAAGTTCGCGCCGGTGCGGTCCATCTTGTTGATGAACGCGATCCGCGGCACCTTGTACTTGTCGGCCTGGCGCCAGACGGTCTCCGACTGGGGCTGGACGCCCGCGACGGAGTCGAAGACGGCCACGGCGCCGTCGAGGACGCGCAGGCTGCGCTCAACCTCGACGGTAAAGTCCACGTGCCCGGGCGTATCGATGATGTTGACGCGATGGTTGCGCCACGTCGCGGTCGTCGCCGCAGACGTGATCGTGATGCCGCGCTCCTGCTCCTGCGCCATCCAGTCCATCGTCGCAGCGCCCTCGTGCACCTCACCCATCTTGTGGGTGCGGCCCGTGTAGTAGAGGATCCGCTCCGTCGTCGTGGTCTTGCCCGCATCGATGTGGGCCATGATCCCGATGTTGCGGACGCGGTCCAGCGCCACCTCTTGTTCCGTTACAGCCAACTCTCTCCAGTCCTTACCAGCGGTAGTGCGCGAAGGCCTTGTTGGCCTGCGCCATCCGATACATGTCGTCTTTGCGCTTGTAGGCGTTTCCCTGCTGCTCGAGCGCATCCAGGATCTCGCCGGCCAGCTTGTCGGCCATGTGCTTCTCGCGGCGGTCGCGCGAGTAGGTGACGAGCCAGCGGAGCGCGAGCGTGCGGCCGCGACGCTGAGGCACCTCGACCGGAACCTGGTAGTTCGCGCCACCGACGCGGCGCGACTTGACCTCGAGCACCGGGGTGACCGTCTTCACAGCCTGCTCCAGCACCTCGACCGGCGGCCGGCCCGTCTTCTCCCCGACCCGGTCGAGCGCGCCGTAGACGATCGCCTCGGCGGTCGACTTCTTGCCGTCGCGCATGACGCGGTTCATGAGCTGCGTCACGAGCTGGCTGTCGTAGACCGGGTCCGAGATGACCGGACGCGGGGTGATCTCCGCGCGGCGGGGCACTAGGAAGCGCTCCGCTTGGCGCCGTACTTGGAGCGGCCCTGCTTGCGGTCGGCGACGCCGGAGGCGTCGAGCGCGGCCCGGATCACCTTGTAGCGGAAGCCCGGCAGGTCCTTGACGCGGCCGCCGCGGACGAGCACGACCGAGTGCTCCTGCAGGTTGTGGCCCTCACCAGGGATATAGGTGCCGACCTCGAGCCCGTTCGTCAGGCGCACGCGGGCGATCTTGCGCAGCGCCGAGTTCGGCTTCTTCGGGGTAGTCGTCGAAACGCGCGTGCAGACGCCGCGCTTCTGCGGGGCTCCCGCGAGCGCTGGGGTCTTCGTCTTCGCAGGCTTCGATTTGCGACCCTTGCGAATCAGCTGATTGACGGTGGGCATCCTGAGACGAGGTCTCCTCTTGCGGGTCGTATGCAGACGGAAAGGCAGGGGGAGCGCACGAATGCTGCTCCCTCCGAGCCGGCGGGCATGGTACCGGACCCGCTGAGGGCCTGCAAACCTGGTCGCACGCGCGGATTCACGCTTTCGCGCCATGGCTTTCTCCGGAAACCGCCACTATGGTGCGACCTCCTGCGGTGACCCAGATTGTCCTTATTTCTGCGCTTGGGGTCGCGCTACTGACGGCAGCCGGGGCGGCGGTCGCAGTCTGGCGCGTACGTGCGTCTGCCGACGCACAGGTGGCCGACGCCGTCGCCCGGATGGCGGCCGGCCTGCACGAGACCATGCGCGATCTGGCCGAGGCGGTCGAACAGGCCCAGAACGCCTCGCGGGCCGACCGCTACGTCGGCGAGCTCGCCGCAACGCTTGATCTGGACGAGGTAACCGAGCGGACGCTCGATGCTGCGGCGGCACTGCCGAGCGTCGAGGCGGCCGTGATCGACGCCGGCGCCCCCGAAGGTGCTCGTTTGAGTGCGACCGTCGGCATTCCCGCCGAGGAAGCCGCCCGGACGGCGATCCAGGTGCCGGAGAACGACAACTTGCGGGCGATCGAGGTCACCTACCACTACCGGATCGACGACGTCGACGCCTCGGCCCCCGTCGTCCGCTCTGGGGTGATCCTCCCGATGCGCGCCGACGGCCTGCCGGTCGGTTCCCTGTCTGCCTTTACGCGTTCGTCGCACCGTCGGCTCTCCGAAGGCGAGATCGACGAGCTCGAGCGGCTCGCCTTCCGGGCCGGCCCCGCGCTCGAGAACGCACGGCGCTACGCGGAGGCGCGGGCGCTGGCGGATCTCGACGGGCTGACCAACGTCCACAACCGGCGCTACTTCCACGAGACGCTCGCACGGGAGGTCGCCCGCGCCCTGCGCTACGAGCGCCGTCTGGCCCTCATCGTCCTCGATCTGGACGATTTCAAGGCGGTCAACGACCGCATCGGTCATCTGGCCGGTGACGCCGTCCTCGCCGAGGCCTGCGAGCGAATGCTTTCGGTCGTCCGCTCGGCGGACGTCGCCTGTCGGGTCGGCGGCGATGAATTCGCGATCGTGCTGCCAGAATCGAGCGGCGAGGACGCGGAGCTGCTCGCGGGCCGGATCGCCCGCGCGATCGGCGTGCGCCCGATCGGCGCCGCCGGGACGCTGCTGCTGTCCGCCGGGGTCGCCGAGCTGCGGCCCGGCGACCGCCCGAACGACCTGTTCGAGCGCGCCGACGAGGCGCTCTACCGGGCCAAAGAGCTCGGGAAGGCGCGCACGGTCACGGCCGAGAACGCGTCGTAACCCGCTGACTCTGATTGCGGCGCAAGCCGCAACCAGAGTCATGGGTTTCGAGCTGCAGCGGCCGCCGAACCTCGCGAATCTGGTTCGGCTACGCCGAATCAGATTCGGTGCCTCAGCCCAGCGACAAATACGGTAGCCAGTCGGTCAGGTCGACAGTCGCGGGCTGGGGCGGCTGGTCGTGCTGACAGGTCAGGCTGCCGAGGCTCTGGTTCTCACGCTTGCGGGCCCAGACCGCGAAGGCAGCGTCACGCTCCTGGGCGAGGAGGGCGCGGCGGATCGACGACGCTGCCTGCACGAACGGGAACGAGCCGAGCGGCGCGGTCTCACCCAGCGCCGTCACCTGGACACCGTCGATCTTCACCTTCTCGCCGGCGTCCAGTGCGAGCAACCGGCCGGGCGCAACGCCGGCGACGGCAATCCCCGTCCGCAGGCTCCCGAGCCACGGCACGGGCTTCGCCGCCCGGACCGGGCGGGCGAGCGTCCCGCCATAGGTGGCGTACCACTGCGCCAGCTCGGCCGAAGTTGGCGCGGCCACGCGCAGCTTCGACTCGACCGCGCGACGGCGCAGCTCGTCCGCGAGGATCATCCGCGCGAGCGCCGGCGTCGCCTTGGCGCGCCCGAGCGCGACCAGATACGCCGTCCGGCTACCGCCGAAGTGGTCGAGGATCGTGTCGAGCTCGGCCTGAACGACCAGCTGCGCGTCGACCCGCGACGCCTCGACGAGCACCGCATGCTGAAACCCGGCCGAATAAGCCAGGTCACGATCGCCAGTCAGGCGGCGCAGGGCGGCGACGTCGCTGGCGAGCAGCTTCGTCGACCCGAGCAGGCAGAGGGTGCCCGCGGGCAGCGTCGCACCGACATCGAGCGACTGGTCGAACTCACTCCCGGCAAGCGCAGGGGCATCGCAGAGCGAGTGGTCTCGCGTCCACAGCCAGGCGCAGGCCGCCTTCGGCTTGTCTGGATCGTTGCCGGCCGGGTTGAACGCCGCCCACCCCCACGACCAGATGCTCGCCAGGTGCAGCTCACCGGCGACCTGCCTGGACGCGATCGCCTCCCACTTGACGACGTCCAGCCACTTCGAGAGCGGCTGTAGCCCTTCACGGCCGCCGGCCTTCGGCGTCGAGCTGAAGGTCAGCATCATCCCGAGCCGGTCTGTCGGCACGCCGATCTCGATCA
>DATBBH010000022.1:0-5398 GCA_036271075.1 Gaiellaceae bacterium | reverse complement strand
CGTGCGTGTGGGATCACGGCGGCGGACAAGGGCCGCTCAGCCCCTACTGGGAGGCGGCCCGCGCGCTCGACCCGCAAGTCGTGGACGAATCGCACCTTCCAGGCTCGACCGAGGGCCAGCTGTCCGAGCTCTTCGACGCGGTCGGGCTGTCCGAGATCCAGGAGACCTCGCTCTCGGTCAGCGTCGAGCATTCGACCTTCGACAAGTGGTGGGAGCTCTTCGGCCTTGGCGTCGGTCCGGCCGGAGCTCATGCGGCAAGCCTCGACACGACCGCGCGCGAACAGCTCCGCGAGCGCGCCCGCGCCCGGTTCCCAGTCGAGCCGTTCGTGCTCACCGCGCGGGCGTGGGCGGCGCGCGCGCTGGTTCAGTAAAGAGCAGGCTCGGGCCGACTACGACTCGACGATGGCGGTGCGATTCTCCACACGCACGCGCCAGTGCCGTCCGAAGGCGGGGATGCGATCGAGCGTGAAGCCCTCGAGCCAGGCCGGGAGGTCGCCCCCCGTGACCCGGAGAGTGCGGGCATCGGGGTCTGGCTCGAGCCCGAGCTGCGCGCGGAGCAGGAGCAGAGGGGTCCCGGCAGCCCATGCCTGCGGCCGCGCAGAGGTCGGCACAACCCCCGGCGCCTCGTCGCGCCGCCGCCCGCCGCCGGCGAAGAGCTCGGGCAGCCGGTAGTCGAAGAACGGCGCGCAGTCGAGAAGCGCGCGCACGACGCGCTCCGCCTCGACCGGGCGACCGGCCTGCGCGAGACCGAGCGCGATCAGCGAGTTGTCGTGTGGCCAAACGGTTCCGTTGTGGTACTCGAGCGGATCGAAGGCGGGCTCGTCGGCAGCGAGCGTGCGAACCCCCCAGCCGGACCAGAGCGGGCCCGAGACGAGCTTCGTGGCAATCGCCGCAACGCGGTCGGCGGGAACGATGCCGCTCCACAGGAGATGGCCCATATTCGATGCGAGCGCGTCGACCGGACGCTTTTCGGCGTCGAGGCCGAGCGCATACCAGCCGCGTTCCGGAAGCCAGAACGCCGCGTCGAACCGCTCGCGTAACGTCGCCGCCTCGCCTTCGAGCCGCACCGCCGTCGCCTCGTCACGCCAGACGCGCCGGGCGAGCTCTGCCATGCGCAGCTTCGCGTCGTAGACGTAGCCCTGCACCTCGACGGCTGCGATCGGTGCAAGCGCAAGCGAGCCGTCGTGAAAGACCATCGAGTTGTACGAGTCCTTCCAGTTCTGGTTGTCGATGCCATGGCTCGCGCGGCGGAGATACTCGACGAAACCATCGCCGTCGCGGTCCCCGAAGGAGTCGATCCAAGCGAGAGCGCGGCGCGCGGCGCTCTCCAACTCGAGGACGATCCCGTCGTCGCCGGTCCAGCGCCACAGCTCCGAGAGCAGCACCAGGAACAGCGGCGTTGCGTCGACCGTGCCGTAATACCGGTCGGTCCAAATGAGCGCAGTCTTGCCTCGACGCAGCTCGTGCACGATCTTCCCTGGCTCGGCATCGCGCTCGGGATCGTCGGTGTCCGCCTGCGCATTTGCAAGCGCACGCAACGCGCCGGCGGCCGCATCCGGACCAAGCAGCAGCTCCTGGAAGGACGTGATGAGCGTGTCGCGGCCGAACAGCGTCATGAACCACGGCAGCCCCGCCGCCGGAACCATCCCACTCCCAGGCCAGCGCAGCCGAAGCGCAGCCAAGTCGGCGAGCGATTGCGCCCACGTGCGCTCGAGCGCGGCGTCGACCGGCGCGCGCAGCCGCGGGGCCGAGCGCCACCAGGCAGCGAGCGAGGCGTCCCGGTCGCGTCGGTCGTTGCGGAGCCCCGCCTCGAACGCGGCAGCGTCGAGCTCCGGTGTCTCGTTCAGGAGCCATTGCACGGCGACGCCGAAGTGCCAGCGCTCACCGGGGGCGAGTCGCAACCGGTAGCGCGCCGCGGCTCCGTCCACCTCGTCGGGCGCCGGGGCGAGATGCACGAGCGTCCGCGCCGGGAAGCCCTGGTCCGCGAACTCGACGGTACGCGCGTCCTGCCAGTGCTCCGGTCGCGACGGCGCCACCTCCGATGTGCCCGGGGCGCCGAGGTCCTCCACGCGCTTGACCGCGAAGATGTCGGCGAAGTCGGATGCGAGCTCGAGCTCGAGCACTCCCTCCACCTCGCGATCGGACCGGTTCCAGACAGTGGCCGACTCTTCGAGGCCGCGACCGACGAAGAGCTCGCGGCGCACCGCGAGCCCGCTCTCCCACTCCAGGTCGAAGACCGCGACGTGAGGCGCGCTCTGCTCGAAGGCAACCGGGTTGCCGCGGTCGCCGTCGATCGTCAGCACCGAGCGCGACAGAAAACGCGTATCGGCGGCGAAGAAGCCGGACGCCGCCGAGACACCGTCGACATCACCGCGCTGGTCGCAGACGACGAAGGTCGACCCGTCGAGCAGCGTGAGGCGCAGCTGGTCGATCGCAGTCGTCGTCTCACTCACCGAGCGCCTCGCCGCTGTCGAGATCGAAGAAGTGGAGATGGCGAAGGTCGACCGCCAGCTCGATCGGCTCGTCAGGCCGGACGATCGCCGACGCCTCAAGCCGGGCGACGACGGTGGCGCGGGAGCCGTCCGTGTCGATGCCGATCTCCTCCAAGTCGTCGTCCTCGCCCAGATCGGCGAGCCCCTCGAGCACGTGATCGACCAAGACAGGCTTCGCGTCGATCCCGACGTGCACGAGCTGCTCGGCGCCCAGCGCCTCGACGGCCTGTACGCGGCCTTGCAGCCGGGCTCCGTCTCCGCCGTCGCGCCGGTCGGGCTCGTCGAGCGCTTCCGGCCTGATCCCGACCGCGATCGGCCTCCCCACCTGACTTGCGAGCGCGGGGCGTGCGCTCAGCACCTCGGGTGGCAGCGCGAACGACGCCGTGCCAACGTGGCAGATGAGCCCATCGCCTGCGAGCTCGAGCGATCCTTCGAGCACGTTCATCGCCGGACTGCCCATGAAGCTCGCGACGAAGAGGTTGGCCGGCCGGTCGTACAGCCGCTGCGGCGCGTCGAACTGCTGCAGCAACCCCTTGCGCATGACCGCAACGCGGTCGCCCATCGTCATCGCCTCGACCTGGTCGTGGGTGACGTACACCGTCGTGACCGCGAGCTGTCGCTGGATGCGCGAGATCTCGGCGCGCATCTGCACGCGAAGCTTCGCGTCGAGGTTCGAGAGCGGCTCGTCCATGAGGAAGACCTGTGGCTCGCGCACAATCGCGCGCCCCATCGCCACGCGCTGGCGCTGGCCGCCGGACAGCTGACCTGGCTTCCGGTCCAGGTGGTCGACGAGGCCGATGATCCGCGCCGTCTCCTGGATCCGCCGCCGGGCTTCCGCCTTGGGCACCTTATGCATCCGCAGCGCGAAGCCGATGTTCTCAGCAACCGTCATGTGTGGGTAGAGCGCGTAGTTCTGAAAGACCATTGCAATGTCGCGTGCGCCCGGCGGCAGGTTGTTGACGACGCGATCGCCGATGCGGATCTCGCCCTCCGAGATCTCTTCGAGACCGGCAATCATGCGCAGCGCGGTCGTCTTGCCGCAGCCGGACGGGCCGACAAGCACGATGAACTCGCCGTCGTGGACGTCGAGGTTGAGGTCCGAGACGGCGCGGTAGCCGTCGCCGTAGACCTTGGTGACGTCGTCGAAGGTGATTCCGGCCATGGCGCGCTCCTTATTCCTTCACGGCGCCCGAAGACGCGTTCATGATTCGGCGTTGGAAGACGAAGAAGAGGATCGCGACGGGGATCGTCATCAGCGTCGATGCTGCGAGCTTCAAGGGATACCGGTTGCCGGAGCCGAGCTGCCCGGACGCCAGCTGCGCGACTCCCTTCGTCAGCGTGTTGAGGCTCGCGCTCTGCGCCGAGATGACGAAGTGCGCCAGCTCGTTCCACGATGCTTGGAACGACAGGATGAAGAGCGTGATGAGGGCGGGACGTGCCATTGGCAGCACGATCGACCAGTAGATCCGGAAGAGGCTCGCGCCGTCGATCCGGGCCGACTCCTCGACGCTGATGGGGATCGACTCGAAGAAGTTCTTCATGATGAACACACCGGCTGCGTCGACCAGGAGTGGGACGATCATTCCGTAGTAGGTGTCGTAGATTCCGAGCTGCCGGATGATCAGGAACTTCGGGATCAGGAGCACCACGCCCGGCACCGCCATCACGGCGACGATCGTCGCGAAGGCTGCAGCGCGTCCGCGAAACCGGAGCCGCGCGAGCGCATAGCCCGCAAGGCTGTCGAGGAACACGCGGAGGAACGTGACGCTCAGCGTGACGATCACGGAGTTCTTCACCCACGTGGGGAAATCCTGGCCGTGATAGAGCTCGTGAAATGCGCTCGTGGTCGGCGGGTGTGGGACGAGGGCGAGCGGGTTGGCGGTCGCGTCTGGCTCCGTCTTGAACGACGTGACGACCGCGATGACGAACGGAAAGATGTAGATGACCGCGAGCACGAGCAGGAAGCTGTAGGTCAGTACGCGTCCAGCACGCGCTCGCCGCACCGCGCTCGTGTCGTTCCGCGCAGTCGTGCTGCTCATGGCGCGCCTTCAATCGAAGCGACCCGCGACGCGTCCGGATTGCCGAGGCCCTGCGTCGGCCCGAAGCGGCGACGCCGAGGTACGCGGTCCGGGTTCCGGGTCAGGAACCGGGTCGTGACCGTGAAGAAGACGATGATCGCGAAGAGGATGAACGCGAGCGCAGCGCCGACGCCCCACTCGTTGCTGTTGAACGAGGTGCTGAACGAAAGGAAGGCCGGCGTGAGGGTCGTGTTCGACGGGCTCCCCTTCGTCCCGACGTAGATCTGGTCGAAGATCTGCCAGGTCCCGATGAGACCGAGCGTCACGACCGTGAAGATCATCGGACGGATCATCGGAGCCGTGACGTGACGGAACTTCCGCCACTCGCTCGCACCGTCGAGCGCCGCCGCTTCGTCGATCGACTCGTCGATGTTCTGGAGCGCCGCGAGAAAGAGCAGCATGAAGGTCCCCGAGGTCGTGAAGACGGCCATGATGATGAAGACGCACATCGCGATACTCGGACCGGCCAGCCAATCCCAGTAACTCACGCCGAGGAAGAACTGGTTCGCGAGCGAGCTCGACTCGTGGACTCCAAACTGGCCGAGGATCACGTGAAAGAGGCCGCGTGGGTCGTAGAACCACGCCGGCCCGGTCGCGCCGAAGAACGACAGGATCTTGTTGATCGCTCCGGTTGGCGTGAACAGGAAGAGGAAGAGGACCGTGATCGCGACCGAGCTCGTGACCGACGGGAAGTAGAACGCGGTCCGGAAGAACCCGACCCCTCTCACACGCCTGTTGACGAGGACGGCCAGGAAAAGTGCAACCGCAGTCTGGATCGGAACGACAAAGATGACGTAGTAGAAGTTGTTGCGCAGCGAAGTGCCGAAG
>DATBBH010000021.1:0-6588 GCA_036271075.1 Gaiellaceae bacterium | reverse complement strand
GAGCCCGCTGAAGGGTCGAGAAGGCCCGCCGAAGCGAGCCTTCTCGGTCCTGCCGCGCAGCGGCTTCGAGGTCAGTGGTTGCCCACAGGCTGGAAGAAGTTCGCGGCTGCGTAGTCCGCGACGTTCGTTCCGAGCTGCGCGCCCAGCACGTCGGAGGTGCGGAAGTGGAGCCCAGCCCAGATTCGGGCCTCGACGATTTCGTCCACGGCTTGCGAGAAGCTGCTGAAGGGGCGCGTGGCCGGCCCGCCGGGATTCACGAACGCGCTGGTGATCTGGTAGCCCCCCGCGGGGTCGTTGCCGAAGAACATCCGCAGCACGGTTGTGTGAGCACCGTCGAGCCCCATGTGCCCCGACGTGTACTCGGGGTAGGGAGCGGAGATCAGCGGTGTCCAGGTCGGGTCAGGCGAAGTTGCATCGTTGCCGTCGTCTGCCGCCCTGCGGATCGCTTGAAACGGCCGCCAGAAGCTGAAGTGGTACTTGTTGTTCCAAGTGTTGATCGCCGCGTCCGCCGCCGCGAGGTTCTCCATCGCGAGAAGACGTGCAGCGTCCGGGGCGTCGAGGTCGTTCCGCGTGATGAGTTGGCGGGCGACGTCGTTCCAGCTCACCATGGGGTTGCTCTGCCACCACTTCGCGACGTACGTCTCGGTGGGTGTGCGGGTCGAGGGGGTTACCACGCCGTCGCCGCCGATCGCCTTGACCTCATTGACGTCAGCAGCGTAGGCGGCGCTAGTTAGCGGGTTCGGGGATGGGCTTCGGAACTGCGACGAACTCTGCATGAGGAACGGCTCGACTCCGCCAACCCACGGAGTGGGGTCTGGAGCCAATGTTCCGTTCGGCGCCACCGGATCCCAGTATCCAGGGTTCGGGTTCGCCACGAACTGGGACGGCCCGAACCTTCCATCGTCCTTTCTCGCGTCGATCATCGCCTGCGCCGCCGCGGTCCCGGCAGCGATCCCCTTTTGCTTGGACGGCGAGTCGGAGATCGCGTCTATCGCGGCGTTGTACTGCGTCGCGAGCGAGGCGAGCACGGTTCCTCTCGTCGGGAAGCTGATGCTCTGGGGAACCGTCTCGATGATGTTGTTCAGCACCAGGTACGCGGCGGTTGCGACGGCTGCTTCATCGGACGCGGTGTTTCCGAAGCGTCTGTTCAGAAGGTACGGCCGGTGATGCTTCGGGGTGATCGCGTTGACCGCGTCATAGACAGCCCCCTGAACCATCCCCATGTTGATTTGAGATGCCGGCGCTGCTCCACCTGCCGGCATCGGAAGCCCGGCGAGTGTGCTGGCAGCAATGAGATTCCACTGCGTCACTGCGGTTGCGTCTGCTTCAGCAGGTGGTGCGGCTGATGCGCTGAGGGCGCCGAGCGCGACTACGAGCGCACCTACCGCCACCATGACGAACGCGACGGATCGTCTACGTGACATCACTCTCCCCTTTCGAGTGTCCGCCCCCGAGTTTGTTGTGGTCGTAGCAAACCACGTAGCAGGAAGATTGCAAAGGAGGCTTCCGCTCTCGAGCGCTGCGCCAACGCAGCGCTGGCGGGACGCTGAAGATCCTCGACCTTACGCCTCAACTGAGGACGCTCGCTCAGGGTCATTCCGGAACACTGGCCCAGGGGAGCCAGAGGACTCTTCACCAGACCAGCGAGTGCCGACGACCGCGCTTCGCATTCCCGCCCCGCGCACCGCTCGCCTGTTGCACATGGCATGTTCGGGGCCACCGACCGACTAATCGTGGCTTTTTCTTCTAGCTGCGGGGCAGGGATTCGAACCCCAACTTCCTGATCCAGAGTCAGGCGTCCTACCATTAGACGACCCCGCAACGGGTCGGGTGGGCAGTGTAGCGCCGGGCTAAGCCCTAGATCTCGAGCCGGTAGATCGGCACGAGGCGCTGCTCGGTCTCCGTGTCGATGTGCGCCACGACCTCGACGTACGGCTCGAGCCCGCTGCCACGCAGCTTCGCCTTCAGCAGTCCGTCGACCTGGTACAGGCCGGACGAGTTGTTCATCAGGATCTCGATCTTGATCGGCCGGTCCTCGCCGTCCGTGATGGTCACGTCGTCGATCGCCGCCGCCGAGAGCGAGTGCATCGACACGCTGCCCTTCTCGAACGGGATCCGCGAGCGGCCCTTAGCCATGTCGAGCGCGTCGGCGACCCGGACGATCCCCGCGTCGACCGTCAGCGGCTGGCCGTCGGAGCGGTGGCTGATGATCGCGTCGAGCACCTCCGACACGATCACTGTCTTGTCCGGCTCCTCGTAGAGACCGTCGAGCAGCTGGCGCAGCTTCGGCTCCGAGAGGAAGAGCGAGAAGTCTTCGTGACCGTGGCGGTTGATCGACATGCCGACACAGTGGAAGAGAGCCGACAGCACCACGACCACCTCGGCGTCGTCCTGCTCGAGCCCGAAGTCGCGGACGAGGGCCGGCTCGATGCCGTGCTTCGTGAGTTGCCGCAAGAGCTTGAGCGCGATGTTCGTGACGATCTGGATGTGCACCCAGGAGTGGTCGTTGATCTGCATCCGCGCGACCGCGTTGACGTTCGAGACGTGCCACCAGCCCTTGACCTGGTCGTCGGCGTTGACGCGCTCGATGATCGTGCGGAGCTTGCGGTTGCCGCGGACGGGAACGTTGATCCGCATCCGCGCGACCGCCTCGGCCGGAGTGAGGCGCGTTTCCTGCTGGGCCTCCTCCGAGACAGGCTGTTCGATCCGGTCCTCGATCTCCTTGTCGATCGCCACTGGTGCAGTCTGACGGATGTGCCATGAATACCGCCATGGCCGCCGTGGACGCCCACCCCGTCCGGCTCGTCGTCGAAGACGATCTCGAGCGGAACCGCCTCACCGTCTTCTTCCGGCTGATCCTCGCGATCCCGCAACTGATCTGGATCTCGATCTGGACCATCGGGATGATCTTCGTCGTCATCGTCAACTGGTTCGTGACGCTGATCGCCGGGAGCCCCGCCCCGACCCTGCACCGGTGGACATGCGCGTACCTGCGGTACGGGACGCACCTCAACGCCTATCTCTACCTCGTCGCCAACCCCTACCCCGGGTTCACGGGGGAGGAGGGTGAGTACCCGATCGACCTCAAGCTTCCGGAGCCCGGGCCTCAGAAGCGGTGGAAGACGCTCTTGCGGCTCTTCCTCGCCATCCCGGCGCTCGTGCTGGCGTCCGCGCTCGGTGGCGGCTTCAGCGTGGGCTACGGGTCCTCCCGGGGCAACGGCGGCACCCGGTACTCGGCGGCCGGCAGCCGCGGCGCCCTCTCCCTGACGTGCGCCGTCCTCGGCTGGTTCGCCATCCTCGCGCGCGGCCGCATGCCGAAGGGGCTGCGCGACGCGTCCGCCTACGGGATCGGCTACGGCGCGCAGGCGCTGGCGTATCTCCTCCTTGTCACCGATCGCTATCCCGACGCCGACCCGACCGCGATGCTGCACGAGGTCGACCGCCCGCCCGAGCACGTCGTGCGCCTGGTGGGCAACGCCGACGACCTGCGCTTCTCGCGCGTGACCGTCTTCTTCCGGCTTCTGCTCGCCGTCCCGCACATCGTCTGGCTGCTGCTCTGGGGGATCGTGACCGTCTTCGCCGTGGTCGCCAACTGGTTCGTGACGCTGTTCCGCGGGACTCCGGCGCGAGGCCTTCACGGGTTCATCACGCGCTACGTGCGTTACACGCTCCACGTGTATGCGTTCGTCTATCTCGTGGCAAACCCGTTCCCCGGCTTCACCGGTGAGGAGGGGCTGTATCCGATCGACCTGGTCGTCCCGGAGCCCACGCGCCAGAATCGGTGGAAGACGGGCTTCCGCCTCATCCTCGCGTTTCCGGCGTTCCTCGTCAGCGCCGCGCTCGGCTACGGGCTCCTCGTCGCCGCCGTCCTGACGTGGTTCGTCGCACTCGCCCGCGGCGCCGCGCCGTGGGGCCTGCGCAACTACTCCGCGTACTCGCTGCGCTACCAGGCGCAGGTGAACGCCTACGTGACCCTGTTGACCGACGCGTATCCGCACGCGAGCCCGCTCGAAGGCGCGCCGGAGCCACAGGACGACTTCGCCGAAGCCGCCGCGGCGTGAGCCGCAGACTGCCGCTGCTCGCCGTGCTCGCCGCGGCGTGGGCGGTCGCGGTGTGGCTGCTCTGGCGCTCGTCGCTTCCCGCCTACCACCTACGGCCTCTCGATCCGCGCACCCTCTTCTCGCCTCAGGTCCTGCATCGGGCGGACGACTACAGCGACGGCGCGCGTCTCCTCTGGCTCGGGAACGTGGTCGCCGAGCTCGTTGTGCTCGGTGTCTACGCGATCTACGGCATCCGCTTCGCCCGGGAATCCGCGGCCGGCCCGATCGGCACCGGGATGCTGCTCGGGATGCTCGGGTTCGGCCTCGTCTGGGCGGCCCAGCTCCCGGTCGGCGTGCTCAGCGTCTGGTGGCGGCACCGCTACGGCCTCGACGGCAGCTACGTGCAGGCGACGATCGGGAACTGGCTCGCGCTCGCCGGGGCGTTCCTCTTCCTCTCCTTCGCGCTCGCGATCGTGATGGGCCTCGCGCGCCGCATCGGCCGCTGGTGGTGGCTCGCCGCAGCGCCCTTCTTCATCGGGCTGGCGATCCTGTTCGCCTTCGTGACGCCCTGGCTGCTCGGCGGTCGCGCGTACCACGCGCCGTACGTCCAGCGCCTCGAGCGGGTCGAGCATGTTCAGCACGTGCCGGTCCGGGTGCTCGACGGGTTCGACGAGCCGAATGCGTTTGCGACCGGCCTCGGGGTCAGTCGCCGCGTCTTCCTCTGGAGGCCGATCGTCGTGCCGCCGTTCACGCCGCGCATGGACGAGTTCGTCCTTGCGCACGAGCTCGGGCACCTGGCGCACAACCACATCTGGAAATCGCTCGCCTGGTACGCGCTGTTCGCGTTCCCCGGCGCCTACCTCATCGCGCTCGCGACCCGCCGGCGCGGGGGGATGGGGGTTCCGGAAGCGGTCCCGCTCGCCATCTTCGTGCTCGTCGTCCTCCAGCTCCTCCAGCTGCCGCTCCAGAACGTGATCAGCCGCCACCTCGAGGCGGAGGCGGACTGGTCGGCTCTGCGCGCTACGCACGACCCCGCCGCCGGCCGGCAGCTCTTCGAGCTGTTCGGGTCGGAGACGCTCGAGGATCCGAGCCCCCCGTGGTGGGACTACGTCCTCCTCGAGAACCACCCGACGCTGCTACAGCGGATCGAGATGACGCAGTACTACAGGACCTACGCGGCCGCCCAGTCGCCGTAGAGGCTCGTGTAGAGACCCTGCTTGGCAAGGAGCTCCTCGTGCGAGCCCTGCTCGATCACCTGTCCGTGCTCGAGCACGACGATCAGGTCGGCGTCGCGGATCGTGGAGAGGCGATGGGCGATCACGAATGACGTCCGATCGGCGAGCAGCGTGCGCAGCGCTCGCTCGATCGTCCGTTCGGTGCCGATGTCGACCGAGGACGTCGCCTCGTCGAGGATCAGGAGGCGGGGGTCGGCGAGGAGCGCGCGTGCGAACGCGACGAGCTGGCGCTGGCCGAGCGACAGTCGTGATCCGCGCTCGCCGAGCTGCGTCTCGTAGCCGTTCTCGAGCCGGAGGATGAAGTCGTGGGCGCCGACCGTCTGTGCGGCGCGGACGATGTCGCCCTGCGATGCGCCCGGCCGTCCGAAGGCAATGTTCTCGGCGACGGTGCCGGCGAAGAGGAAGCCCTCCTGCGGCACGATCCCGAGCTGGTGACGCAGCGATTCCAGCGTCACGTCGTTCAGGTCACGGCCGTCGATCATGATCCGGCCGGACGTCGGGTCGTAGAAGCGCGCAAGGAGCTTCGCGATCGTCGACTTGCCCGCGCCCGTGTGGCCCACGAGCGCCACTGTCGTCCCTGCGGGGACGTCCAGGTCGATCCCGTGCAGCACCTCCTCGCCGACCTCGCCTCCGCGCAAGCCGTAAGCGAAGTGCACGTCCTCGAAGCGGACATGTCCCTCGATGTGCGGCAGAGGCAGCGCGCCGGGCCGGTCCAGGACCTCCGGTGTCTCGTCGAGCACCGCGATGATCTTGTCGAGGGCAGCGGTCGCGGAGAGGAACGTGTTGTAGAGCTGCGACAGCTGTTGCACCGGGTCGAAGAAGTTGTTGATGTAGAGCATGAACGCGAAGAGCGTTCCGAGCGCGATGGCTCCCTGGAAATAGAGGTGACCGCCGTAGCCGAGCACGATCGCGAGGGCGAGCGTCGCGAGCAGGCTGACGAACGGGAAGTAGAGGCCGTTCAGAACGACCGTCTGCATGTTCGAATCGCGATAGCTCCGCGCAACCGAGCGGAAGTTCTCCGTCGCGCGCTGCTCGCGTACGAACGCCTGCACCATCCGCATGCCTGCGATGTCCTCCGCGAGGGTCGCGGTCACGAGGCCAAGCCGCTCGCGCACGGATGAGTACGCTCGGGCCGAGCGCGAGCGGAAGACCGCGGTCGCGATGATCATGAACGGGATCACCGTGAGCGTGACGAGGGCGAGCCGCCAGTCGAGGAAGAGCAGCAGGAACGCGGTTCCGCTCAGCAAGAGCGTGCTTTGCGCCAGCGTCGTGATCCCGTCCGTGACGAGCTGGTCGATCGCCTCGACGTCGTT
>DATBBH010000020.1:0-46482 GCA_036271075.1 Gaiellaceae bacterium | reverse complement strand
ACCGTGCGCGTCACGACCTCCTGTTCCTCCGGCTTCAGATACTCGAGCTCGACCAGCCGGTGATCGTCGATCGCCCGGGTCAGCGTGTCGACGAGCCCCTCCTCCGCGCCGATGTGCGGGGCGGGCGTCTGCGTGAGGTCGAAGGCGCCGAACGTCTCCTCGAGCTTCGCGCGGACACGGTCGAGGGGCGAATGCGCCCCCGCGGCGATCATCGGCCCGACGAACTCGAGTGCCAGCCGGATGGCCCGCGCCTCGAGCGGGGTCAGCCGCGGCGGGCGGCGGAATGTGTCGCCGAAGAGCTCCTTGTCGACGTGTACCGAGTCCCCCTGCAGCTCCGCGTACACGGCGTAGCAACCGCCGCCGAAGTTCACCAGGTTGAGGAGCGAGAGATGCTCCTCGAGCTGCTCGGCGGGGATCGAGAAGCGGTCGACCAGCTCCTGCGCCGGGATCACGCCCTCGCGGTCCTCGCCGCACGCGGTCAGCAGGTAGGCCAGGAGCGACTGGAGGACGCCGAAGCGCTCGGGTGCCACCGGCCCCGCGAACCGCTCCGCGGCTGCCTCGGTGGCGCCGAGCTGCTCGAGAGCCGCGGGGGTCGGAGGCGCGCCCTCGTGCGCGATCCGCGCCGCGCGCGCGCCCTCGACTGTCAGCCGGCGCAGCTCCGACGGCTGCAGAGGAACTGCCCTGCCGTCCTGCCGCAGGATCCACCGCGCCAGCAGATCGGAGGACGCGTACTCGGTCGTGAAGACGTCGTCCTCGATCTGGTTCCGCTCGCCGCCGTACGCGCGCTCGACCCACCATGCGGTGTCGGGAGCAACTTCGATCGCCGCCGCACCGACGATGTCGCCGAATTGCCATTCGGTGCGCCCGCGGTACAGCTCGATGTCGAACTCTGCGGGAAGCCTGAAGTCACGCTCGCGCCGAGTCGCGAAACGGATGTCGGATCTGATGCGCGAGACGCGGAACGTCCGGATGTCGTTGCGATCGAGGTCGTGGCCGATCACGTACCAGGAGCCGTTCTCGGGGAGGAGCGCGTACGGGTTGAGCGACCGCTCCTCTTCCTCGTCGCGGTAGATCGACCAGTAGCGGAACTTGACGGTCCGCTGCTTCGAGATCGCGCCTTCGAGCTTGCCCAGTCGACCCTGTAGCTCGGGTGAGTAGTCGGGGTCTCGCACTTCGACGCGCGAGGCGGTGCCCGTTGGTGCGGCCGCGAGCGCCCCGGCAGAGCGACCGAGCGCGAGGTTCTGCAGCGCGAGCCGCAGCGGCTCTGCGTAGGCGAAGCGCCCTTCGAGGAGAAAGAAGCAGGTCTGCAGCGCGGCGAGCTCCTCGTCGTCGAGCTCGAGCTCCGGCAGGAAGTACCGCTCGGAGCGCAGCGTGTACAGCTCCTCGCCGGTGAACTCGTCACGTTGCGAATCGAGCGGGACGCCGAGTGACACGAGCTCTGCGCGGTCCGAGTAGAAGCGTCGTGCAAATGCTTCGTCGCTCATCTCCTGGTATCCCTCCACGTTCGACTTGATGTCGCGGGCCGTCAACGGACGGCGCTCCGCCATCAGGAACGCAACCAGCGAGAGCTGACGGATCAGTTTGTCGGTGTCATGACTCACGGCTCAACCGTGAGCGAGCTTATCCGACAACTATGCGGCGGCGACCTCAGCGGGCAAGTAGCGCAGCGCTGTCTGCGCGGTGATGGGAAGCGTCCCGCCCGACGCTCCCCGGTTCACCGTCCGCGGTCAGGACTATTTGTGTCCGTGGTTCGACCCGCCGTTGCCGCCGCCATGCCCGTGGGTGGGGGGCGTCGCGGTAGTGGTGGCGGTCGATGTCGTGGTCGACCCAGCGTCCTCGTCCGAGCCCTTCGAGCCGTGGCCCTGTCCGTGCCCGTGGTGCTTCGAGGAGGATGTAGCAGCGCAGGCGCCCATCGTGTCTCCGTGGCGTTGGTGCGCCGGCCATGCGTGCTGGTTGATCGTGATGGTGACGGTGGGGTGCTTCTTGGAGTGGGTGTGATGGCAGATGGTCACCTTGCCGTATTGGTACTGGGCGGCCGAGATCGAGCCACCTGCGAAGCCCACGCCGGCGATCCCTGCCGCGACCACAAGTGACACGGCAACAACGCCAAAGCCTGCCGCGAGACGCGCACGGCGACTGGTACTGGGGTGATTCTCGGTCAATACGGGCTCCTTTTGGTTTCTCTGGTCTTGGTCATCTAAGTGGTTCCCGAGCCTTCGATCATCCCCCTAACGACGTTGGTGAAGCGGGAAACTTGCTTGGTTTTACGCTGCCGTTACATTTCTTTAGGGAGCAAGCTCCGGCGCTTGCGGGTTGAGCCGCCTGGCCACCGTGAGCGCGTGGGCGTGCGCTGCTCCACTGCTTGCCTGCGCCAGGTCGTACCAGAGGCTCCATTCGCTCCGGTCCCGCGCGAGCCCGTGCTCGAAGTTGGCCCGGGCGTCCGCTCGCCGACCGGCGGCGAGCGCCTCCTCGCCCAGCAGCTGCAACGGTTGGTACGACCACGGTTGCCAGGTGTGCGCGCGGCTCGCCAGCCGGGCTGCGAGGCCCTCGTTACCGCGGTCGAGCGCAGCCGTCCCGTCGGCGAGTGCACTGTTCCCGACCTGGATGGCGACCGCCACGGCGGCCAGAGGCACGAGGACCGCGAGTGTGCCGGCCCGGACCGGTCCGGAAAGAAGGGCCGACTCGGTGGCGGTCCGGTCGGCCGCGAGCAGCGCCGCCGCGCAGAACAGTGCGGCGAGGGTCACAGCCACGATCTGAAAGTCCCAATCGACTGCCGCGTGCGCGATGAACGCGGCAAATGCGCCCGCGGCGGCCGTCACGCCTGGTCCGGCACGGTTTCGCGCGGCCGAGACGAAGGGCACGGTGAAGGTGGCAAGCAGAAGCGCTAGGCCGATCGGTCCAAGCTCGGCCAGCGTCTCGAGGTAGAGGTTGTGAGCATTCTGGGCCTCGAAGGCCGTCGGCCTGTAGCGGTGCCAGTAGCGCTCGTAGCTGCCGGAGCCACCGCCCAGCACTGGATGCGCACGCACTTCCCGCCAGGCGACGCGCCAATAGTCCGCGCGTCCGTCGCTCGAGAAGCTGGCCAGGCGCCGGTTGAGGTCGCCTCCCGTCTGCGGCAGCGACCGGTTGAACGAGGCCGACAGCCGCGAAGCGATTCCGCTTGGACCGCCGGCTCGCACGAGGCCCGCGACGGCCACCAGAGCGACCGCTCCGATCAACGCCGCGCCGACGAGTCGCTGGACGGGAGCGCTGATCCGAACCCGTCGCTCCAGCGTCGGAAGCAGGAAGCCAACTGCTGCCGCGAGGGCGATGCCAGCCATCAGCACGGCCCCGGCCCGCCAACCGGCGCTGCGTGCATCGGAGAGCGACGATCCAGCGCGCGTCAGGGCCGGCAGTCGCGAGGCATACCAGACGGCCAGCGCCGCGGCGGGAGCGAGCAGCGCGAATACCGCAAGGAGATGGAGTCGACGTCGAGTGACGGCAAGCGCAACGAATGCCCCGGCGACGAGGGCCAGCACACCGCCGCGACTGAAGGTGAAGTAGAGGGCCGTCACGAGCAGCGGTAGTGCGGCGGCCGCAAATGTGCGTCCCGTTCGCGTACGGCCCTCCGCAGCCATCCCTGCGGTTGCGACGGCACCCATGGCTGCGAGGATCGCGAGCCCATTCCAGTACCCGATCGGCTCCTGGAGTTGGTAGCCGTCGGGCGGCGGATAGACGGTGACCGTTCCGGGCACGAATCGCGACACGAGTGCGTACCCACACACGGCGGTCGCCGACCCAATCACACCCGCCACGAGCGACGCGCTTCCTCTTGGCGAACGCGTGAGCAACAAGACGGCAGGCAACGCGGCGGCGTAAACAAGCGTCCTCTCGGTGGCGAGCACCGGCTGCGCAGCGCTCACCGACCACAGCGTCGAGAGGGCTGTCCAGCCCGTGAATGCAGACAGCAACGCGATTGCCAAAACCTCGAGCCGACCAAGACCGAGTCGGTCACGTGCGAGCACGGCCAAGAGCGATACGAGAGCGAACGCCAGCAGCGCCCAACCCCACTCTCGGGCGAAATAGCCTCCGTGCGTGAACGAGATGGCAGTCACCGAGAGGGCAGCGGCGATGGCGGCCGGTGCCTCCAAGCTGAGGAGCCGTTGAGACCGAACCGGCACGCGGGGAGCCTAGTCCCAGCGTCGTCCGGCGCACTCGCAGCGGCGCCCGTTCAGATGCGAAGCCGGGGACAGGCAGGAAGGCGACCCCGTCCCCGGCCTCGCGCCGGACGCAGAACTGAGCCGAGGAGCGGCAGGCATGCGACTCCTCGGCTCGGCGCTCAACGTAGGCGGCCCCGCCCGAGCCATAGGACAAGACTCAGTTAAAAAGCAGTGAACGATCCGACAGCTACGCGGCGGCTTTGCTGCGCTCGAGGTGCTGGTGCGAGGGGCAGTAGTCGCGGTCGGGCAACGGTGTGCGCTGGCAGGCTTTGCCCTTGCGTGTCGTCGCGCGACACCGCGCAACGCCTCCGTCGAAGGCGCCGGCTTCGATCTGCTCTTCGACGAAGCTCACGGCGGCGTCGACACCCTGGTTGACGGCCCACGCCACCTGCGCCTGCACGGTGATCGGGAAGTAGCGCCGGATGTCCTGGAAGAGCGCCCGGTCGGGCTTGGCGAAGTAGTGCGGATCCTGAGCGAGACGCTGCATCGTCCCTTCGCACGCCTGGAGCACCTCTCTGCGGTACTCGAGTTGCGTCTCCTCGTTCACGTACGGGTCGATCAGATCCTTGATTGAGCGATAGATCGCTCGCGAGTACTGATACATGCAGTGCTGAATATGCAGGATCCGTTCGTCCATATGGTCGTGTTTGCTCCCCTCGACTGTAGCCGCCAGCCCTTTAAGAAGCGGTAAACCCTTCGTTGTTGCCGCGGCCCGGGGCCGACTCTACACACTCCCGGTGGTTGTTACAAATGTTTTCAGCTGAGTATACAAACGGCGGGGTCGCAAGTACCTCCGTACCCATCCGGCCGAGTGCTACACCTCCGCTTTTTGCCTGCTTCAGCGGGCGATCTGGCGGGAGTAGGCGCCCCCGAATCCGGCCTGGCGGGCCGTCGCGACCGCGGCGTCCGCGTCCGCTTTCGAGCCGTAAACGCCCGTGAAGACGACCAGGTAGCCGGGCTGGAGGCTCGCGTAGCTCGACGAGTCGAGCACGCCGACCTGGCCGAGGGACGCTTTCGCGGCCTTCGTGGCCGCCTGGCGCGCTGCGTCCGCTCCGTTCGTCTTCGGGTAGGAGACGAGCACGATCGTCCACCCATTCTCGTTCGCGGGCCAGGCGAACTCGCCGTTCCTCGAGCTCGCGGTCGTGGGCTCGGGTGCCGTCGGCAACGTGGACGTGTTCACCGAGCTAGTTGCAGTCGGCACAGGTGCCGGCTGGGTGACCGTGACGGGCGAGGTGGCAATGAAGGTCGGGCTGGTCGCACTCGCATTCGAGTCGGTGAGCACGATGGCCGTCGCAGCACCCGCGAGGGCGACGACGAGCGTCAGCAGCGAGATCCAGATCCAATCGCCCGGATACCAGCCCAAGCGACGGATCCAGCGGCGGCGCAACGTTGCGAGCCGCCCGGTGACGGCGGGGAGGCGAAGACCGCAGTCGAGGCAGTAGCGCTGGTCTGGCTGTCGTCGTGCGCCGCACCTTGGGCACGTCTCGTCAGCAGCCGCGATCGCCGCCGCGCGTTCGTCCGCTTTGTCGTTCATCGCTTGTCGGGAGCCGGCTCGACCACCGTCTCCTCGGACGCGGTCCCGGCTTCGAGCGACCGGCCGCAGTTCGGGCAGAAGTGCGATCCGCGAAGCATCGGTGCGCCGCATTCGCAGCGGGGAACGCGGCGATGGACGTGCAAGAGCTCCTCGATCTCCGCGAGGCGTGCGTCGATTCCGATCACGTTCGCGGCTCGTTCGGAGAGCAAATCGTCACGGAAGCCGCCACGCCGGTACATCTCGACCAGGAGGCCCCCGAGGTCGTGCAGCGCGTCTTCGCGCGCCTTTAGAAGCGCACGGCGTTCCCGGCGCAACACGCCGGGTTGCGGCCGGCGCGGCGCGATGCCTTCTGCGTCGTTCGCGCGCCGGCGAAAGGGTGCGGCCATCCCACCGCGAGTCTAACGAGCAGGTCGGCGCGGCTCGGGTGCCACGACTAGAGCTGCAAGACGACGAGACGCTCTTCGGTCATCTCGTGGACGGCCCAGGCCGGGCCTTCCTTCGTGTTGCCCGAAGCCTTGACTCCGCCGTAGGGCATCTGGTCGGCCCTGAACGTCGGCGCCTCGTTGACGGTGACCCCGCCGAACTCGAGCTCGCGTGCCGCACGCAGGCAGGTCGGCAGGTCGCGGCTGAAGATCGCCGCCTGGAGCCCGTAGCGGGTTGCGTTCGCGCCGGCGATCGCCTCCTCGAGGCTCGCCACGCGCGTCAGGGTGACGACAGGGCCGAAGACCTCTTCGCACTGGACCTGGTCGGTCGGGGCTGGGCTCGCGATCACCGTCGGGCTGATCACGCCGTCGCCGGTCAGGCGGCCGCCGGTCAGCACCTCGCCGTGCGAAGCCCGGATCCATTCGAGGATCCGGTCACGCTCTCCCTCGACGATCACCGGGCCGACGTCGGTGCTCGGATCGGCCGGGTCGCCCACCTGCAGCGCTTCCACGGCCGGCACGAACTCGGCCACGAAGTCGTCCCACACGTCCTGGAGGACGAAGATCCGCTGCACGGAGATGCAGCTCTGGCCTGCAAACGAGAACGCGTTCGCAGCGAGTTTGGTGGCGGTGCCGGGCGGCGCGTCGCAGCAGACGATCGCAGGCGTTGCGTTCCCGAGCTCGAGCTTGACGCGCTTGCGGTGGGCTCGCTCGGCGATGCCCCAGCCGACCGCTCCGGAGCCGGTGAAGGTGATCAGCTTCACGCGCTCGTCCTCGACGAGCACGTCACCGATCGCTCCCGCCGAACCTGCGACAACGTTGAGCCAGCCGGCAGGCAGTCCGGCTTCTTCCTCGAGGTGCGCGAGGAAGAGCGCCGAGAGCGGCGTGGTGGATGCAGGCTTCAGGACGACGGCGCAGCCGGCGGCGAGCGCAGGTGCAATCTTGTGCGCGACGAGGTTGAGTGGGAAGTTGAACGGCGAGATCGCGCCGACGATCCCGATCGGAAGTCGCAGTGTGAACGCGAGTTTCCCGGCGCCGGCCGCCGAGGCGTCCATCGGCACCATCTCGCCGGCGAGCTTGCGCGCCTCGACCGCGGCGAAGGTGTAGGTGGACGTTGCCCGCTGCGCCTCGATGCGGGCGGCCTTGAGCGGCTTGCCCGCCTCCGCCGAGATGATCTGCGCCGCCTCCTCCTGCCGCTCCTCGAGCAGCCGTGCGGTGGCATCGAGAATGCGCGCTCGTTCGTGCGCCGGCAGGGGTTCACGCATCGCCTGGTCGGCGGCGTCAAGCGCTCGCTTGGCCTCGGTGCCGCCGCCTTTCGCGACCCGTCCGACGACGTCGCCCGAGTACGGCGAGCGCACTTCGGTCCAGTCGCCGGTCTCGATTGGCTCCCCGCCGATCAGCAGCGGATGATCACTAACTACCGTCGCCATTGCGCGCAACTCTAATCTTCCCCCGTGAGCTTGCGAGGCGCAGTCCGGATCGGCGCTCCCATCGGGTGGGTGCTTGCGTCGATCGCAATGGTCGCGACCGTCGGCGTGCCGACCTCGCACGACCTCGTGTTCTTCTGGTTTGCCCTCGGGATCATCGCCTTCTCGGTCACCGACGTCCGGCGGCGAACGTCACGGCTCGTGATCGAGTGGGCGCCTTTCATCGGTGTGCTGTTCATCTACGACCGTCTGCGCGGCTATGCGGACGGGCTGTTCGTCCACGCGCGCGAGGTGCCGCAGATCAAGGTGGAAGCAGCGATCTTCGGCAGGCCGATCCCGACGGTCTGGCTGCAGAACCATTTTTGGCACGGCGGTGCGGACCTGCGCTGGTGGGACTTCGTCATCTGGTTCATCTACCTGACGCACTTCTTCGGGACGCTGATCGTCGCGGCAATCCTCTGGCGGTGGGCGCACGACCACTTCGTTCGCTTCGCGACGATGGTGTGCACCCTCGCACTCGCCGGCTTCGCGACGTACGTGTTGTTCCCGGCTGTGCCGCCCTGGCTGGCGGCACGCCACGGCTCGGTCGGCGAGGCGAACCGGACGATCGCGATCGTCTGGCACCACGTCCCGATCGCCCACTTCGGGTCGCTGTTCGAGAAGGGCCAGACGTACGCGAACAATGTGGCGGCGATGCCGTCGCTGCACGCCGGCTACTCGCTGTTGATCGTGCTGTTCCTCTGGCGCTTGGTGCCCCGCTGGTGGCGTCCACTGCTCGCCCTCTATCCGCCTGCGATGGCGTTCTCGCTCGTGTACTCGGGGGAGCACTACGTCGTCGACTGCGCTGCGGGCTGGGCCTACGCGGTGGCGACGTTCGTGGCGGTCAATCTCGTCTTCGAGTACCGCGCGCGTCGCGTGGCGGCGCTCGAGCCCGCCTTCGTCGATTGAACGACGTTCGACCGCTCCACTTCTGCAACGTCACGGTGGAGGGCAACCTTTGGCCGGTCTACGGCTGGGCGGTCGAGGGGAAGGCTGGAACGATCCTCGTCGACACCGGGATGATCGACTCGACGCCGGAGCTCGACCGGGAGTGGGGGCCGGTGCTTCTGCCTTGGCCGGAGCTCGGCGAGGTTGTCGCGGTGATCAACACGCACCTGCATTTCGATCACTGCGGCGGCAACCGCCGCTTCGCCGGCGTGCCGACGTACGTCCAGCGCGCCGAGCTCGAGGCCGCGGTCGCACCGAACTACCTCGAAGAATGGGTGCGCTTTCCCGGCGAGTCGTATGTCGAGCTCGAGGGGGACGCTGAGCTCTTCCCGGGGGTCTCGGTTCTCTTCACACCGGGCCACTCTCCGGGTCACCAGGCGGTCGTCGTGAACACGGACGACGGCGTTGTCGTGCTCGCTGGTGACGTCACCTACTCGATGCGGGAGTTGATCGACGGCGCGACTCCGTCGATCCTCCGCATCCATGCGTTGCGACCGCAGCGCGTCTACCTCGCGCACCACGTGGGACCGTGGCTGCCGGGCTAGAGTGAGCTCGATGGTCAGCTACATCGTCGATGCTGTTCGGTCGCCGATCGGTCGCAGGAACGGAACGCTGTCGGTTCTCCGCGGCGACGACCTGGCGGCTCAGATCCTGAACGGCCTGGTCGCGCGTCACGAGCTCGATCCGGCGGAGATCGAAGACGTGCAGATGGGCTGCGTCACGCAGATCGGCGAGCAGGGCTGGAACATCGGCCGGATGGCGGTGCTCGCGGCCGGCTGGCCGGTCTCCGTCTCCGCAACGACCGTCGACCGGCAGTGCGGCTCCTCGATGCAAACCAACTTCAACGCCGCTGCGGCGGTGTTGGCCGGCCAGCTCGATCTCGTCGTCTCTGCCGGAGTCGAGATGATGTCGCGCGTCCCGATGGGCTCGAACGGCGGCTCGATCTCGGAGCGCGTCACCGAGCGGTACGAGATCGTGATGCAGGGAACGTCTGCCGAGTTGCTCGCCGACGAATGGAAGCTCTCGCGCGAGGCGCTGGACGCCTACTCCCTCGAATCGCACCGGCGCGCGCTGGCCGCCTCCGACGGGGGCAAGTTCGTGCGGGAGATCATCCCGATCGAGCTGCCCGACGCACCGCAGCCCGCGGAAGTTAGTAACACAGTGTTACAAGCGCGGGGCGCGGCAGTGGCCGCCCCGGCCGTGTTCGCGATCGACGAGGCACCCCGACGTGAGACGTCGGGCGCAGCGCTCGCCGCGCTCAAGCCGGCGTTTCGCCCCGACGGTGTCGTGACGGCGGGCAACTCGTCGCAAATCGTCGACGGCGCGGCGGCCGTGCTGATCGCGAGCGAGGCGGCCGTCAAGCGCCTCGGGCTGGAGCCGCGTGCGCGCTTCGTCTCGTTCGGGATCGCAGGCGTCGATCCGACACGGATGCTGCACGGCAACCCGCAGGCGATGGAGAAGGCGGTCGCGAAGGCCGGCTTGACGATGGACGACATGGCTGTGATCGAGATCAACGAGGCGTTCGCTTCCGTCGTGCTCCAGACGGCGAAGGATCTCCACCTCGAGGAGCGGCTGGGCGACGTCAACCCAAACGGTGGTGGAATCTCGCTCGGGCATCCGCTCGGAGCGACCGGCGCGCGGATCACCGCGACGCTGATTCCGGAGCTCGAGCGCCGCAAGGCTCGCTACGGGATCGCGTCGATGTGCGTCGGCTTCGGCATGGCGACCGCAGGAGTGGTCGAGCGCCTGTGAAGGTCGGCGTGGTGGGCCTGGGCTCGATGGGCTCGGGCATTGCGCAGCTGTCGATCGAGGCCGGCTTCGAGACGGTCGGCCGCGAGATCGATCTGCCACGGGCTGAGGAAGCGCGGGTCAAGATCGCGCACTTCCTGACCCGCAAGGTCGAGAAAGGCCAACTCGCCCAGGACGTGCGCGACGACGCCGTCGAACGCCTGACGCTGACGACGGAGCTCGCGGAGCTCGCGGATTGCGACGTCGTGATCGAGGCGGCGTTCGAGGATCTCGCGGTGAAGCACGAGCTGTTTCGCGCACTCGAAGGTGTCGTGCGCGACGACGCGATCCTCGCGACGAACACCTCCGCGCTCTCGGTGACCGAGATCGCAGCGGTGCTCGAGCGTCCAGAGCGGGCCGTCGGCATGCACTTCTTCAATCCCGCACCACTGATGCCGCTGGTCGAGATCGTCCGTGCCGAGCGAACATCCGAGGCAGTTTCGGACGCGGCTTACGAGCTCGGCGCAAAGCTCGGGAAGACACCGATCCGCTGCTCGGACACGCCGGGGTTCGTTGTCAACCGCGTCCTCATCCCGCTGCTCAACGACTGTGTGCGCGTGCTCGACGAGGCCGGTGTGACGCCGGAGGCGCTCGACGCAGGCATGCAGGGCGGTGCGGGCTGGCCGATGGGGCCGTGCGCGCTGCTCGATCTCGTCGGCGCCGACGTGCACCTGCAAGCGAGCGAGGCGCTGTACGAAAAGCTGCGGGAACCGCGCATGGCCCCGCCGCCGCGACTCGTCCGCATGGTGCTCGCCGGCAAGCTCGGCCGCAAGAGCGGCGAAGGCTTCTACACCTACTAGCACCGTCCGGGCCTGCATCTACCCTGGTTGGGCAGATGGCGATGTGCCAGGTCTGCCGCCGTAACCTGCTCGCGGGCGAGCGCTATCGCACGTGGCGTTGGGCGCGACGCGACCAGACCGTCTGCGTCGTGTGCGAGCCGCTCGTGCACGAGGCCGGCGCTGTGCGCGTCGTCGATGCCTACGAGCAGGTTCGCGCGACCGGGCTCACGCAGACCGTTCGGCGCGTGGCCTAGGCACCTTCTCGACGCCGAGCCGGCGCGCCGCGATGCCGATTGTCCCGCCCTGCACGATCACCGACGCGAGCACGACCACGAAGACCGTCTCGTAGATGCGCTGCGCGTCGTCGACGTGATGCGTAAGCGCGAACGCGGCGAGGAGGATCGGGACGGCGCCCTTCAGCCCGCCCCACATGAGGAACAGACGCTCGCCCGCCCGGAGTCGCGCCGGCGCGAGCAGCACCCCGAGCGCGAACGGCCGTGCGATGAGCGCCGCGAACGCTGCGAACAGCAGGCCATCGATCCAGCGGCCGGCCGTCAGCCCGGAGAGGTCGATGGTCAAACCGAGTGCGACGAACACGACGATCTCGGCCAGCGCTGCGAGCCCGTCCTGGAACACGCGGATCTGGGCGCTGAACGGCGCGCGCAGGTCGCCGACGATCAGGCCGGCGACGAACACTGCGAGAAATCCCGAACCATGCGCCACCGCAGCGATGCCGTAGACGAGGCCCGCGAGTGCGAGCGTGCGCAGCGTGTACAGCCCCGGGGACGGAAGCGCGACGCGCTGCATCAGCAGGCGTTCGAGGAGCCCGCCGCCAACGCCGATCGCGAGTCCGATCGACATCTGCTCGGCGAAGACGCGCACGACGATCCAAAACGAGGCGTCGGCATGTGTGGCGAGCTCGATCATCCCGATCATCAATGCGATGCCGACCGGGTCGTTCGCACCGGACTCTCCTTCGAGAATCGTGCCGGTCCGACCCGAGATCTCCCGCTCGCCGAGCACCGAGAACATCACCGCGGGGTCGGTGGGGGCGATCGCCGCGCCCAGGAGGCCGGATGTCACCCACGCGAGCCCAAATGCCCAATGCGCGAAGACGGCGACGAGCCCGGCGGTGATGAAGGTGCCGAGGATGCCGAGCGAGGCGATCGGCATGACGGCGGCGCGGAAGCGGCGCCAGCCGATCGACGACCCACCGTCGAAGAGAATCACGATCAGCGCGACGGTGGCGATTCGCTCGACGGTCGAGATCGAAAGCACGAGGGACGGGAAGACATAGGAGGCCAGCGAGGCTGCGATCAGAAACAACGCCGCCGACGGGATCGAGGTGCGCGCGCTCAACTTCGAGGCAAGCAGGGCGGCCGAGAGCGCGCCCGCGACGAGCAGGATCGTGAGGCCGAAGCTCGTCACGTCGTCCATTCGGCCGACGGTATAAGAGCGCCCGCCACAAAACTCCTTACATACCCATCATTGGAGGCATAATTGGGACGGAAAGACTGTTTATGCCGATGCGCCGGCTCTGCCTCATCCTGCTCTGTGGCCTCGTCGCCGTTCCGGCGGCCTTGGCCGCTGCGAGCACGCCCGGCGACGGCGTGCTCGAGCTGAGCAAGGTCAACGGCACTGCGGTCGCGACCGGGAGCCGCGGCACCCTCTGGGGACAGATGGACAAGGGCAGGGTCGTTGCCACCGACCCGATCGTCGGTGACGGCCAGGTCCTGGTCAGCGGCTGGGAGTCCAAGAAGCCCGGCCTGATCGACGGCACCACCGTCTACAGCGGGATCGACCTCCACTTCCGCGTCACCGGCGGCAGGTACAAGCTGCTCCTCAAGGGGTCCGGTATCGATTTCACCGCGGTCGGCGTGGGCACGGCGCAGCTTTCGGGTGACGTCCTGTCCGACAATCCTGGGTACTTCTCGCTGGACAGCGGCAAGTGGCTCTCGGTGCCGTTCTTCCCGGCGACGCGCCTCGTCCAGTTCGGCGAGCCGACGCCGTAGCGTGAGCGCTCCTACTCCGAACATCCTGGTGGTCGAGGACGAGAGCTCGATCGCCAGCTTCGTCTCGCTGTACTTGAAGAACGCGGGCTACGGCGTTCGGACGGCAGCCAACGGCAGCGACGCGCTGGCTCAGGTCGCGCAGGAGATGCCCGGCTTGATCGTCCTCGACCTGATGCTGCCGGACATCGACGGCATCGAGGTGACGAAGCGCATCCGGCAGACGAGCGACGTGCCGATCCTGATGCTGACGGCCCGGGACGAAGACGTCGACAAGATCATCGGCCTCGAGGTCGGCGCTGACGACTATCTGACGAAGCCGTTCAACCCGCGCGAGCTCGTCGCCCGCGTCAAGTCGATTCTGCGCCGGGCTGCGCCCGAGCGGCGCGAGCACGAGAGCGAGACGATGGACCATGGCGACCTGCACATCGATGCGGGCCGCCGCGAGGTTCGGGTCGGCGAAGAGGAGATCCAGCTTGCGCCGAAGGAGTTCGACCTGCTCTGGGAGCTGCTCGATCATCGTGGCCTGGTGCTGACCCGCGATCAGTTGCTGGAGCGTGTCTGGGGCTACACCTTCGCCGGCGACACCCGGACGGTCGACGTGCATGTCCGGCAGTTGCGTCGCAAGCTCGGGGAGGCATCGCCGATCGTCACGGTCTGGGGGGTCGGCTACAAGGTGTCGCCCGCCAAGGACGCGAAGAAAGACCCCGCGACCACCTAGGCTGATCACGATGCTCGGATCGCTACGCGTCCGGCTGCCGCTCGTCTTCCTCGCGGGAATCGTCCTCGCGGGCTTGATCACGACGGCGATCTCGATTCGCCTCTTTCAGCAGCTCTCGCAGAATCAGACTCTGTCGAAGCTGACGCGGGAGGCGAACGGCATCGCCGAGCTCTACTCGGCGGCGATCAACAATGGGTACGGGAACAAGCATGACCGCAGGGCGCCGACGTTCGCGGGCAAGACGCTCGAGCGGGCGACCGGCGACCGGATCTACTTCATCGGCGCGAACCCGTTCCCCGGGCAGGGCATAAGTGGGCTTCGCCCGTTGCCGCAGGCGACGATCGACTGGCATGTCGGCACGTCGCTCAGCTTCGAATTCACACCGCCGGACCAGCATCGGAAGTTCATTGCCGTGGCGAACCCCGTTGCACTCAACAACACGACCGTCGGTGCGATCATCGTCGCCACGCCGAAGACCGGCGTTCGACACCAGGTGGTCTCGCTCATCGAGCGGCTCGCGATCGCGGGCTTGTTGGGCGTGCTGATCGCCGCGCTGCTCGCGTGGTACCTGTCGCGACGCATCGTGCGGCCGATCCTGCAGCTCTCCGACGCCGTCGACGCCGTCGCGGCGGGCAACTACGACGTGAAGGTGCCGCCGAATGCCCCCGGCGAGCTCGGCCATCTCAGCGCGCGCGTCGGCGAGATGGCGAGCAGGCTCGGTGAGGTGGAGCAGATGGAGCGGAACTTCCTGATGTCCGTCTCCCACGAGCTCCGTACCCCGCTGACCGCGATCCGCGGCCACGTGTCAGCGCTGCTCGAAGGCGTGATCGAGGATCCGGAGTTGAGGCAGAGCTCGCTCGAGACGGTGCAGGCGGAGACGCAGCGCCTCGAGCGCCTCGTCGGCGACATCCTCGACCTCGCGAAGCTCGATACTCACCGGTTCACGGTGACCTCGGAGGAGGTCGACATGGCCACCTTGATCGAGCAGGCGTACGAGCGGTACCGAGACGAAGCGCAGCGCCGCTCGATCGACTACCGGCAGCAGCTCGACGCGCGGCCGGTGATCATCTCCGACGGAGATCGAGTCCTGCAGGTTGTCGGCAACCTGCTCTCGAACGCGTTCCATGCGACCCCGAACGGCGGCCGCATCTCGCTGGAGCTTGCGCAGCGAAACGGCACGGTGCTCGTCGCGGTGGAGGACACCGGCCCCGGCATCCCGCCGGAGGCGCGCGAGCGGCTCTTCCGGCCGTTCATCTCGAACGTGAGCGGCGGGACGGGGCTTGGTCTCGCAATCGCGAAGGAGCTTTCGACCGCGCTCGGCGGCCGGATCGACCTCGAGTCCGAGGTCGGCAGGGGCTCGCGCTTCGAGCTGGTCCTGCCGGCGTAGCCCTACGCGCTCTCGCGCAGCTTCACGACGTTCGTCTCGGTGGGCTGGAGCGCCGCCTCGATCCGGTCGAGCCGCGCATTCAGGCCGCGCCAGCCCTCGGTGAGCAGTTCGATGAGCAGCGCCAGATCGTCGATCCGTGCGTCGCGCTCGGCGTCGATCGTGTGCTCGAGCTTCTCGAGCCGGCGGATCACGTTGTTCGAGAGGCCCTTCACCTCGGCGAGGCGCCGCGCGATCGGGGCCGCTTCCTCGCGGAGGCCGTCGCGGAGAGCTTCACGTATCTCGTCCATGAGGGCGAAGCTACCGTCCGCACCGGATGGACGCCCGTGAGCTCGACTACGACCTGCCCCAGGAGCTGATCGCCCAGCACCCGGCGGAGCGGCGTGACCAGTCGCGTCTGCTCGTCTACCGGCGCTCGACCGGAGCGGTGACGCACCACGTCTTTCGCGAACTGCCCGAACTTGTCGACGCTCTCGTCGTTGTCAACGACACCCGGGTCGTTCCGGCGCGCATTCCGATCGAGCGCCCGCGCGGCGAGGTGTTGCTCCTCGAACAGGTCGACGGGGACGTGTGGGAGGCGCTCGCCCGGCCGACGCGCAAGTTGCGCCCAGGCGACCGCCACGGTGCGGTCGAGCTACTGGAGCACCTCGGGGAGGGACGCTGGCGCGTGCGGCTCGAGGGCGAGCCGCACGGTGCGGTGCCGCTGCCGCCGTACATCACCGAGCCGCTCGGGGACGCCGACCGCTACCAGACCGTCTATGCGCGCGAGCGGGGCTCGGCTGCCGCGCCGACGGCCGGGCTGCATTTCACGCCGGATCTCCTCACGCAGCTCGACGTCGAGCGCGTGACGTTGCACGTGGGGCTCGACACGTTCCGGCCGTTGCAGGAAGAGGTCGTCGAGGCGCACCAGATGCACGGTGAGCGCTACTCGGTCGAAGCCGCGGCGTGGGAACGGATCCGCGCGGCGCGGAGCGTGCTCGCGGTCGGCACGACCACCGTCCGCGTTCTCGAGACGCTGGCCGGCGGGGCACCGCTCGCAGGCCGAACCGAGCTCTTCATCACGCCCGGCTTCACCTTCACCCGGGTCGACTACCTGTTGACGAACTTCCACCTGCCTCGCTCGACGCTGCTTGCGCTTGTGATGGCGTTCGCGGGAGTGGAGGAGGTCAGACGGCTCTATCAGCTGGCGATCGAGGAGCGCTACCGCTTCTACTCCTTCGGCGATGCGATGCTGCTCCTGTGACCTGGGGAGCAAATGTTCGCGTCTCGTCTACTTTGGTCTGACCACGAGACTGGTCTTGGTGCGGCCTGTCCGGAGGGTGCCAAACCGCGGGTGAGCGAGGGCTGTGGAGGAGATGTCTCAGGTTCCTAACGTTGGTCTGACCACGGGCCTCACCCCGGCGGGGCCTGTCTTCAAGGTGCAGGCGAGCGAGGGGGCCGCGCGCGCTGGGGTGTTGCGCGCCGGGCGCGGGGAGATCCTGACGCCCGTCTTCATGCCGGTCGGAACCAAAGGGACGGTGAAGTCGCTCCACCCGGAGGAGGTGCGCGACCTCGGAGCGCAGATCCTGCTCGCCAACACCTATCACCTGCATTTCAGGCCCGGCGACGAGTTGATCCGCGAGCTCGGTGGCCTGCACCAGTTCATGTCCTGGGACCTACCGATTCTCACCGACTCCGGCGGGTTCCAGGTCTTCTCGCTCCGCGACACGATCGCTCGCGTCGACGACGACGGAGTCACGTTCAGGAGCGTCTATGACGGCGCCTCGACACGCTTCACGCCCGAGCTCGCGGCGGCGATCCAGGCGAACCTCGGCAGCGACATCGCGATGTGCCTCGACCAGGTGCCCCCGGCGGGCGTCCCGCGGCGCAAGCTCGAGGAGGCCGTGCATCGGACGACAGCGTGGGCCGAACGACAGCGCAACGCGCCGCGCGCCGACAGGCAGCTTCGCTTCGGGATCACACAGGGCGGCGTCGACCCGGAGCTCCGACGCCGCTCGACGGAGGAGATTGCCGCGCTCGACTTCGACGGCAACGCGATCGGCGGGCTGGCGATCGGCGAGGACCGGGGTGCGATGTTCGAGACCACCGACTGGTCGGCGGCGCTCCTGCCTCCCGAGAAGCCGCGTTACTTCATGGGCATCGGCGACCCCGAAGGGATCCTCGAAGTGATCGAGGCCGGCGTCGACATGTTCGACTGCGTCCTGCCGACGCGCACCGCCCGCTCCGGCAGCGCCCTCACCCGCGACGGGCGGATCAACCTGCGCAACGCACGGTTCGCACGCGACCAGGCGCCGCTGGACGAGACCTGTGACTGTCCCGCCTGCACCCGCTTCACGCGGGCCTACATCAGGCATCTCGTCAACCAGAACGAGCTGCTCGGCCTGCGGCTGCTGTCGCTCCACAATCTACGCTTCCTGATCGAGCTGACCCGCGGCGCGCGTGAAGCTATCGAATGCGGCGGATTTGCGTCCTACAAGCGAGACCGACTCGAAAGGCTCCAGTGGGCGGAAGCGGATTCCTGATCTTGATTCTGATCTTCGGCGCCGTGTGGGTGCTGTTCGTGCTGCCGGCGCGTCGCCGGCGCGCGTCGCACGCGGCGATGCAAGAGACCCTCGTCGCCGGTGACGACGTGATCACGGCCGGCGGCATGCACGGGACGGTGCGCGAGCTCGTCGACGACATCGTGCACGTCGAGATCGCGCCGGGCGTCGTCGTCCAGGTCGACCGGCGCGCGATCGCCGCCGTGGCGCGGGACGTCGAAGTCGAGGTCGAGCCCGAGGTCGAGCCCGAGGTCGAATCCGACAACGGTACATCCGTGGAACCAAGCTAACCTTCCGGCGCGTGTCGTCCAGGCGCTCCAATCTGTTGCTGATCGGCCTGATCATCGTCGCCCTCGGCGCGGTGGCGTATCTGGCCGTCCCCGGCTCGCCCGGGCACCGCGGCGTCAAGAAGGGCCTCGACCTCCAGGGCGGCCTCGAGGTCGTCCTCAAGGCCCAGCCGCCGAAGGGCCACAAGCTCACCTCGGCCGACCTCGACCGCTCCGTCTCGATCATGCGCAGCCGCGTCGACAAGCTCGGCGTTGCCTCGCCTGAGATCCGCAAGCAGGGCTCCGACCAGATCGTCATCCAGCTTGCGGGCGTCCACAACCCGGCCCAGGCGGCGGCGATCATCGGGACGACGGCGCAGCTCGAGCTCTACGACTTGGAGACCGCACTCGTGCCGCCGTCGGTCACGGCGAGCGGCGGCCAGCCGGTGGCGACGCGGAACCTCTACGACCTGCTCTCGCGCGTGCAGGCGACGGCGAAGGTGGGCACCCCGACGGGTTATGTGCTCTTCAAGCCCGTCAAGATCAAGAGCTCGACGGGCACCGGGAAGAACAAGCAGACCAAGACCACGACCGTCTGGGTGAAGAAAGCCGGCCCGATCGCGACCCTTCATCGCGATCCGTCGACCGGGAACGCCGGCCTGCTCGACGCGACGAAGGGCAAGATCCCGCCCGGCTACAAGGTTCTGCCCGTGCCGGCGCGGACGGTCGTGATCAGCTGCTCGTCGCCCGGCAGCGTCATCTGCCCCGGCGACAACGCAGGCGTGCCGCCCCCGGGCCTGACCGACTACTACCTCTTCAAGAACGGCAACTACCCGAACGACCGCTACGCGACGAACGGCAAGTACCCGAACCTGACGGGCGCCGAGCTGAACCTTTCGGGCACGCGCCAGGACTTCGACCCGACGAGTGGCCAGCCGATCGTGCTGCTCTCGTTCAAGGGCGCGGGCAACAAGGCGTTCCGCGACGTGACGAAGGCCGAGGCGGTGCGCGGGTCGATCCAGAAGGTCCCGCAGCACTTCGCGATCGTCCTCGACAACGAGATCCGCTCGTTCCCGCAGATCGACTACACCCTCTATCCGAACGGGATCGATCCGACCGGGACCGGCGCTCAGATCACCGGCATGTCGAGCCTCAAGGAGGCGCAGAACCTTGCGCTCGTCCTGCAGACCGGCGCCTTGCCGGTGAAGTTCGTGCCGCTCGAGCGCACCGACGTCTCGGCGACGCTCGGCAAGGACTCTCTGAAGCAAGCGCAGAACGCGGCCATTGGCGGCCTGATCGTCGTTGCGCTGTTCCTGCTCTTCCTCTACCGCTTCCTCGGCCTCGTCGCCGTGATCGGCCTCGGCATCTACGCCGTGTTCATGTACGGCGCAATCCTCCTCCTGGGCGTCACCCTGACGCTGCCCGGCTTCGCCGGCTTGATCCTGACCATCGGCGTCGCGGCCGACGCGAACGTCGTCGTGTTCGAACGCATCAAGGAAGAAGCACGTGCGGGCAAATCCGTGCGCGCCGCCATCGCCGCCGGGTACGCGAAGGGCTTCCGCACGATCATTGACGCGAACGTCGTCACGGCGATCACCGCCCTGATCCTGTTCGCGGTCGCGACCGCGGGAGTCAAGGGCTTCGCACTGATGCTGCTGATCGGAACCGCGATCTCGCTGATCACTGCTGTCGCGGCTACGCGCGCCATGCTCGGCCTGCTCGCGGGCTTCCGCTGGTTCGAGAACCCGAAGTTCATGGGAGCGCACCACTCGCAGCGCGGCCGCTGGCTGCAGATCGACTTCATGAAGCGCACGACGCTCTGGTTCGCGATCTCCGGGGTGATCCTCGTTGTCAGCCTCGGGTCGCTGGCGGTCCGGGGCCTCAACCTCGGGATCGACTTCAAGGGTGGCGCGCAGATCACGTTCCGCACCGTGCAGCCCACTTCGATCTCGCTCGTCCGGGCGCAGGCCAAGGCGATCGGCCGAGGCGACGCCGTCGTGCAGGGGCGCGGCAAGGCGTACGGAAGCGAGAGCTACAAGAGCTTCCAGGTTCGCCTGAAAAAGCTCACGGCTGCACAGCAGACCCGGCTGTCCGGCCTGCTCACACAGAACGTCCACGCCGTCGGGTCGGGATCGACCAACGTCTCGTCGAGCTTCGGCCGGCAGATCGCGAGGGCGGCGCTGCTCGCGATCTTCTTCTCGATGCTGGTGATCACGCTCTACATCACGATCCGGTTCCGAGGGCTCGCATTCGCCGTCCCGGTGGTCGTCGCGATGCTGCACGACGTCTTGATCACAGTCGGCGTCTACTCGGTGACGGGACGCGAGGTGACCGAAGCAACGGTCGCCGCTGTTCTGACCGTGCTCGGTTATTCGATCTACGACACGATCATCATCTTCGACCGTATCCGCGAGAACATTCCGATCATGCGGCGTGCGTCGTTCGCGACAATCACGAACGTCTCGCTGTGGGAGACGATTCGCCGTTCGCTGGCGACGACGTTCATCACGCTGCTGCCGGTTGCTGCGCTGTACTTCTTCGGCGGTGCGACGCTGAAGGACTTCGCGTTCGCGCTGCTCGTCGGCGTCACGTCCGGGGCCTACTCGTCGATCTTCATCGCAGCGCCGCTGCTGAACCTGTGGAAGCAGCGCGAGCCCGAGTATGCGCGGCGCAAGGGACAGGAGACGCCGGAGGGTGCGAAGGCCGACCGCCTGCTCGCCGAGGCCGAGCAGGCTGCCGCCGACGAGCCCACCCCGGAGACGCCGCTCGACGCGATCGCGGCTGCGGTCGACGGTGACCCGGATGCGAAGCGCGAGGCTCGGCGCCAGCGCCGCAAGTCGCGGCCGCACGGCCGTGCCAGATAGCGACCTCGACCGGCTGCTCGCCGTCCTCGGGCCGCGGCTCGACGAGTTTCGCTCGCTGTTCGAGGACCTGGGCGGACGCTGGCGCGGCGATGCGATCCGCGCGGGGGAGGGGTCGAGGCGGCGCATCCAGGAGCTCGCCCGCGAGGTCGGGCTCGTGACGCGCGACGAATGGGACGAGCTCGAGCTGCGAGTGGCCCAGCTCGAGCACCGGCTGCGCCTCCTCGAAGACCGCAACTAGGCCACCCGCCGGCCCGGCTGCTACCGTGACCCCTACGGAATGCGGATAGGCCGCGTTCCCGTGAGATCGCGTCTCCTTCGTCGGACACTCGATCTCGATGTCCGAAGGAGTTGAGACAAGTGACAGATTTTCGTCCCCTCGGGGTGTCCGAGGCCGTGTGCCGGTTGTTGGCTGCGCGCGGCATCGAGTCCCCGTTCCAGATCCAGACGCTCGTGATCCCGGAGGCTCTCCGCGGCGGCGACATCCTGGCCAAGAGCCCGACGGGCTCGGGCAAGACGCTCGCCTTCGCGATCCCGATCCTCGAGCGCCTCGATCCGTCAGAGCCGCGCCCGTCCGCGCTTGTGCTCGTGCCGACGCGCGAGCTCTGTGTGCAGGTGACCGAGGAGTTCGCGCTGATTTCGGGCGACCGGATCAAGATCGCATCGGTTTACGGCGGCGTCCCACTGAAGGCGCAGGCGAACGAGGCCAAGGCGGCCCACGTGATCGTCGCGACGCCGGGGCGCCTGCAGGATCTGGTCGACCGCGGGCTCGTCTCGCTCGACGCCGTTCAGGTGCTCGTGCTCGACGAGGCCGATCGGATGCTCGACATGGGCTTCAAGCCGCAGGTCGACCGGCTCGTCCGCAAGCTGCGCGAAGATCGGCAGACAATGTTCTTCTCGGCAACGCTGGACGGCGAGGTGGGCGAGCTCGCCCGCCGCTACACCCATTTCCCGGCGCGCTTCGAGGGCGAACTGCCGGCCGATCGTCGAAGCGGCGACATCGACCACCGCTTCGTCCCCGTCACGAACGAGACCAAGGTCTCGACCCTCGTCGAGCTGCTGAACGACGCCGAGCGCGGGCTCGTGCTCGTCTTCGTTCGCACGAAGGCCGGCGCCGATCGTCTCGTCGAGAAGCTGCGGCGCCACGAAGTCGACGCGATCGCGATTCACGGTGACAAGGGCCAGGCGCAGCGCGAGCAGGCGCTCTCGCACTTCGATACCGGCAAGGTGAAGACCCTCGTCGCCACCGATGTCGCTGCACGCGGCCTCGACGTGGACGACATCACGCACGTGATCAACTTCGACCCACCTGAGGAGCCCGACGTCTACACGCACCGTGTGGGCCGCACCGGCCGAGCCGGCAAGGGCGGCGTCGGGATCACCCTCGTGCTGCCCGAGCAGCAGGCGGACGTCTCGCGGGTCGCCAGGCTGCAGGGCCACGTGGAGCGGTTCGAGGAGACCGGCATGCAGGTTGCCAAGCCACGCGTCGTTTACTCGTCCCGCCGCCGGGGAGGCCGTTCCAAGTGGTAGCGAAGTGGTAGAGGGCGAACCGCTCACCGAGAAGCAAGCCTCGGCGCTGCGCGACGAGCTCGCTCAGCTCGAAGGCCCGCGCCGCACGGAGGTGATCGCCGCGATCAAGAAGGCGCGGGAGTTCGGCGACCTCTCGGAGAACTTCGAGTACCACGCCGCGAAGAACGAGCAGGGGCTGCTCGAGGCCCGCATCCGCACGTTGCGCGCGCGACTCGACGGGGCGCAGATCGTCGAGAACGCCGGTGCCGACGAAGTCGGCGTTGGCTCGGTGGTCGACATCGCCGGTGACGGGGGTCAGTCGATGACCGTCGAGATCAGCGCAGTTGGCGGCTCGGGCACGGTCTCGCCGACCTCACCGCTCGGCTCGGCGCTCCTCGGCAAGAAGCTCGGCGATTGCGTCGACGTCCAGGCGCCCAAGGGCGCCTGGAAAGCGACGATCAAGCTCATTCACTGATCGCTCAGGCTGCCCCAGCCCCGGCCGACTCGAGCCAGCCGTGCACGCCGTCCGCGACCTCTTCCCAGCCGTCACCCGCCATCAGCAGGTGCGGCCGTCCCGTGAACTCGATCAGGTCGGTGCGGGCAGGTGAGTGCCGCTGCTTCTTGTAGATCGACCGTGAGACGGACGCCGGCACGGTGTGGTCTTTCTCCCCCGCCGTGATCAGGAGCGGTGCGCGATCGCGGGCGTAGTCCACCTTGCTCGGTGCGTTCGGGCTCAGGTTGGCGAACGCTGCCTCGAAGAGCACGCGGCCTGTGTCGGGCACCGCGTAGCGTTCGTAGGCGGCGCGTGCGTCGTCCGGAGTGAACGTGTTCACGAAGCCGTACGTGAACTGCTGCAGGTTGAGCTCGACGACACCGTTGCGCTTCGAAGGATGGAGCAGAGCGGGCGCCGAGGACTTGAGCTGGCTTGGCGGGAGATTGAGGATGCCTTTCGGCGGCGCCGGATCCATCGCGACACCCGCGGCGCCGAGCCCACGGTTGAGCAAGATCATCGTCATCAGGCCGCCGAACGAGTGGCCGATGATGATCGGCGGAGTCTCGAGGCCGCGGACGATCGCGTCGTAGTGGTCGGCGATCTCGGTGATGCCGAGCCCCGCCACGTTGTCCGCCGTCCGGCGAATCTCCTCGACGTCGCCTTGCTTGCGCGGCCATTCGGGCGCGACCACGTCGTAGCCCTTGCCGGTGAAGTATCCCTCGAAGTTCTCCCAGCTGAGAGAGGTGAGCCACAGGCCGTGGATGAAGACGATCTGCCGTTTCATGGCGATCCTTTCGTTGGATGAAGCCGGACCGATCCTCATGCAACACTTTGGGCGTGGCAACCCGGCCGAAGCAGCGTAACCTCGGCCGCCTGAGCGAGATCGCCCAGGTGGCGGTGCGCCATGGCTTTGGGTACGCGCTGGACGGCCATAAAGGGGCTGACCCGGCGGTCGAGGGCGGGACGGCCCGCGGCCGTCACCTGCGAGAGATGCTCGACGAGCTCGGCCCGACGTTCGTCAAGTTCGGGCAGCTGCTCTCGACGCGCCCCGACGTCGTCCCGCCCGACATCATCGCCGAGCTGCGCGGCCTGCAGGACGATGTGCGGCCCTTCCCGTACGAGGACGTCCAAACAACGATCGAGGAGGAGCTCGGCCAGACGGTCGAGCGGCTCTTCACGGAGTTCGACTCCGAGCCGATCGCTGCAGCATCAATTGGACAGGTGCACCGCGCGACGCTACCCAACGGCCGGCGCGTCGCCGTCAAGGTGCAGCGCCCGAACGCACCACGGCAGATCGAGGCCGACCTCTCGCTCATGTACCAGGCGGCGCGGCTCGTCAAGGAGCGCATTCGCGCGCTCGACTTCATCGACGCGAACGAGCTCGTCGACGAGTTCGCGCGCTCGATCCGCCAGGAGCTCGACTACCGGCTCGAGGCGCGCAACGCCGATGCGTTCCACAGGGACTTCGCCGGCCATCCGCACGTGGCGGTGCCGCGCGTCTACTGGACGTACACGCGCTCGCGCGTGCTCACGCTCGAGTACCTCGACGGCGTACAGCTCGCCGACCTCGAGCTCGACGCGTGGTCGCTCGAACAGCGCCGGCATCTCGTGTACCTGATCACCGAGACGTGGATGACCATGATCTTCCGCAACGGGTTCTTCCACGGAGACCCGCATCCGGCCAACATCCTCGTCCTGTCACCCGAGCGAATCGGGCTCGTCGACTTCGGCCTCACGGGCAAGCTCACCGACGAGGACATGTCGAAGCTGACCAGGCTCTTCATCGATGCGGCGTCCGAGAACATCGAAGTGCTGCCGAAGCGCCTCGCCGACCTCGGTGTGCGTTATCCGAGGGACCGCGAGGATGAGTTCGTCGCGGTGCTGAGCGACCTGTACCACCGCTACTACGGCGCAAGCCTTCAGGAGATCGATCCGACGCAGGTGATTCGCGAGGCGTTTGGCCTCATCTACTCGATGAACCTGCGCCTGCCCACACGCTTCGTCATGCTCGACAAGGCGATCGCGACGCTCGGCTCGGTCGGCATCGAGCTCTACCCGGATTTCAACGTGTTCGAGGTCGCGAAGCCCTACGCACGCGACCTGATGCTCGAGCGCTTCACCCCGCGCCGGATCGTCCAGCGTGCCCGCCGCGAGAGCTGGAACCTGACGCAGATGGCGCTCGAGCTGCCGTACCAGATTCACGACACGCTCGAACAGGTGCGCGACGGGCAGATCGAGGTCGGCTTCGTGCACAAGGGCCTGGACGATGTGATGGCCACGCTCGACAAGCTTTTCAACAGGCTCGTGATCGCGCTCATCGTCACCGGCGGGCTGATCGGCTCGAGCCTGATCGGGATCTTCGCCAAGACCGGCCCGCACGTGCTCGGCCTGCACGTCGTCTCGGTGCTCGGCTTCTTTCTCTCGACAATCCTCGGTGTCTGGTTGCTCTGGGGCGTGATTCGCTCGGGACGGCTCTGATGCGAATCCCCGGTGAGTCGAACGAGTACCGTCGCGCTCGCGAGCAGCTGCTCGAGGCCGAGATGGAGCTGCGCCGCCAGACAGAGGCGGTCGCCGCGCGGCGCCGCGAGCTGCCGCTCGGCGGGGAGGTGCCGACCGATTACGAGTTCGACGGCGTCGAGGGGCCGGTGCGGTTGTCCGAGCTGTTCGAGGACGGGAGAGACACGCTGTTTCTCTACAGCTTCATGTTCATCCCGGCCGGCGATGACCCGCTTGGCTCCGCGTGCCCCAGCTGCACGTCGATCATCGATGCGATCGACGGCGCGGCGCCGCACGTCACGCAGCGGATCAACTTCGCGGTTTCGGCGAAGGTTCCCGTCGAGCAGTTCCGTGCGCACGCGCAGTCGCGTGGCTGGCGCAACGCGCGGCTGCTGTCGTCCGGCGGCAACACGTACAACCGCGACTACGGCGCGGAAGCGGAAGACGGCAGTCAGCTCCCGATCGCGACGGTGTTCGCGCGGCGCGAGGGGCGGATCCACCATTTCTGGAGCAGCGAGCTCTTTGACGCGCCGCGCGATCCCGGCCAGCACCCGCGCCACGTCGACTTCATGTGGCCGCTCTGGGCGATCTTCGACGTCGTGCCGGAGGGCCGCGGTACCGACTGGAACCCCAAGCTTCGCTATTGACGCATGTATCGAGACGATATATCGTCTCGATACATGAAGCCGAACGCGGTCACCTGGGCGCTCCTCGGCCTGCTCGGACAGCGCCCGTTGAGCGGCTACGACCTGAAGCGCGCCGTCGACCGCACGATTCGCCACTTCTGGGCGGCCAGCTACGGCCAGATCTATCCCGAGCTGAAACGGCTCGAGGAGGTCGGTTGGATCACGGGCGCGATGGCCGACCGCGGCGGGCGCGCGCGCCGCGTCTACGAGATCACTCCCGTCGGGCGAGCCGCGTTCGCGGACTGGCTGCACGGGCACGAAACGCGGATCGAGCTGCGCGACGAGTCGCTGCTGCGCCTCTTCTTCGCGGATGTGCTCCCCGCCGGCGAGGGCCTCGGCCTGCTGCGCGCGCGCCGCGAGGGTTACGCCGGGATGCTCGCGTATCTCCGCGGGCTCGACGACGGCAGCGGCGAACCGGATCCGCCTTTCATCGACCTTGTCTATCGCTGGGCTATCGACTACTGCGAGTGGGGGATCGAATGGTGCGACCGCCAGGAGCGCCGCTTGCGGAGCGGCTGAACGAGCTGCCGGAACCGACCTGGCAACTGCTGCTCCGGCGTGGGCTGCCGCAGTTCGCGGTCGAGGGCTTCGTCCCGGTGCTCGTCTTCTATGGTCTCTGGCGCAGCGCCGGTCTCGGCGTGGCAGTGATTGCCTCGACCGTGCTCTCGCTGGCGATCGCGGCCTGGCAGGTGCGGCACGGGCGGCAGGGTGGTCTCGCGGTGGTCAGCGCGCTGTTCGTGGTCGTGCAGGCGCTGGTCGCGCTCGCCGCGCACAGTGCGACGGTCTATCTCGCGCAGCCCGTCGTGTTGAGTGCGATCTGGGGGCTCGTCTATCTCGGCTCGGTTGTCGTCGACCGGCCGCTGGTCGGCGTCTTCGCGAGTGCGTGGTATCCGTTCCCGGTGTGGTTCCAGGCGAGCGCGCCGTACCGGCGTGAGTTCGCGCTTCAGTCGCTCGTCTGGGCCGCGTACTGCCTGGGTCGCGCGGGGCTCCGCCTCTACGTGCTGTTGCATACGGGGGTCGGCGGATTCGTGGTCATCTCCGTCGTCACCGGAGCGCCCGTGCTCGCCGCGCTCGTCTTCTGGGGGCTCTGGCATGCGCGTCGCACATTCGGTCGTCTCGACGTGGCTGCTTTCGCCGCCTGAGGATCGATCGGCGCAGAATCGTGCGAAAGGACAACTGGTGCGCGCCGGCGGCCGGGGCTACCGTCGCTCCATGGTCGCCGCACTCTTGCTCACCGACGCCGAGCCCGAGACGCGCGGATTCCTCGAGCGCCACCTGCCGCGCGACGGCTTCGAGCTCGTCCCCGACCACGGGCAGTTCGATCTCGTGCTCGCCGGCGACGTCGAACGGCTCGACCGGTGGGTCGAGCGGGCGCCGGTGATCGTGCTCGGGCGTGAGCAGGCGGACGCCGTCGACCGCATTCACGCGTTCCGGCGCGGTTGTGACGACTACGTTCCACGCCCGTTCGAATACCAGGAGCTCGTCGAGCGGATTCGCGCAGTGTTGCGTCGCGTGCGTCCACGGTTCGAGGACGTGGTCGAAGCGCCGCCGGTGCGCATCGACACCCGCACCCGCGACGTGCGTGTCGACGGGCGCCGCGTCCTGCTTGCACAGAAGGAGTACGAGTTGCTGCTCCGCCTCGCGCGCGAGCCGGAACGGGTCTTCACGAAAGGCGAGCTCCTGCGCGACGTGTGGAACTACCGCGTTGCGGGTCGAACGCGGACGCTCGACTCGCACGCGTCGCGTCTTCGCCGCAAGCTGCGTGAGGCGGGTTCGCAGGTGACGCTGGTCGAGAACGTCTGGGGCGTGGGCTATCGCCTGCTGGGGGTGTTGCCGGACGAGTAGCCTCTCGAAATGAACCAGCCAGCGAAGGCCGCTGCGTTTCGGCGCATGCATCTCGAGCCGCCGATCCTCGTGCTGCCGAACGCCTGGGACGTTGCCAGCGCGACGGCGCTCGCCGCGCTGGCAGGTTGTCGGGCGCTCGCGACGTCGAGTGCCGCCGTTGCGCGCTCGCTCGGCTGGGAGGACGGCGAGCAGGCTCCGCGCGCCGAGATGGTCGAGGCGGCGCGACGGATCGCCGCTTCGGTCGACCTGCCGGTCACCGCTGACCTCGAGCGCGGCTACGGCGACCCGGTCGGTACAGCGCGGGCCGCCTGGCAGGCCGGTCTCGTCGGGATCAACTTCGAGGATTCGACCGGCGACGGATTGGTGTCGGTCGAGGAGCAGGTGGCAGCGATCGGCGCGATCCACGCGGCGGTGCCTGACCTCGTCGTGAACGCCCGTGTCGATGTGTTCGTTCGCAGGGCCGGCGACGTCGACGAGGCCGTCCGACGGGCAAACGCGTACCTGGCAGCCGGGGCGGACTGCACGTACCCGATCCTTTGCCCGCCGGCCTCGATCCCGGAGCTCGCGCGCCGCATCGACGGGCCGATGAATGTGATCGCCGGCCAGGGAGTACCGGAGCCCGCGGATCTGCAGGATCTCGGCGTCGCCCGGCTGACGTGGGGCGGAGGGTTGGCGTCGATTGCCTACGACGCGGCGGTGAGCGCCGTCGCGGACGCTCTTCGTTAGGAGTGGTGAATCACGCGCGCGCCGCGGCCGCGCGTGAAGTAGCTGAACGTCCACCTGGTGAGGACCAGCAGCCGGTTCTGGACGCCGACGAGATAGAAGATGTGGATGCCGAGCCACGCCACCCAGGCGATGAAACCGGAGAAGCGAATCCCCTTGACGACGCCGACCGCACGCGAGCGGCCGATCGTCGCGAGCTCTCCCTTGTCGCGGTAGCGGAACGGCTTGCGCTCGCCGCTGCCGATCGAGTGGGCGACGTGTCTCCCCTGCTGCATCGCCACCGGGGCGACACCGTGCAGTTGCTGTCCGCGTACCGCAACCATGTCGCCGAGGGCGTAGACCTCCGGATGTCCCGCCAGCGTCAGGTCCAGCTCGACCGTCAGCCGGCCCGCACGGTCGGTCTCAATGCCTGCCGCGGCCGCAAGCAGCCCGGCCAGCGGCGACGCGGCCACGCCTGCCGCCCAGATCACCGTCCGCGCGGGGATGCGCGAGCGCGCTCCATCCGAGGTCTCGACCTCGACCGACGCCGCATCGATCCCGACCACGGTCGTCTCGAGCATCGGCGTGACCCCGAGTGAGCGAAGCTGCCGCTCGCCGCTCGCAGACAGCGAGGGCGGGAAGGCACCGAGCACGCGGCCTGTTGCTTCGACGAGCAGCACCCGTGCCTGTCGTGTGTCCATCGTGCGGTATTCGCCGTGCAAGACGTCCTTGCCGAGCTCCGCGATCTGGCCTGCCATCTCCACTCCGGTCGGTCCCGCGCCCACGACGACGAACGTCAACCACTCCGCACGCTTCACCTCGTCGGGCTCGACCTCTGCCGCCTCGAACGCGCTCAGGATGCGGTCGCGCAGGTCGAGCGCCCCCTCGAGCGACTTCAACTCCGGTGCGAACGGCGCCCAGTCGTCGTGTCCGAAGTAGGAGTAGCGCGCGCCGCCGGCGACGACGAGCGTGTCGTACTCGAGCGACAGCGTGCCGCCGTTCGGCAGTCCTCTGACCGAGACGCGCCGCCGTGCCAGGTCGAAGCCGTCGACCTCGCCCAGAACGACGCGCGCGTTCCGCTGGCGTCTCAGGATCTGCCGCAGCGGGACGGCGACCTCGACCGACGACAGCGACCCGGTCGCGACCTGATAGGCGAGCGGCTGGAAAAGGAAGAAGTTCTGCCGGTCGACGAGCGTCACCTCGACGTCGGCACGGCGAAGGCCTCGGACGGCGAGCAACCCTCCGAAGCCTCCACCAACGACGATCACCCGCTGCATTTAGGAGAGCATCGCGCCTTCGAGCTCGAGCAGGTGCCGTTTCACGTCGAGGCCGCCGGCGTAGCCGGTGAGCGACCCGTTCGCGCCGACGATGCGATGGCACGGGAGCACGATCGGGATCGGATTGCGATTCATCACCGTCCCGACAGCACGAGCGGCGCGCGGGCGGCCGACCTTCGCCGCGAGCGACCCGTACGTGTCGGTACGCCCGTACGGCACCAGCGCCAGTTCGCGGAGCACGTCGGCATAGAACGGTGCGACCCGCAGGTCGAGCGGGAGGTCGAATTCGCGACGCGTGCCCTCGAAGTACTCGTCGAGCTCGCGGCGCACGTCGTCGAGCGGCGAGCGCAGGACCCGGCGGCCGAAGGTGCGCGCAAGGGATTCCTCCAGGCCCTCGGGCCAGTAGGAGATCCGGGCGAGGCCGCGGTCGGTCGCGGCCACATAGAGCTCGCCGACCGGAGAGTCGAAGCTGTCGAAGCGCACATCGACGATGCCCTCGCGAAGCGCGGCCTCCCGGAAACGGGCGTCGAGATCAGGCGTGACGTTCATGTGTCCTCCTCAGTCTGCGGACACCGGACGATGCCGCGGCGCGCGCAGCGTCCTCGGACGAGCCGAGCGCGTCTGCGATTTGGGCGTAGGGGAGGTCGTAGCCGTAGCGAAGCACGACGGCTGCACGCTCGGTCGGCGGCAGTTCGCCGGTCAGATGCTCGAGGTCGCGAAACGCGTCGCGGCGCAGCTCCACCGCAGGCCCGTCGCCCGGTTCGAGGCTGTCCGCCTTCTTGGACCGCAGGTCGTCCATCGCGACATTCGTCGCAATCGTGAACACCCACGCTCGGAGGTGCTTCCCGTGCTTGAGCCGGCCATAGGCGCGCAGCGCCCGCAGGAATGTTTCCTGCCAGGCGTCCTCAGCCCGCTGGCCGAGCAACCGCCGCAGGTAGCCAAGCACCTCGTCGCGGTGCAGGAGGTAGAAGCGCTCGAACGGCGGGATCTCTTCGGTTGCCACGTTCCCCATCATCGAAGCAAACGTGGCAGGGTGCGGATTCGTGAGATGTGCTGTCATCGGTCACGTCGAATGGGTCGAGTTCGCACGGGTGCCGCACCTGCCGGCGCCGGGCTCGATCGTGCATGCCAGTGGGACGAGCTCCGAGCCGGCCGGGGGCGGAGCCGTGGTCGCGCGCCAGTTGGCGCTGCTCGCCGGGCGGTGCGAGCTCTTCACGGCCCTCGGCCGCGATGAGCTCGGTCGCTCCGCGCAGCGCCGGCTCGCCGGGCTGGGCATCGACGTGCACGTCCGTTGGGGCGGCGAGACCAGGCGGGCCTGGACGCACGTCGACAGCGACGGTGAGCGAACGATCACCGTGCTCGGCGACAAGCTGCTGCCGCACGGCCCACTGCCTCTCCACGGCTACGACCTGGTGTTCTTCGTCTCGGGCGTGCCGGACGTTCTGCGCGAGGCACGGTCGGCGCGGTTCCTCGCCGCGACCGCCCGCGAGCTGCCGACCCTCCGTGAGGCGAATGTGCCGCTCGAGCTGCTCGTCGGCAGCCTGAACGATCCCGGCGAGCAGTACGACCGCTCGCTCCAGGTGCCGACGGTCGTGCTCACCGACGGAGCGAACGGCGGGAGGGCGAACGGCGTGCCCTACGCGGCTGTTCCTGTCGAGACGATCGTCGACACCTATGGTGCCGGCGACTCGTTTGCGGCTGCGCTCGCATTCGCGCTCGCGCGAGGCGACGCGCTCGACGACGCACTCGCGCTTGCTGCACGCGCAGGTTCTGCCGTGCTCGGCGGGCCTGGGCCATATGCCGCACAGCTAGCGTTGCCCAGATGAGTGGCCGCATTGCCTGGATCTCACTGACACCTGTCAAGGCGACCGCGTTGCACCTCGTCGACGAAGTCGAGCTGCTCGAGAGCGGGCTGGAGGGCGACCGCCGCTTCTACTTCATCACCGACGCCGGGCGTCTCTTCAACAACAAGGACTGCGGCCCACTGCAGCTCGTTCGTGCCGAGTACGACGAGCACACGGACACGCTCGGCCTGCGCTTCGAGGACGGCGAGCTCGTCAGCGCCCGGGTCGAGCGCGGGGAGGAGATCGAGACGCGATTCCATTCGAGGCCGCGCACCGCCCGGCTCGTCCGCGGGCCGTGGGCCGAGGCCGTTTCGGAGCTCATCGGGGAGCGGGTGCGCCTCGTCGAGCCCGCCCACGGCGGCGTCGATCGCGGCCGCGGCGGAGCGGCAACCCTGCTCGCGACCGCGTCCCTCGGCGCGCTCGCCGAGACCCTGCGGGTGGCCGAAGTCGATGGGCGCCGCTTCCGCATGAACTTCGGGCTGGCGGGCCTCGGCGCTCACGCGGAGGACGGCTGGATCGGCCGCCGCGTGGCGGTCGGGAACGCGATCGTGATCCCCCAGGGGAACGTCGGCCGCTGCGTCGTCACGACCCAGAGCCCGGACACCGGGCGCACCGATCTCGACACGCTCAAGGCCCTCGCGGCCTACCGCGGCCGCGTACAGACGACCGAACCTCTGCCCTTCGGCGTGCACGCGGCGGTCGCCGCGCCCGGCCGGGTTCGGGTCGGCGACCGGGTCGAACCGCTCTAAGGCCCCCAAAGATCCCCCTTTTGGCGGGCTTCTGCGTGGTCCCCAGGGGTTTACAGGTGGGAGGTAGTGGGGTAAAGTGGGGAGTAGTGGACCACCTGCTTGGTGAGCATGAGCACTCTCTCGACGACAAGAACCGCCTCACCCTGCCGTCCAAGCACCGGGCGGCGTTCGAGGACGGCGTCGTCGTCACGCGCGGGCTGGACGGGTGCCTCTATGCGTACCCCCGAGGCGCGTGGGAGCAGCTGGCCGAGCGGATCCGCAGCCTCGATCCACTCGCCGAGGGCTCGCGCGTCATGCAGCGGCACTTCTTCGCCGGGGCCGCCCAGGGCGACCTGGACAAGCAGGGGCGCATGGTGATCCCGGCCGGACTGATCGAGCACGCGGCCCTCGGGCGGGAGGTCACGGTGGCCGGCGTCTTCGACCACCTGGAGATCTGGGATCGAGCCAAGTGGCGTCAACAGCTGCACGAGGTCGAAGGGAGCGCGGAAGATGTTGCCGAGCGTCTTGCCAACTGAGTCCGATCACATTCCGGTTCTGGCCGAGGAGGTCGTCTCCCTCCTCGATCCTCGTCCGGGCGAAACGATCGTCGACGGCACGTTCGGAGCCGGCGGTCATTCGCAACTGCTCGCGTCGCGTCTCCGCGGCGACGGGAAATTGATCGCGATCGACCGCGACCCGACAGTCGCGCCGTTCTTCGAGCGATTTCGGCGCGAGACCGGCGTCAAGGCCCGCCTGCACCCCGGCGAGTTCTCGACTGTGTTGCAGCACCTCGCCGACAACGGCGTCAAGGCGGACGTCATCCTCTTCGACCTCGGCGTGTCGTCGATGCAGCTCGACCGACCCGACCGCGGTTTCTCATACGCGGTTGATGCGCCGCTCGACATGCGCATGGATCCAGGCGCGCAGTTCTCGGCGCGCGAGCTCGTCAACGAGGGAGACGAACGCGAGCTCGCCGACATCTTCAAGCGTTATGGCGAGGAGCGGTACGCGCGCCAGATCGCGCGCGCGATCGTCCGGCGGCGCGCGTCTCGCCCCTTCGAGCGCACGGCCGACCTCGTCGAGGTGATCAAGGCGGCAATTCCGGCTCCGGCTCGCTTCGGTGAGGGACACCCGGCGAAGCGTGTCTTCCAGGCGCTGCGCATCGACGTGAACGACGAGCTCGGTTCACTCGAGCGCGCGTTGCCGGCGGCACTGGAGATGCTGCGGCCCGGTGGCCGGCTCGCGGTGATCTCGTTCCACTCGCTCGAAGACCGGATCGTCAAGCAGTTTCTGCGCAAGCAGGAGCACGGCTGCACGTGCCCGCCGGACTTCCCGGTCTGTGTGTGCGGCTCGGAGGCGACGATGCGCGCGACACCGCGCCGTGCGGTTCGGCCGACCGCCGCGGAAGTGGCGCGCAACCCCCGTGCACAGTCGGCACGCCTCCGCGTCGGGACTCGGGTCTGATGGCATCGCTCTCGCACGCCCACGCGTCGACGATCGTCGAGCCCGTCGCGCGCCCGCGGCCCCCGTCGCGGCCGCGCGCCGAGCAGCGCGCGCGTGCCCGGACGCGCGGCGGCATCCTCTGGATCGCGGTCAGCGGGATTTTGCTTGCCGGCGTCGTATTCGTGAACGTGGCCGTGTTGCAGCTCAACCTGGCGCTGGACAAGACGAACACGGAGCGCTCCAAGCTGCTGGGCGAGAACGCGGCGCTGCAGTCGCAGTATTCGTCGCTCGTCGCGTCGCAGGCGATCCAGCAGGAGGCGGTCAAGCAGTTCGGCCTCGTCTATCAGGATCCGTACGGGTACGTCAACGTCGCGAAGTGATGCGCGACAAGCAGGCCAACCGGCGCATCCGCCTGCTGCTCGTGATCTTCGCACTGATCTTTGCCGCAACGCTCGCGCGCGCCGTGTGGCTGCAGGGAGTCCGTGCGGCAACCCTCGGGCGCATGGCCGAGCGGCAGCATCGCGAGACGGTCGTGATTCCCGCCGGTCGCGGCACGATCTTCGACACGAACGGCGTGCAGCTCGCGCTCGGCGAGCAGACGAAGACGATCTACGCCGACCCGCGCCAGCTCACGAACCCGCGGGCGGTATCGGTCGCTGCACAGCGCATCCTCGGCGTCGACGCGAACCAGCTCTACCCGCAACTCCTGAACCACAAGACCGGCTTCGTCTACGTGCAGCGGTTCGCCGACGCGACGAAGGCGGCCGCGTTCATGCAAAAGGGCTTCACGGGCGTCAACGACTATCCCGAAGAGAAGCGCGCGTACCCGCAAGGCAGCGTCGCCTCGCAGATCGTCGGCTTCGCCGGCACCGACAACAAGGGCCTTGGCGGGCTCGAGATCGAGTACGACCGGCAGCTCACCGGCAAGCCGGGCGAGCAGACGATCGTGCGCGACCCGTTTGGCCAGCCGATCAACGTCCTCAGCGCGACGCCTGAGCGACAGGGCCACGACCTCTTCACGACGATCGACAACAAGATTCAGGCAAACGCCGAGGAGGTACTGCGCGAGACCGTCTCCAAGTGGCGCGCCAAGTCGGCCACGGCGATCGTGCTCGATCCTCACACGGGCGCCGTGCTCGCGATGGCGCAGGCGCCGGGGTACAACGCGAACAACTCGTCGCATGTGCCGCAGGCGCTGCTGACGAACCACGCGGTCACCGATGTCTTCGAACCGGGATCGGTCTTCAAGCTCGTCACGGTTGCCGGTGCGCTGACCGACGGGCTCGTGACGCCGTCGACGAGGTTCACGCTGCCACCCTGCATCCAGGTCGCGGACAAGTGCATCCACGACGCCGAGCAGCGCGGGACGGAGACCTTTACGGTGGCCAAGATCCTCTCCTACTCGTCGAACGTGGGCGCGATCACGATCGCCGAGAAGCTCGGCCCGGCTGAGCTGCTGAAGTGGATCGGCCGCTTCGGCTTCGGCAAGCCCACGGGCCTCGACTTCCCGGGTGAGAGCGGCGGCATCGTTCCGTCGTATCCGGATCAATGGTCCGGCACGACGATCGGCAACGTGCCCATCGGCCAGGGCATCGCGGTGACGCCGATTCAGATTGCCTCCGCCTACGCCGCGATCGCGAACGGTGGAGTGTGGATCCAGCCGCACCTGGTCGACCGCGTCGGCGGCCGTACGCTCCACCGCTTCAAGCATCGGAGAGTGGTTTCTCCCGCCGTCGACGAGGCGCTGAAGAAAATGCTCACCGGCGTGGTCGACGAGCACGGCGCGACGGGAAACGAGGCGCAAATCGCGGGGTACACCGTTGCCGGCAAGACGGGCACGGCCGAGATCCCGGGGCCGCACGGCTACACGACCGGACGGTACGTCGCCTCGTTCGTCGGCATGGTGCCTGTGAAGACTCCGCGGCTCCTCGTGCTCGTCAGTGTCGAACAGCCGCACGGCCAGATCTACGGCGGCGTTGTCGCTGCGCCCGCATTCGCCCAGATCGCCAAGTTCGATCTGCAGTACATGTCGGTGCCGCCGGACGCACCGCTTGCCCAGACGCAGCCGTAGCGGCGGAGCCTCCCGCTAGGCTCAGCCCTCGATGGATCTGACACGACTCGGGATCGCCGGCGCGCCGTCCGTCGAGATCCTCGATCTGGCGTACGACGTGCGGTCGGTCACAAAGGGCGCGCTCTTCTTCTGCATCACGGGCGCGAACGCCGATGGGCACGATCTCGCAGCGGCGGCCGTGGCCGCAGGAGCGGCGGCGCTCGTGGTCGAGCGGCCAGTCGACGTCGCGGTCCCGCAAGTGCTCGTACCGAGCGTCCGGGCGGCAATGGGCCCCGCTGCAGTGAGCTTCTTCGGCGACCCGTCGCGCGAGCTCGAGGTGGCGGCGGTCACCGGGACGAACGGCAAGACCACCACCGCGTTCCTGCTCCAGGCGATCCTCGAGGCGGGCGGCAGGCGTCCGGCCCTGCTCACGAACATCGAACGCCGCGTTGGCGGCAAGTCGCTGCCCACGGGCCTCAACACGCCCGAGGCGATCGATTTGCAGAGGCTGTTCCGAGCGATGCTCGACGCGGGCGACCGCTCATGCGCGATGGAAGCGACCTCGATCGCGGGCACGAAAGGACGGCTCGCCGGCACGCGTTTCGCGGTGATCGTCTTCACCAACCTGACCCAGGACCACCTCGACTTCCATGGGACGATGGAGGACTACTTCGACGCCAAGCGCGCGCTCTTCGACCAGGCCGACCACGCCGTCGTGAACGTGGGCGATGAGTGGGGGAAGCGACTCGCCCTCGAGCTCCCGAACGCGCAAACGTTCACGCCCGACGACGAGCTCGACGGTGTCGACCTGAAGCTGCGCGGCCGGTTCAACCGCGCGAACGCGCTCGGCGCGATGTGGGCGGCGCGGGTGCTCGGGATCGACGAGGACGCGATCCGCGCGGGCGTCGCATCGATCGCCGGCGTGCCCGGACGGTTCGAGTCGGTCGAAGCTGGGCAGCCGTTCGCGGTGATCGTCGATTACGCTCACACGCCTGATTCGCTGATCAATGTGCTCGAGGCCGCGCGCGGGCTTGGCGGCGGCAGCCTGATCGTCGTCTTCGGTGCCGGCGGTGACCGTGACCGCGAGAAGCGTCCGCTGATGGGCCGTGCGGCGGCCCGCCTCGCCGATCGCGCCATCGTCACCACCGACAATCCGCGCTCCGAGGACCCGGCGGAAATCGCGGCGCAGGTCGCACACGGGAGGCTCGAGATCGTGCTCGACCGGCGCGCCGCGATCGAGACCGCACTCGGGGCTGCGCGTCCCGGCGACGTCGTCGTGATCGCCGGCAAGGGCGCCGACTCGGAGATGGAGATCGCGGGCGGGACGGTGCCGTTCGACGATCGCGTCGTCGCAAGAGAGCTTTTGTCGTGATCCCGCTCGAGCTCGAGGTGATCGAGCCGCTCGGGCGCATGGTCGCGCGGCCGTGGGCCGAGGTCGTGACGGGCATGCAGGTCGACTCGCGCCGGATTGGGGAAGGCGATCTGTTCGTCGCGATCGGCGGTGGTGAGGACTTCATCCAGCACGCGCTCGCGCGCGGTGCGTCGGCCGCTCTCGTGCCGGCCGATGCTTTCGCAGCACTCGCGGCGATCGCGGGAGCGGTACGCGAGCGTTCGCAGGCGCGCGTCGTCGCCATCACCGGCTCGACGGGGAAGACCTCGACCAAGGACATCTTGTTCGCGCTCTGCGCACCGCAGCGCCGAACGATCGCGAACGAAGGGAACTACAACACGGAGATCGGGGTGCCGCTGACGATCTGCCGGATCGACGCGGACACGGAGATCTGCATCAGCGAGCTGGCGATGCGCGGTCCCGGGCAGATCGCCTGGCTGACGTCGTTCGTCCGGCCCGACATCGGGGTGATCACGAACATCGGCCCGGCGCATCTCGAGTTCCTCGGCTCGCTCGAGAACATCGCCAAGGCGAAGGCCGAACTGATCGAAGGGCTTCCGACCGGCGCCATCGCCGTCGTACCGCCCGAGCCGCTCCTCGAGCCGTACCTCGCACGGACCGACATCGCCGTCAAGCGAGTCGATCCGTCGGCTCCCCTGCCGTTCGCGACGAGCTATTCGGCCGCGCACCAGCTCGTCAACACCCGCACAGCCGTGGCGGTGGCCGAGTGCCTCGACGTCCCGTTGCCCGACGGCGTGCTGACCGTCGAGTTCTCGAAGCGGCGAGAAGAGGAGCGCGAGCTGCCGGGCGGTGGCCTGCTCCTGAACGACTGTTACAACGCGAACCCGGTCTCGATGCGGGCGGCGCTGGAGTATCTCGTCGCGCGTGCGAACGGCCGGCGCCGCATCGCCGTGCTCGGCGACATGCGCGAGCTCGGGCCGACCGGGCCCGCGTACCACGCCGAGATCGGGACGCTCTTGCGCGAGCTCGGGATCGAGCACGTGATCGCGGTGGGGGAGCTTGCGCGCGCCTACGGCGGCGACTGGGTCGCCACCCCCGCCGAGGCCGCCGAGCGCTTGCGCCAGTTGCTGGAGCCCGGCGACATCGTGCTCGTCAAGGGCTCGCTCGCGGTGGGACTCGACGTCGTCGCGGAGAACTTGGCGGCCTAGTGGCCAGGGTCCTCGTCGCAGCGCTCGTCGCCATGATCATCGCGATCCTCGGCGGGCCGACCTTCATCGCCTTCCTGCGCCGGAACGAGATCGGCCAGCACATCCGCGAGGAGGGGCCGGAGCACCACGCGGCCAAGCAGGGGACGCCAACGATGGGTGGACTGTTGATCATCGCCGCCGCAACAATCGCCTTCCTGCCGCTCTCGGACTACACGCTGCCGGCGCTGACGATCTTCGGCACGACCCTGGCCTGCGGCGCGATCGGCTTCCTCGACGACTTCATGAAGCTCCGCCACCGGCACTCGCTCGGACTGCGCGGGCGCTGGAAGATCCTGATGCTCGCCGGGATCACCGCTGCGGTCGGTTTCGCGGCGCAGCACCAGCAGCTCCGCCACGACGTCTTCGTTCCGATCATCGACAAGTGGATTCCACTCGGCCCACTCTGGTACGTGCTGCTCTTCCTGATCATCGCCGGCGCCGTCAACGGCGTGAACCTGACCGACGGTCTCGACGGCCTCGCTGCGGGGACGGCGATCATCGCGCTCGCGACGTTCACCGCGATGGCGGTGACGATCTACATTCGGTCGGCAACCCCGTTCCATGGCCGCATCGAGAACCGGCTCGACATCGCATTCATCGGAGCAGCGCTCGTCGGCGCCGCGGTCGGCTTCCTCTGGTTCAACGCCTTCCCCGCGGAGGTCTTCATGGGCGATACGGGGGCGATGGCACTCGGCGGCGCCATCGCTGCGATGGCGATCATGATGAAGGTCGAGCTGCTGCTGCTCTTCGTCGGCGGCATCTTCGCGATCGTGGCGATCTCGGTGATGCTGCAGGTGGTCAGCTTCAAGTACTGGGGGCGACGAATCTTCCTGATGGCGCCGTTACAACATCATTTCGAGATGAAGGCGTGGTCGGAGACGAAGATCATGGTGCGCTTCTGGATCGTCACGGCGATCTTCTGCGCAGCCGGCTTCGCGCTCTTCTACAAGTACTACCCGAACATCCGCCCGCATTGAGAGCCCTGGTCTACGGCCTCGCGCGCTCGGGTCGCTCGGCGATCGAGCGGCTCGACGACCCGGTGGTCGTCGACCGATCACTCGGGAACGAGGACGATCTTTCGCTGCTCAACGGCGTCGAGGTCGTCGTCAAGTCGCCCGGCGTGCCGGGTGAGGCGCCACTCGTCGTCGCGGCGCGCGAGCGTGGGATACCGGTCTGGTCCGAGGTCGAGCTCGGCTACCGGCTGCTGCCGGAGGCGAAGTTCGTCGGCGTCACGGGCACGAACGGGAAGACGACCACTACCGAGCTGCTCGGCGCGATCTTTCGCGCCGCGGGGCGTGACGTGGCGGTGGCCGGGAACGTCGGCACGCCGTTGACCTCGGTGCGCGCCGCAGAGTGGGTTGTCTGCGAATTGTCGTCGTTTCAGCTCGAGGACGTGCACGAGCTCGCTTGCGACGTCGCGGTGCTGCTGAATCTCGAGCCGGACCACCTCGACCGTCACGGATCCTTCGAGGCCTATCGAGACGCGAAGCTGCGCATTTTCGAGCGAGCCCGAGTGAAGATCGTGCCGCGCGGCTCGGGTCTCGACGGAATCGACTTCTCGGCCGCCGACCAGCTGCCGGCGGAGCCGCTGATTCGAGGTGCGCACAATCGCGAGAATGCCGCCGCGGCAACCGCTGCTGCGCGCGCTGCGGGCATCGGCGATGAGCCGATCGCCGAGGGGCTGCGAACCTTTCCCGGCGTTGCGCACCGGCTCGAGCTCGTGGGCGAGCGCGACGGTGTGCGCTACGTCAACGACTCGAAGGCGACCAATGTCGCCGCCGCGCTCCCCGCGCTCGCCGCCTACGCGGACGAGCCCGTGCACCTGATCCTCGGCGGCTCGCCGAAGGGGGAGGACTTCGCCCCGCTCGCCGCCGCGATCGGTCCGAACGTCCGCTCGATTCATCTGATCGGGGCCGAAGCGGAGCGGCTGGCGGCCGTGGTGGGCGGAGAGCTCGACGGAACGCTCGAGGCGGCGGTCGCGCACGCCGCACACCTCGCTCAACCGGGCGATGTCGTCCTCCTCAGCCCCGCTTGCGCGAGCTACGACCAGTTCGCGAGCTTCGAGGAGCGTGGGGAGGCTTTCAGGAGGCTCGCGACGAAGTAAGGCACGTGCGTCGGCGTGAGCTCGACTCCAGACTGCTGATCCTCGTCACCCTGGCGCTCGTCGCGTTCGGGCTCGTGATGGTCTACAGCGCCACCTCCGCGGCAGCGGCGGTCGGCGGCCGCAACCCGAACTACTACCTCGAGCGGCAGGGGATCTACGGCGCGCTCGGCATCGCGCTGATGATCGTCGCCCAGCGCTGGGACTACCGCCGGCTCAAGCTGATCGCCCCGACGCTCGTGCTCGTGTCGTTCGTGCTGCTCGTGGCGGTGCTTGTGATCGGCCCGCCGATCAACGGCGCGCGCCGCTGGATCTCGTTCGGGCCCGCGGTCTTCCAGCCCTCCGAGCTCGCCAAGCTCGCGCTCGCGATCTGGGCGGCGGCATATCTGTCACGCAGAAAGGCGCCGCGCACGCTGAAGGAACTATGGCGTCCGCTGGGCGCCCTGACGTGCGTGTTCGCCGCACTGCTCGTCCTCGAGCCGGATCTCGGCACGACGATCGCGCTGGCGCTCATGCTGCTCGGCATCCTGATGGTCTCGGGGACGCCGGTGCGCGTGCTCGGCGCGGCGCTCGGGATTGCCTCGGCTGCCGGCTTTGCGGCGATCTGGATGAAGCCGTACAGCCGTGCGCGCTTCTTCTCGTTCCTGCACCCGACGCACGATGCCGCCGGCACCGGCTACCAGATCCTCCAGGCGCAGATCGGCATGGGGTCGGGCCACATCTTTGGCGTCGGGCTCGGCCAGGGCGTCCAGAAGATCTTCTACCTGCCCGAAGCGCACACCGACATGATGCTCGCGAACATCGGGGAAGAGCTCGGGCTGATCGGCGTCACGGCGGTGATCGCCGCCTATGCGCTCTTCGCCTACGCCGGGCTCGACATCGCGATGCGCTGCAAGGATCCGTTCGGGAAGCGGCTCGCCACGGGCCTCACGGTGCTCGTCTGCGGCCAGGCGGCGATCAACATCCTGGCCGTGATGGGCAGCGCGCCGCTGACCGGGATTCCGCTGCCGTTCCTCTCCTACGGCGGCTCCAGCCTCGTCGTTCTCCTCGCAGGCGTCGGGATTCTCCTTAACATCGCTCATCGTGGGGGAACAGCTGCAGCTGCGGTGCCTGATCGCAGCCGGGGGGACGGCAGGACACGTGCTGCCGGCGATCGCGGTCGCGCAAGCGCTGACGGAGCGCGGCGTGCTCGTGACGTTCGCCGGGTCGGCGGATCGCGTCGAAGCGCGGCTCGTTCCTGAAGCCGGCTACGAGCTCGACACCTTTCGCGTCAGCGGGTTCCCGCGGCGCCCGTCGATCGAATTGGCGCGTTCGCTCCTCCTCGCGGCCGCCGCGCCGCGAGCCTGCCGCCGGATCCTGCGCGCCCGGCGGCCCGACGTCGTGCTGGGCGGCGGGGGCTTCGTCGCAGGCCCGATGGTCTTCGCCGCCTCGACGCTCGGGATTCCGGCGGCGCTGACCGAGGCTGACGCGCACGTCGGGCTGGCGAACCGCCTGGCTGCGCCGTTCGCGACCCGCATCTTCCTCTCGTATCCGGCCGGCACGCGGCATCGTTCGAAATCGCGCGTGGTCGGCAGGGCGATTCCGGCCGGCTCGCGTGCGGTTCCGCAGGAAGCGGGGCGCGCGATCTTCGAGCTGCCCGAGGACGGCCGCGTGCTCGGCGTGTTTGGCGCCCTCGCCGGCGCAACGTCTCTGAACGAGTTCGTCGTCGACACCTGGGGTGCGAGCGGGCCGTCGATCCTGCACGTGACCGGGCGCCGCGACTTCGATCTCGTCCGCCGCCGCGTGCGCCGCGACGACTACCGGGTGCTTGCCGAGACGGAGCGCTTCGGGGCTGCGATCTCCGCCTGCGACCTCGTGCTCTCGCGTTCCGGTTCCACCGTCTGGGAGATCGCGGCGGCCGGCAAGCCGGCGATTCTCGTGCCGTACCCCTTCGCCACCGGCGACCACCAGGCGCTCAATGCGCGGCATTTCGTGGCGGCGGGCGGCGCGATCATGGTGCGGGAGCTCGACCTCGACGACGTGCCCGAGCTCGTGCGCTCACTGCTCGGCGACGAGCAACGGCTGGCCCGGATGGGCGAGGCGATGTTGCGGGCCGCGCGGCCTGACGCCGCGGAGGAGATCGCGGACGAGCTCGTCGCGATGGCCAGGCGATGACGGGCCGCCGGCTCTGGTTCGTCGGCATCGGCGGCGCAGGTCTCTCGGGCTACGCACAGCTCGCTCGCGCGTGGGGCGCCGAGGTCGGAGGCTGGGACAAGGTGCGCACCCCGTACCTCGATCCACTCGGTGACGTTCCGCTCGAGATCGGGCCGGAGCCTGTCGTCCCCGACGGCTGGGAGGCGGTCGTCTCCTCGGCCTACCCGGACGTGCCGGGGCTCCGGCGCAAGGAGTTTCTGCGCGAGCTGGTCTCGGCGCGCCGGTCGATCGTGGTCGGCGGCACCCACGGGAAAGGAACGACCGCGGCGATGATCGCCTTCGCCCTGCGAGAGACGGGGCGCGATCCGGCGTGGCTGATCGGCGCTCCGGTGCCGCAGCTCGGCTCGAACGCGGGCTTCGGAGCCGGCTACCTCGTCGTCGAGGCGGACGAGTCCGATCGCACCGTCTTCGAGCTGCCGGCGGAGATCGCCGTCGTCACCAATCTCGAGCTGGACCACCACACAGAGTACGCATCGGTCGCCGAGCTCGAAGAGGAGTTCGACCGGTGGCTCGCAGGCATTCCACACGTCGTACGCGACGCGCCGGCCTATGAGGGCCCGCTGGGCGTCCCCGGCGAGCACAACCGCCGAAACGCCGGCGCCGCGATGGCGGCGCTGCAGCTCGCAGGTGTGCCTCATGACGAGGCCGCCCCGGCGGCCGAGCGCTTCACCGGGACGACACGCCGGTTCGAGGTGCATGAAGGACCCGTGACGATCGTCGACGACTACGGCCACCATCCGACCGAGATCGCCGTCACCATCGCCGCTGCACGAGAACGCTGGCCGGGCGCACGGCTTCGCGTGCTCTTCCAGCCGCATCTCTACTCACGGACCCGTCATCTGGCGGCGGAGCTGGCCGAGGCGTTGGCGTCGGCAGACGACGTCACGGTCACGGACGTCTATCCGGCGCGCGAACAGCCGATCGCGGGCGTCAGCGGCAAGCTCGTTGTCGACGCGCTCAGCGATCGTGGCGTGCTCGCCGCGTATACACCGACGGTCGAGCAGGGTGCCGAGCGTCTCGCGCGGCGGGCGCAACCCGGCGACGTGCTGTTGGTTGTCGGCGCGGGCGACGTCGATCGCGCCGTCGGCCTGCTCCATCGCTAGCGTGGCCCACGTGGAAGAGAACGTCCCACTCGCGCGATACACGACGATCGGCACGGGTGGCCCTGCCCGCTGGTTTGCGCGCCCTGGGTCGATCGAAGAGCTCCAGGATGCACTGCGCTGGGCGGCGCAACGTGACGCCCCGGCGGAGGTGATCGGGCTCGGCTCAAACGTGCTCGCCCACGATGACGGCGTCGACGCGCTCGTCCTGAAACTCGACGGCGACCTGACCACGATCGATGTTCAGGGGGACGTGCTTGTGGCGGGAGGTGGCGCGGCAAACGCGGTCGCGCTGCATCGCGCCCGCGCGGCCGGCCTCGGCGGGTTCGAGTTTGCGTCTGCCATCCCCGGCACCACCGGCGGCGGCGTTCGCATGAACGCGGGCGCCTACGGCCGCGAGTGGAAGGACGTGCTCGTCGACGCAGTGGTCGTCGACGCCGACTATGTGCGCACGCTCACGGCGACCGAGCTCGGGCTCTCGTACAGGCATTCGGCCCTGCGGCCGGGAGAGGTCGTGGCCCAGGTCCGCTTTCAGCTCGAGCGAAGCTCGAGCGAGGTCGTCAAGGCGCGGGCCGCCGAGCTGCTCGCGCAGCGGAAGGCGTCACAGCCGACGAACAAGCGTACCTTCGGCAGCGTGTTCAAGAACCCGGAGGGCGAGCGTGGGGCAGGGCGCTTGATCGAGGAATGCGGGCTGAAGGGGCATCAGATCGGCGGCGCGCTGATCTCGCCGCGCCATGCCAACTTCATCGAGAACTCGGACGGAGCCACGAGTGCCGAATGCATTGCCTTGATGGCCGAGGCACGCCGTCGCGTGCAGGAGCAGTTCGGTGTCGTCCTCGAGCACGAGGTGCAGTTCCTGGGCCCGCTCGAGCTTCCGCCCGTGTAGGGGAAGCATGCCCCGCGGCGAAGTGAGCCGCGTGGCTGCCCGAAAGAGGTCGACCGCGCGCACCGCGGTGCTGCCCGCGCGGCGCAGCGTGCCGGACCTCAGCCGGATCGCACCATCGGGCCGCTCGGTGCTGCTCGGCGTGGTGTTGATCGCACTTGCCGTCGGCGCGTACTTCGTCGCCCGTGATACATCGGTCTTTGCCGTGCAGGCCGTCGAGGTGCGCGGGGGCACGCCCGCGCTACGCGCGCAGGTGCGCGCCGCGCTCGCACCTGTCGTTGGACGCAGCCTCCTGCGCGTCGACGGCGACACGGTCGCCCACGCCGTCGCGCCACTCCCCGGGGTGCGGTCTTACTCGTTCGACCGTGCATTCCCGCACACCCTCCGCGTGATCGTTCGTCCCGAGCAACCCGTCTTCATCTTGCGCCGCGTCCCGGGCACGGACGCCTTCCTGGTCGCCGCGAGCGGCCGCGTCATCCGCCCGCTCGCACACCCTCGCCGCTCCACTCTGCCCCGCCTGTGGGTGACGAAGGACGTCCATGTCGTCGTCGGAGAGCGGCTCGGGGCCGGACCGACGGAGGCCGCGTCAGCCCTCTCGCTCCTCCGTCGGGCGCCGCTGCCGGGCGGGGTGCGCGTCGTGCGCGCAGGGGGGAAGGAGTTGACGCTCGTGCTCGGCGGCGGCCTCGAGGTGCGGCTCGGGGACGACGGCGACCTGCGTCTGAAGCTCGCGATCGCGCGCCGGATCCTGCATCAAGCGAAGGCTGCAACGTTCGGCAGCGGCTACCTCGACGTCAGTGTTCCCGAGCGTCCTGTGCTCTCCGTCAACCCTCAACTCGGAGGTTGAGGTTGAGAGTGAGAGCAGTCGAGACTCAGTGTTTGCGCGTTGACAGGGCAGGAAACCACCCGTACCCTCCCGAAGGAAGGAGTCGCTCGACAGCCCCACCCTGCACTCGAGCTTGAGGTCGAGCCCACACGAGATGAGAGATCGCTCCGGCAACTATCTAGCTGTGATCAAAGTCGTCGGCGTCGGCGGTGGCGGCACGAACGCCGTCAACCGCATGGTCGACGCAGGGCTGACAGGCGTCGAGTTCGTCGCTGTGAACACCGACGCGCAGGCGCTTCTGATGTGCGAGGCCGACGTGAAGATCCACATCGGCGCGAAGGCGACACGTGGCCTCGGTGCGGGCGCGGACCCGGCTGTCGGCCGCGAGGCGGCGACCGAGTCGCGTGACGAGTTGAAGGAGGCGCTCAAAGGCGCCGACATGGTGTTCGTCACCGCGGGTGAGGGCGGCGGCACCGGGACGGGCGGCGCGCCGATCGTCGCGGAGATCGCACGCGAGCTCGAGGCACTCACGGTCGGCGTCGTGACACGGCCGTTTGCATTCGAGGGTCGCCGCCGGTCGCAGCAGGCGGAGCAGGGGATCAGCGAGCTGGCCGACAAGGTCGACACGCTGATCGTGATCGAGAACGACCGGCTCCTGCAGGTGGTCGAGAAGAAAACCCCGCTCTCCGACGCGTTCAAGCTCGCCGACGACATCCTGCGACAGGGCGTGCAGGGCATCACCGACCTGATCACGGTGCCCGGGATCGTCAACCTCGACTTCGCCGACGTGCGGACGA
>DATBBH010000019.1:0-16357 GCA_036271075.1 Gaiellaceae bacterium | reverse complement strand
AGGTCAGGTCGAGCGGGAGGGATGATGTTCAAGCGGGTCGGGGGCACGCTGACGGCTAGCCGGCTTGCTCGTCTCGCCGTCGTCGTGGCAGCCCTCGCGATGTGTCTTGCCGGTGCGGCAAGCAGTGGGCTGTCCAATTCTTCCGCGAGCGTTGCCTCCGCTCGTCCTGCTCAGGCGAGCAAGACGTGCCCGCCTGGCTACGTGGACGCGACCCTGAGTTGGGGCGAGAAATGTCTCCGCGTCGGCGAGTTCTGCAGGGTCGGCAACGTCGAATACCACGCCTACGGCTTCGACTGTCCCGCCAATGGCCATCTCACGACCACAAAAACGACAACATCATCGCCCTCCGCCGTCTCGGTCGGCCATACGGTCCTCCTGCACGCGAGAACCCAGACGAGTGGCTGCACACGCGGCGTGCTGCCCGACCTGCAGTGCTCACCTGGCGCCAACTACAGCGGTCTGACGAAGGCCGTGATCTGCTCATCGACCTTCCGCACCAGCACGATCCGCAACGTGCCGCAGACCAAGAAGTACGCCGTCGAGCGCGAGTACGGGATGCCCGCACGACTGTACGGCCGGACGATCGAGATCGACCACATCGTGTCCCTCGAGCTCGGCGGCTCCAACGACGTCGCGAATCTCTACCCAGAGCCGGGCTCAGGGCCGGCGAACTACCACGCGAAGGACAGACTCGAGAACAAAGTCCACGATCTCGTCTGCGCGGGCTCGATGACGTTGCACGCAGCGCAGCTCGGCATCGCGACCAACTGGCAAGTGCTCTACAAGACGGTCTACGGCGTCGCACCATGACCTTGTTCGCGACGTAGCCGCCCCAGCAGGATTTCCGGTCACGGAGCGGCCCCGGAGTCGAACCGAGCCAGCCTGGGGTTGCCAGACCTGACGGGTTTTGAAGACCCGCTGGGGCACCGGCCCCCGCCGCTCCAAGAGAGGGATCGTACGGACGGTTGAGTCGGCGCGCATCTGGGGAGGACCGTCGGAGAACCCGCCGAGTTGGTCGAACAAGGGAGGAATCATGGAGTTGCAAGAGCTGATCTCGGGTGCGCGTGACGCGGTAAGCGTCAAACGCGTTTATGGAGACCCCTACGAGAAGAACGGGCTCACGGTGATTCCGGCGGCGACCGTCCGCGGCGGTGGCGGCGGCGGCATGGGTGATCACGAAGGCGTCGACACCGGGGGTGGAGGAGGCTTCGGCCTGATGGCGCGTCCCTCCGGAGCGTGGATCATCGAGGACGGTCGTGCGACGTGGAAGCCGGCGGTGGACGTGAACCGGATCGTCATGGGCGGGCAGGCAATTGCGCTCGCCGCGATCCTCGTGACGGGCAGAGTCCTGCTCGCCCACTCACGACGGAGGAGCTCGCTGCTCGAGCTGGCTCCGCGGCTGGTGAGGCTGAGGGAGCTGCAGCGGCGCCTGCCGAGACCGCTGCGGTAGGCCGCTGCGGGCGTCAACCAATCGCCGGGCGGCGAGTCTGATGTGCGGACGCCGAGCTGTTCCGATCCCGACGGCTACGAGCGGCTCGGTGTCCGTTAGCGCTGCCGCCTGAGCGCGCGAACGTCGCCGCGCCGCAGCGTCAGCCCATCTGCGTCGTAGCGCTCGAGCAGGAGCTGCGCCGTGCGGCGACCGACGCCGAGAGCGTCGCGAAAGGCGGCGAGCGTGATCGCGTCGAGCGTCGGCAGGAGCTCGCGACCGCGTTCGTACAGCACCGCGGACACCGCGAGGCCGTCGCCGACGCGCCGGATCCGGCCTTCCTCTTCGAGGAACGCTGCCAGCTGCTTGTCCTCGACCTTTGCGATCTCCTCCTGCGCGAGTTGCGCTTCGAGCGCAGCCGCCGCGTCCGCGCGCTCGCCAAGCGCGGCCGTCGCACCGGGGAGATAGGCCTTTGCGCCGCGACGCTCGAGGTCGAGGAGGTTGAGAACAGCCTGCGTCCACGGTTCGTTCGGCAACAGCTCGGCAACCTGAACGCCGGGATCGAGCGGATTCGACGCCGCTCGCTCCGCCAGGCGTTCGTCGACGCGCGTGCGCAACTCGGCGAGCCACGCGTCCGAGTAGTAGTACCCGCCGGCCGAGGGAACGGACGTCAATCCCTGCGCGAGCTCGGTCGGCGTCAGCAGGCCACGCGCCTGCAGGTCGGCCTCGAGTACCGGCTCGTGCACCAGCACGCCCAGGATCTCCGCCGGCGTTCCGTCCTCGAGCACCGCCAATCGCGCAGGCTCGAGCCTGCGCGCCGGCGCCGGATCCAGCACAACCCCGCCGCCGACGGTCGTGTCGGTGCGCAGCACCACCCGGTCGCCGCGTGCTGCGACGACCGGCTCCTGCAGGCGCAGCTGTGCGTACTCGCCGTCGCGCAAGACGCGCGCGGCGACTGCTTGCGTGCCGACGTGCACTGTGACGGCTGCGGGGATCTCCTCGAGCGCGTGGAGCCGAATGTCGAGGCGGTAGGACAGCGGGTAATTGCGGGGCTCCACGAGCACGTCGCCGCGAGCCAGATCACGGCGCTCGACTGTTGGCAAGTTGACAGCGACGCGCTGCCCTGCCTCAGCTTGTTCGACCTCCGCGTCGTGCACCTCCACCGACCGCACACGCACGGTCACGCCCTGGGGCTCGACCCGCAGCCTGTCGCCTGCGGCGATGGCGCCCGACCAGAGCGTCCCGGTGGCGATCGTGCCGATGCCCTGCAGCGTGAACACCCGGTCGACATAGAGACGCGTGGCAGCGGATGCATCGCGCGGTTCCACCGGCACGCGCGCGAGCGCCGCGCGCAGCTCGTCGAGCCCTGCGCCCGTCTTCGCTGAGACCGCGACGACCTCCGCCTCCGGCACGAGCTCGTGCGCCTCCTCGAGCGCCAGTTCCAGCGTCTCCTCGTCGACGGCGTCGGACTTGGTGACCGCGACGACACCACGTTCGACGCCGAGCAGGCACAACACGGCGAGATGCTCGAGTGTCTGCGGACGCGCACCTTCTTGCGCGTCGATCACGAGGAGGAACAGGTCGATGCCGGTGGCGCCCGCGATCATCGTTCGCACGAACCGCTCGTGACCGGGCACGTCGATGAGCGACATCCTTCGCCCGTCCGGCAGATCGAGCGGCGCGTAGCCGAGGTCGATCGAGATCCCCCGCGCCTGCTCTTCGGGCAGGCGGTCCGTGTCCTTGCCGGTGAGCGCACGCACCAGCCACGTCTTGCCGTGGTCGATGTGGCCGGCGGTGCCGACCGTCAGCGGCATGCGCGAACCGCGGCGGCGACTTCGTCGACGTCGCCGTCAGCGAGGGTGCGGCAGTCCAGCAGCAGGCGCCCGTCGCGGACGATGCCGATCACGGGGGGCTCGTGCGAGCGCAGCGGCTCGACGAGCACTTCGTCGACCGCGCAGGCGTATGACGGCAGCTCTGCCAGCGGCAGCGCACCGCCGCCGACTCGGCCGACCGTTTCTTCGACCTCGCCGGAAACCGCCGCCGCGAGCCGCTCCGCGCGGGCGCGAACGATCGAGGGGTCCTCGTGCAGCATGCGCAGCACCGGGATCTCGTGCAGCGCGCGTTCCGGCTCCAGGTAGAGCAGCAAGGTTCCCTCGAGCGCGGCGAGCCCGAGCTTGTCGATGCGCAGTGCACGGTGCAGAGGGTGACGGCGCAGCCGCTCGATCAGCTCGGCGCGCCCGACGACGATCCCCGCCTGCGGACCGCCGAGCAGCTTGTCGCCGCTGAAGCAGACGAGGTTCGCTCCCTCGCCGAGCGCTCCGCGCACGGTCGGTTCATCCGAGAGGTCGAGCAGTGCCCCCGAGCCGAGGTCGTCGAGCAGCGGCAGATCGTGCGCCCGCGCGACCGATGCGAGCTCGGAGACCGACGGCTGCTCCGTGAACCCGACGACGCGGAAGTTCGACTGGTGCACGCGCAGCAGCAGCGCCGTCTCGGCACGCACAGCTCGTTCGTAGTCGGCCGCTCGCGTTCGGTTCGTCGTACCGACCTCGACGAGTCGAGCGCCGGAGCGCGCGAGCACGTCCGGGATGCGGAACCCGTCGCCGATCTCGATCAACTCGCCGCGCGAGACCAGCACCTCGCGTCCCTCGGCGAGCGCCGCAAGCGCGAGCAGCATTGCGCCGGCGTTGTTGTTGACGACGATCGCGGACTCGGCGCCGGTGAGCCGGCTCAAGATTCGTGCGACGTGATCCTGGCGGGAGCCGCGCGCGCCCTCGGCAAGGTCGTACTCGAGGTTCGAATACGCACGGCCGGCCTCGACCGCCCGGTCGAGCGCAGCCTCGGCCAGTGGAGCCCGGCCGAGGTTCGTGTGCACGATCACCCCCGTTGCGTTCAGGACGCGCCGCAGCGCCGGCCGCCGCGCCGCTGCGAGTTCCTCCTCGAGCCTCGCGTGAAGGTCGCCGGGGTCGACGCCGGCGAGCAACTCCTCGCGCGCCCGGTCGATCACGACCCGCGCGGCGTCCACGGCGAGCGGATCGCCGGCCTGCCGCGCCAGCTCGTCCACAGAAGGGAGATCTCTGAGCTCCACGGCGTGCAGACTACGTCGCGAATCCGGCGACCGGCCGAAACCGTTGCTTCACTGTTGAAGATGAAACGAGGAGTCGTGCTCGTCGTGGTTCTGCTCGTCGCTGCCGGTGGCGCGGCGATTGCGCGCGCCCTGGAGTTCCAAGGAAGCGCCAAGCCGGGCGTTCACGTGCTCGGGGTCGACGTCGGCGGCCAGAGCCGGGCTCAGATCGAACGCCACCTCCGGGCCTGGTCGAATCGCCCGGTGACGATCCGGGCGGCAGGGCGGAGCTACCACGTGCGCCGGGGGTGGCTCGTCACGCTCGACACCAGCGCGACAGCGACCCGTGTGCTCGACGCCGGCTCGTGGGACGCACTCGTGTTCGCGAGCCGTGTCGACGTCGCTCCGGTCGTCACGCCGGCAGGTGACGCGAGCAATGTGCTCGAGGAGATCGCGCGGTCGAATCGCGCGCCGGTCTCGGCAACTGTCTCGCTGCACGGCACGACCGTCGTAACGACTCCGGCCGAGACCGGCTTGCAGCTCGACCGCGCAGCGCTGCTCCACCGCCTCTCGCGCGACAGCACGGTCGTCGAGGCGCCATATACGCGGCTGCGGCCGGCTGTCAGCGACTCCTCCGCCGGCGCAGCCGCGAGTCACGCGCGCACGCTGCTCACCGCACCGGTCGCGATCGACTATCACGGCGCTCGGCTAGGCGCGCTGACGCCGCTGCAGATGGCTCGTGCAGTGCGGTTCGGCCGGCAACTAGAAGTCACTCTCGACGGCGAGACGCTCGCCCGCGTGATGCGCCCGCGCCTCGGACGTTGGATCGTGCGCGCCCACAACGCACAGTTCGTCGTCGTCGGCGGGGCGGTGCACGTTGCGCCGTCGCACCCCGGGCGAGATGTGAACGCGCAGCAGTTCGCGGCTGCGGTCACGGCGGCCGCCCGCGGCGACCGGATTGCGCACATCGACCTCGGTGCGCGGCAGCCCGATCTCACCACGGCGAAGGCCAAGGCGCTCGGTATCCACCAGCAGCTGGTCTCGTACACGACGCAAATGGGCGTGTCGTCCTCGAACCGGATCCACAACGTCCACCTGATGGCCGATTTCATCGACGGCACGATCGTCAAACCGGGTCAGGTGTTTTCGTTCAACGATGTCGTCGGGCCGCGCACCGCGGAGCGCGGGTTCCTCGAAGGCCAGGAGATCATCGGCTCGCTCGTGCTGCCGTCGATCGGCGGCGGCGTTTGCCAGACTGCGACGACGCTGTTCAACGACGCGTTCGAGATCGGCCTGCCGATCATCGCGCGCACGAACCACAATCTCTATCTCGCCCATTATCCGATCGGCCGCGATGCGACGGTCGCGTGGGGTGGGCCTGACTTCAGGTTCAAGAACGACCTGAAGCACGGACTCCTGATCAAGACCTCGTACACGGACTCGACCCTGACATTCACGTTCTACGGCACGTCGGAGCACCGTCGCGTCGTGTCGCATACCGGTGCACAGGTGAACTGGACGGGCCCGTCGATGAACTACGCGGTCGACCCGAACGCGCCCCGCGGCTCGGTGAAGGTCGTGACCGGCAGCGGCGAAAAAGGCTTCGACGTCACTGTCGACCGCACCGTGTACGACGCGAGCGGCAAGCAGTTGCGCCACGACACGTTCAAGTCGCACTACATCCCTGACAGCCCGACGACGGTCTACGGCCCAGGCAAGACGCCGCCCGGCCCCTACATCGTTCTGCCTTCGACCTACTGAGTGTTCGGCGCGTCGACCTGGCGCTGTTCGTAGCCGGCGAGCACGAACTGCACCGCCTGATCAGGGTCGTCGGTCACGTGCAGTAGCTCGAGATCGGCCGGTGCGATCATCCCGTCGGCGAGCGGCTCGACCCGAAGCCACTCGAGCAACTCGCCCCAGTAGTCCGAGTCGTAGAGAACGACCGGGAAGTGGCGGATCTTGCCGGTCTGGATCAGGGTCAGCGACTCGTACATCTCGTCGAGCGTCCCGAAGCCGCCCGGGAAGATGACGAAGCCCTCCGACGGGCGGACGAAGCAGACCTTGCGCGCATAGAAATGGTTGAAGGTGTGCGAGATGTCCAGGTACGGGTTCGGGTGCTGCTCGTGCGGCAATTCGATGTTGAACCCGACCGAGACGCCGCCGCCCTCTTGCGCGCCACGGTTCGCTCCCTCCATCACGCCCCCTCCACCGCCGGTGACGACGGTCCAGCCGTGCTCGGCGAAGCGACGCCCGACGGCGCGCGCGTCCTCGTAGGGCTTGCTGCCTGCCGCGACTCGCGCCGAACCGAAGAGCGCGACCGCGGGGCGGGGGACCTCCGCGACCTTCTCGAAGCCCGCGCGGAGCTCCGTGGTGATCCGTTCGATCGACGCCTCGATGTCGCTCGTCGGATGGTCGAGGATCTGGCGGTCGTCTGTCACAGACGATGTTGCGGAACGTGAGACTTCCACATGCCGAGCACGAGCATCAGCGCCGTGGCGAAGTAGAGGCCGTAGATGAACAGAGCCTTGCCCGGACCGCCTCCTTGGCGTAGGAACCGCGCGGAGCGCCAGACCGCACCGCCGTCGAAGAACCCGAACGGCAAGAGGTTGAACAGGTTGAGGAAGAACCCGAAGTAGGCGAGCGCGAACCACAGGTTCGAGGCCTGCGACTTGCCGACGAGATAGCAGACGAACGCTGCCGCCCCACCGAGGATCGGCCCGGCGATGGCCACGCGTGCGGTCTGCCATGGGTTGCCGCGCGTGTACTGCACGTAGGCGCCGAGGAACGGGATGAACACCGGCAGCTTCGGGTGCAGTCCCTCGCGCTGTGCCTCGATGTAGTGGCCTGTCTCGTGCACGAGGATCAGCAGGACGAGCCCGATCGCGAACTTCCAGCCCCAGATCAGCGCGTACGCGGCAACGGCGATGAAGATGGTCGAGAACTTGACGAGGACGAACGACCACTTCGCGAGCGCGACCGTGCCGGCGACGATCGGGCCGACCAGCTTCTTCAGCCGTGCGCCCCAGTCCGTCCCCCGGGGCTGGATCGGGTCGTACCCGCGATAGTCGAAGTCGTCGTCGCCGGAGCCGGGGCCGGAGCCGGGGCCGGGGCCGGGGCTTGCGCTCATGCCCGCTCCAGCGCCGGCAAAGCCGGCGCCTCCGCTCTTTGGTCGCCTCCGTCAAGCCTACGTCTCATGAGCCTCGTCCGATCCATTCTTCGCCGCCCGCGTAGACCTCTTTCTTCCAGAGCGGCACGCGCTCCTTCAGCTCGTCGATCGCGTCCTTGCACGCGGCGAGTGCTGCTTGGCGGTGGGCGGCGGACACGGCGATCACGACAGAGGTCTCTCCAATCCCTACGCGCCCGACCCGGTGGTGGATGGCGACGGCGCAGAGCTCATACCGAGACTGCAGGCCCTCGGCGATCTCCGCCATCACCCGTTCGGCCATTCCTTCGTACGCCTCGTAGTCGAGGTGGGTGACGGTTCGGTCGCGGGAGTGGATACGGGTGGTGCCGGTGAACGTCGCGATCGCGCCCGCCTCGTCGTCGCGGACCTCGTCGACGACGCTGTCGAGCGAGAGCGGCTCGTCGCTCAGCAGGAAAGCGCCGCCCGAGACGGGTGGGATCAAGGCAACCTCGTCGCCGTCGGCCAGCAACCGGTCGCGGGCTGCGTACTCCTTGTTGACGGCGTAAAGCAGGCCGCTCGGCTCGTCGCCGAGCTCGAGCGCAGGCCAGACCTCGCCAACGCTCGAGACGTCGATCTCCCGCTGCGCCCAACCGGCGCGCTCGCGCAGGCCGGCAAAGAGACGAACCCGGACCGTCATGCGCCCGCGCTCCAGTGCAGCGCCCAATCGTGGTAGCCGTAGTAGCCGAGGCCGTAGCCGAGGTTCGCGATCGGCCCGTACAGGTGTCCGCTGTCTTGAAGCATGAGGCGACCGTAGCCGTTCCGCTCACGGACGAAGAGCAGCGACCTGCCGTCGTGCGACCACCGCGGGGCCTCGTCGGCCCAGCCGGCGGGCGGTGCGTCGAGCTCCTGCCGTGAGCCGTCAAGCCCGACGCGCCAGAGCTGCCAGCGGGTCGCGAAGAAGTTCGCATCGTCGCTCGAGCGCTGGGACAGCACTGCGACGGAGCGGCCCCCAGGCTCACACGCCGGAGTTGCGAACGAGCGGCTGCGGTCGCTCCACAGCGGTCGAGGGCGCCAGTCTGGCGGCGAGGCAATGAGCAGGCGCTTGCCGTGAATCGCAACGCGGTCGCCGCCGCCGATGAAGACGAGCCGCCCAGCGCACCAGGTGAGGTAGTCGGGGTAGCGCAGCGCGATGCCAAGCTTGTGCACCGCGCCGCCGGCGGCCGACACGACGCGCAGCACGAGGCCGTCCGCTGCGATCGAGTTGGAGCCGCCCGGATCGATGGTGAAGAACAGCCAGCGATCGTCGGTCGAGAAACGGAGGAGGACGATCGGGCCTGGGGTGTCACCCGGGCCGATCTGCTTGTAGTACTCGGTCTCCGAGAAGATGGGACGGCTGCGGCCGCTGCGCCGATCGGTCACCCAGATCGTCTCCTTGGCGCTGCGGCCCGAGCCGCTCGCTCGGATCGATGCGGTGAACCGCGCGTCGGTGGAGTGGAGAGGCCCCGGCTTGGAGGGGGACGCCCGTCCGAGCGTGTGATCGACACACGTCACGAGCGAGACTCTGTGCTCGTGGCCTGCCCGCACGAACCGGACGCTGCCGAGCGAAGCGTTCTGCGGGCAGAGAGTGTGCGGCGCGGCGCTCACCGAGGAGACACAGATGAGGGCCAGCAGCGCAAGAACGCATGCGAGGACGCGCACGCCGCGAGCATACTTCCGGGGTGGCGGCCACCGACAAGCGCGAAACCGAGAGCGGCATCGACATCAAGCCGGTCTACACGGCCGACGACGCGACGACGAGTCTCGAGCTGCCGGGCGAATATCCGTACACCCGCGGCCCGTACCCGGACATGTACCGCGGGCGCCCGTGGACGATTCGCCAGTACGCCGGCTTCGCATCCGCGGAGGAATCGAACGAGCGCTACCGCTATCTCCTCGCCCGCGGCCAGACCGGTCTCTCGATCGCGTTCGACTTGCCCACGCAACTCGGGTATGACTCGGACGATCCGCTCGCGCTCGGCGAGGTCGGGCGCACCGGCGTGGCGATCGACTCGATCGCCGACATGGAGATCCTGCTCGCCGGCATCCCGCTCGACGAAGTGTCGACGTCGATGACGATCAACGCCCCGGCGGCGCTCCTGCTGCTCCTGTACGAGCTCGTTGCAGAGGAACAGGGAGTGCCTGGAACCGCGCTGCGCGGCACGGTGCAGAACGACATTCTCAAGGAGTACATCGCGCGCGGGAACTACATCTTCCCCCCGCGACCGTCGATGCGGCTCACAACCGACCTGTTCGCATATTGCGCAGAGCGGATCCCGTCGTGGAACACGATCTCGATCTCCGGATACCACATTCGAGAGGCCGGTTCGACCGCAGTGCAGGAGCTCGCATTCACGATTGCGAACGGCATCGCCTACTGCGCGGCTGCCGTCGAGGCGGGGCTCTCGCCCGATGACTTCGGCTCGCGACTGTCGTTCTTCTTCAACGCGCACAACGACTTCTTCCAGGAAGTCGCGAAGTTTCGCGCGGCGCGCCGCCTCTGGGCACGCGTGATGCGCGAGCGGTTCGGCGCGACGAATCCGAAGGCGCTCGCATTGCGCTTCCACGCTCAGACCGGTGGCTCGACGTTGACGGCGCAGCAGCCCGAGAACAACATCGTGCGTGTCGCGATCCAGGCGCTCTCGGCGATCGCCGGGGGTGCGCAGTCGCTGCACACGAACTCGTTCGACGAGGCGCTCGCTCTCCCCACCGAGCACGCGGCGACGATCGCGTTGAGGACGCAGCAGATCCTCGCGAGCGAAGCGGGCACGACGGCGACGGCGGATCCATTCGGCGGTTCGTTCTACGTCGAGTCGCTCACCGACGAGCTGGAAGCGCGCGCGTGGGAGCTGATCGAGCACATCGACGAGCTCGGCGGCGCCGTGAACGCTGTCGAGCAGGGATTCGTGCAGGGCGAGATCGAGCGTGCAGCGTTCCGCTGGCAGCAGGACGTCGAATCGGGCGAGCGTGTGATCGTCGGCGTCAACGAGTACGTTGCCGAGTCGGAGCAGCCGATCCAACTGCAAGCGATCGACCCGGAGGCCGAGCGACGTCAGCTCGCGCGCACCGCGGCAGTCCGCGCCGAGCGCAACGCGGCCGACGCGGCGGCCACACTCGCGGCGGTACGCGAGGCAGCGCGAGGGACCACGAACCTGATGGTTCCGATGCGAGCGGCGTTGCGCGCCCGCTGCACGATCGGGGAGATCTGCGGCGTGCTGCGTGCAGAGTGGGGCGAGCACGACCGAGAACGCGCGCCGCACTGAGTGCGATGCGGATCCTGCTCGTCTCCCAGATGTATCCGGGGCCTGACGACCCTGACCTCGGCGTGTTCGTCGCGCAGGGCGAACGGGCGCTGCGCGAGCGCGGCCACGAGATCGAGCTCGCGGTGCTCGACCGGCGTGCGGGCGGCAAGGCGCGGTATCTCGAGCTGCGCAGGCGCGTGCGCAGCGCTGCACGTCCCGATGTGGTGTGGGCGCATTTTCTCGTGCCGTCCGGCCTGCTCGCATCACAGGTGGACGCGCCCCTCGTCGTCACGGCTCACGGCCGCGACGTGCGCAACATCGGCGAGCTTCGCGGTGTCGCTGGGCTGACGCGCCGCGTCGTTCGGCGTGCGTCGACGGTGATCGCCGTCTCGGAGTACCTGCGCGACGAGCTCGTTGCGCGCGTGCCCGATGCGTCGGGCAAGACCGAGGTCGTCGATTCAGGCGTCGACCTCGCCCGCTTCCGCAACGTTCCTCCGGCGGCGGAGCTCGAGTCTCCGGCATTCCTGCACGTCGGCTCCCTGACCGACCGGAAGAACGTCGTTCGGCTCGCGGACGCGTTCGCGACTCTGGGGCGCGGCTCGCTGACCTTCGTCGGCGACGGCCCCTTGCGCGCCTCGCTCGAGGGCCGCGTAGGCGTGCGCGTGGTCGGTCGCGTTGCACATGACGACGTGCCCGCGTGGCTCAATGCAGCCGACGTCGTCTGTGGGCCGGCGCTGATCGAGCCCTTCGGGCAGGCGCTGCTCGAGGGCATGGCCTGTGGGCGTAGCGTCGTTGCGACGCGCGTCGGCGGGCCGCCCGAGTTCGTGCCGGACGACGCCGGTGTGCTCGTCGACCCGCTCGACACCGTCGAGCTCGCGCGCGCGCTGGCAACCGCGGCCGCACTGCCGTCACCGAACGAAGCGGCCCGCAGCGCTGCAGCCGTGCACGATGTCAGGCGGCAGGCCGAGCGGGTGGAGGAGATTCTCCTGCGAGCCGTTCGAGATCGGCGAGTCTGATCGCAACCAGGGGGCCGACGCTCTCCTCGAGCCCGTGCTCGCGCGCAACCCCGAGCGCCTGCTCGTAGCTCTGGCGGATCTTCTCGGCGGAGACTCCCTGTTTGAGCCGGTTGTCTCCCGTCACGAGCAGATCGTGGATCTTCTGCCTGGCCTCATCTGTATCGATGTCCGAATCATGCCCGAGGGTTAGCTACCCTACGGGCCGCGATGCTGCCCTTCTTCGCCGTCATCCACGTCATCCTCAGCGTCTCGCTGGTCGGGCTGGTCCTCATGCACTCCGGCCGCGATGCCGGGCTCGGCGGCATGGGATTCACGCCTGCCTCACAGGGCGGCACGCACATCGTCGAGCGCAACCTCACGCGCGTGACGACCGTGGTCGCGATCCTGTTCTTCACGAACACGATCGTGCTCTTCAGGCTCCTCAAGTAACACAAGCTCTAGACTTGCGCCGCATGGAGCTGGCGGGTCTGCATCACATCACGTGCGTGTGCTCCAACGCGCAGCGCACGCTCGACTTCTACCGAGACCGTCTCGGCTTCACGCTGGTCAAGAAGACGGTCAACTTCGACGACCCGCACAGCTACCACCTCTATTTCGGCGACGACGCCGGGACGCCCGGCACGCTGATCACGTTCTTCGAGTGGCCACGCGCCGACTCCGGCCGCCTGGGACGTGGCACGCTCGAGTCGATCGGGCTCGAGTCGCCGAGCGTCGAGGAGGAGACCGAGGTCGAAGATCCCGACGGATTGCGTCTGCGGCTCTATCCCGCCGAGGCTCCGCACCTGCGCGACGTCGTCGTGATCGGCAATCCGGATCTTTATGCCGGCCTGTTCTCTGCCGAAGCGCCGCTGCACTTTGCCGAGCCTGTCGAAGAGGCTGCGCTGATCGGTGCCGGCACGACGCACCACATCGCGTGGCGCACTGTCGACGGCGTGGAACAGCTCGCCTGGCTCGAACGGCTGAGCGAGCTCGGACTGCGTCCAACAACGGTGCAGGACCGCAAGTACTTCGAGTCGATCTACTTTCGAATGCCCGACGGAGTACTGATCGAGATCGCAACGGACGGCCCGGGCTTCCTCGTCGACGAGCCGGCCGAGACGCTTGGTCAGGGGCTTTCGCTGCCGCCGTGGCTCGAGCCTGAGCGCGCGACGCTCGAGCGCGAGCTCACGCCGATCAACTGAGTCGCGGCTACAATGCGCGCGCTCACGCGCTGGTGGCGGAATTGGTAGACGCGCTAGGTTGAGGGCCTAGTGGCCATTGCGGTCGTGGAGGTTCAAGTCCTCTCCAGCGCATGAAAAAGGCCGCCCTGCCGGGCGGCCTTTTCGTTTCAGTCGAGGTTGTCGTTCAGTGCAGGAAGCCGGAGACGAAGCCAAGCGCCTCGGCTGTGTCCAGCCGCTGCGAGTAGTCGACGGCCTTGCATGTCGCGCTCGGACCGTAGGAGCTGATCGACAGCATCACGTCGGTGCCCGCTTGTAGGTCGGGACCGCCGGAGTCGCCGTTGCAGGTGGCGCCGCCCTGACCGGGACTCGACGAGATCTTCAGGAACGTGTCTCCGCTTGCTCCACCACCGGGAATGATCTTTGCCGGAGCGTCGAACCTGCTGCCGAAGGTGAGCGGCGCCATCGTCTCGATGCCGTAGCCGACGATCTCGACCGGCTGGTTCACCGGCAGCGTGTCGTCATAGCCCAGCGTCGGGAGCTTGGCGTAGCGCGGCTCCCGAATCGGGCCCAAGAGGGTCACGACTGCGACGTCGTTGCGGTCGGAGCTCGAGAGGCCGTGCGCGCCGGTCTGCCAGTTCGGGTCGGGATGCGCGAAGCCGGGCACGGCCTGGCCGAAGCCCGGCTGGTGCAGGTCGGCGAGCCCGTTCTCGGCCGGGTCGACGAAGACGAGTGCTCCGTCGGGGAAGCAGTGCGCCGCGGTCACGAAGATTGTGGGCGAGACAAGCGAGCCCGAGCAGAGCTCGAAGCCGTCCGCCGGGTTGCCCGTCGGAAACCACACGGCGACGCCGACATAGGGGTGCCGCCCGTTGTCCGGTGAGCCATTCACAACGGCGAGGGCCGAAGCAGCAACGGTGCCGAGTGCCACGACTGCGATCGCAGCCAGCCCAACGACATGACGTCCTACGGTTCCTTTTCTCAACACGATCCGCCTCCCTGATCAGGCGGCCCAAAGCCGCCGCAGCACCCGCGCAAGCACGCAAGTGCCCTCGTTATGCGAAGTGTGGCTGACCGATGCAACCCCTGAGAGGGTGAATCCGCCCGAAAGGACAAGTTGACGGCGTCCGCAGGAGTCTCTACGCTGCTGGCGAACACACGTTCGTCCCCGTCCACAAACCCCAAGGAGCCCGCGTGCTCACGGCCCGCCAACAGGAGATCTGGAACTACCTCGTCGAGTACGTCGACCGGCACGGCTATCCGCCGACCGTGCGCGAGATCGGTGAGCAGGTCGGCCTCGCGTCGCCGTCGACCGTGCACGCCCATCTGGCGAATCTCGAGCGGGCCGGTTTGCTCAAGCGCGACCCGACGAAGCCCCGCGCGCTCGAGCTGATCGGGCGCGAGCGCAGCGAGCCCGAGCCCGCCGAAGCCGCCGACGTCAGGCGCTTGCCGCTGCTCGGTGAGATCGCAGCAGGCGGTCCGCTGCTGGCCGAGCAGAGCATCGAGGACTACGTGCCGATGCCCGCCTCCACCAAGGGCGACTTCATGGTGCGCGTCAAGGGCGAGTCGATGATTGACGCCGGCATCCTCGACGGCGACCTGGTGATCGTGCAGCGCGCGCAGGACGCACGCAACGGCGAGATCGTCGTCGCGCTCGCAGGCAGCGACGAGTCCCTCGACGAGGCAACCGTGAAGACGTTCTATCGCGAGAACGGTCGCATCAGGCTCCAGCCCGAGAACTCGAGCATGGAGCCGATCTATGCCCCGTACGTGCAGATCCTCGGCCGGGTCGTGGGGGTCTTTCGGGAGCTGTAGAGATGAACGTCGCTTCTCTGCACCGGACGCTCGACCAGGAGCTGGCCGCCTTGCTGCGCGGCGCTTCGCTCGAGTGCCTCACCTGCGGCGAGTTCGTCATGCACGCGCGCGGCAGCGTCTTCTGCCCCGAGTGCGGCAGCCAGCTTGCAGACGAGAGTGCGTTCGTGACAGGCGCTACGATTCCGGTGCAGGCCGGGTGACCGCGGTCGGCCGCTTCGGCTGCTGATCGAGGAAAGTCCGGACACCAAAGGGCAGGACGCTGGCGCAAGCCAGGCGGCGAAAGCCGACGGAAAGTGGAACAGAAAGCAGACCGCCGCCGACGTGTCTCCGGAGACATCGGCGGTAAGGGTGAAACGGTGGGGTAAGAGCCCACCAGCGTCGCGGCGACGCGACGGCTCGCCAAACCCCGTCCGGTGCAAGGCGAACAGGGCCCGCCATAGGCTGCCCGCCGAAGGGCCCGGGTAGCTGCCTAGAGGGATGGTCATCCAAGACAGAATCCGGCTTACAGGCCTGCTACGGAAAAAGCCCTGGTAATGCGGGGCTTTTTCTATGGCCCGTTTGCCGGAGAAACCGTCACGGTAGGCGTCTGGCGGCGCTTCCCTGGCGGTTTCACTGGAACCGCTCGGCGCGGACGCCCGGCCGTTCGCCCTGAGGCTGTGCCAGCTTCGCTCCGCCCCGCAGCAGCGACACTACCAGCGTTCGGGGACGCGCTCATGCTGCTGGCGAGGCCGCCGCCGCTCTCGATCGCAGCCGCTGCTTCGTGCAGGTCATCCTCGGCGACGTGGGCGTAGCGGCTGACGGTGGAGAGGTCGGCGTGCCCGAGGTAGGCGGCAACTAGGCGCGCGTCGCCGGTCTGCTGGCGCAACCAGGTGGCGGCGGTGTGGCGCAGCGTGTGCGCGCTGACGTGTTTGGCCAGCGCGGCCCGCTCCGCGGCGCGCCGGATGATCTGAGCCAGGATCCCCGCCTGCAGCCGCTTGCCTGCGAGTCCGCAGAAGACCGGGTGAGCCGGCTGCGGCTGCACTGCTGTTCGAATGTCGGCAAGCCTGCTCGCGAGCACCGGCGCCAGCGGCTGGCGGCGCGGCTTGCCGCCCTTGCCGCGCCGGACGAGCAGGCTTGGTCGCTCGCTCTCGAGGTCGAGATCGCCCCAGTCGAGGGCAAGCAATTCGGAGCGGCGCAGGCCGGTGGTGACGAGAGCGAGCAGCACAAGCTGGTCACGATCGGCGAGCCCGGCACGGTTTCGTGGCGGCGAACCGGCGGCCGCAAGCAGCCGGCCAAACTCCTCGGGCGTCAGCCAGTCGGCCTCCTGCTGCGGTTTCGCCGGCGGCTCGAGTTCGAGGAAGGGGTCGGGGACGCCGGCGCGCCGGCTGAGCCAGCGGAAGAAGCGGCGCAGGAGGACGAAACGCCGGTAGTAGGTGGCCTCGGCCGGCTCCGCGCGTCGGCGATAGTCGTCCAGGTAGGCGACGATCGTCTCCTCGGAGAGCGC
>DATBBH010000018.1:0-4305 GCA_036271075.1 Gaiellaceae bacterium | reverse complement strand
ACCGACCAGATGGGGCCAAAGCGCTTCGGGCCGAAGGGCAGGCTCGCGTTCAGCTTCGGCAACGTCGCGCAGGACGAAGGCTCGGCGATGGCGCAGTACGCGTGGGCCAAGGGCTGGCGCACGGCGTCTCTCGCCACCGACACGGTCATCGTCTACTTCAAGAACGTCGTGCAGGCGTTCAAGGCCCGCTGGACCCAGCTCGGCGGCAAGATCGCCGATCAGGAGACGTACCAGGATCCCGCGTTCGGCGGGAACAACGTCAACAATGCGGTGTCGCGCCTCAACACGAAGAAGGCTGACGTGATCGTCACGTCGACCGCCGGTGCATTCGGTGCCCTCGGCACGCTGATCACCGGCCTGCGCACGCTCGGCAACAACACGCCGATCCTCAACTCGTGGGCCGGCGACGGGAACTATTGGCTACCGAAGAGCCCGCCGGTGACGAACTACTGGTTCGTCACCTATGCGTCGGTGTTCGGTGACGACCCGAACCCGGCGATCAACAAGCTGGCGAAGCAGGTGCACGCAGGCACGGGCGGCTTCGTCGCCGGGTCGGCGGCGATCGACGGCCTCGTGACCGCGATCAACCGCTCACACGGCTCCACGACCGGTTCGGTTCTGGCCGCGACGATGGAGAAGTTCAGGAAGGTGCCGACGCTGTCTGGCCTCGTGAGCTTCTCACCGAAGTTCCACACCGTGTTCGGCCGGCAGTACCGCGTGATCAAGATCCAGGACAACAAACCGCGGGTCGTCGGCACCGTCGTCGCCAAGGTCGTCCCGAAGATCTAGCCGGGACGCTTGGCCGACGAGCTGCAGTCGGAGCGGAGGCCCGGAGAATCACTCCGGGCCTCCGCCATTTCTCGTTCCTTTGACGGGGTCCAGGCGCTGCAGAGCGTCGACCTCGACGTGCAGCGCGGCGAGGTCGTCGGCCTGATCGGGCCGAATGGCGCCGGCAAATCGACGCTCGTCAACGTGCTCAGTGGCTTCGACCAGCCCGACAGCGGTTCGGTGACGCTCGGCGATCAGGACGTGACGCGTTGGTCGCCGCACCGGCGGAGCCGGCACGGGCTGGCGCGCACGTTCCAGCACAGCCGTGGCTTTCGGTCGCTCTCCGTCCGCGAGAACGTCGAGGTGTCGGCCCTCGGCGTCGGCGCCGGACCGCGCCTGGCAGCAACGCGCGCCCGTGAACTGCTCGACCGGCTCGGCCTCGCTCGCTATGCCTCAGCGCCCGCGGCTTCACTCGCCCACGGCGACGAGCGGCGACTCGGCGTCGCACGGGCACTCGCGATGGAGCCGCGGTTCGTCCTGCTCGACGAGCCGGCGGCCGGCTTGCCCGAGGCAGAGGTGCCGGCCTTCGCCGAGCTCGTCAGGTCGGTGCGCGACGACCACGGCGCCGGCGTCCTGCTCATCGACCACAACATGGCGCTGATCATGGAGCTCTGCGATCGCATCCACGTCCTCGACCAGGGACGCACGCTCGCCGAAGGCGCGCCGGCCGAGATCCGCGACAACCTCGACGTCGCTGCCGCCTACCTCGGTGAGACGGCGGTGGCCGAGGAATGAGGAAGCTCGTCGTCGAGAACCTCGACGTTCGCTACGGCGGCGTCCACGCCGTGCGTGGCCTGTCGTTCGAGGTGGCACCGGGGGAGATCGTGGGGCTGATCGGCGCGAACGGCGCAGGCAAGTCGTCGACGCTGCACGCGATCATGGGCGTCGCGCCGGCGACCGGCGAGGTGCGGCTCGGCGCGGCGTCGCTGCGCGGACGCCGTCCCGAGGATGTCGCGCGCGACGGCGTCGCGCTCGTGCCCGAGGGACGGCGCATCTTCGCCGAGCTGACCGTCGAGGAGAACCTCCGCCTCGGACTGGCAGCCCGCCGCTCGCGTGGCGGCGTCGATGCCGTCTTTCGGAGCGTCTACGAGCTGTTTCCGATCGTCGAGGAGTTCCGCAACCGTCAGGCCGGCGCGCTGTCCGGTGGCCAGCAGCAGCAGCTTGCGATCGCGCGCGCCCTCGTCGCCGAGCCCGACCTGCTGCTCCTCGACGAGCCGTCGCTTGGCCTTGCCCCGACCGTCGTCGACGTCGTCTTCGGCGCCCTCGCAGCGATCCGCGACCGCGGCCTCGGCGTGCTGCTCGTCGAGCAGCGGGCACAACGCACCGTCGCGGCCGCCGACCGCTGTCACGTGCTGGCAAACGGCGAACTGCGGCTGACGCTCGGGCCCGAGCACGCGAACGACACCGAGGCGTTGGTGGCGGCCTACTTCTCGTGATCGCCTTTCTCAACATCGACTGGCAGACGCTCGCCGACGCGGTCGCACTGGGGTCGGTTTACGCGCTGATGGCGGTCGGCATCGGCCTCGTCTTCGGCGTCCTGCGTCTCGTCAACTTCGCCTACGGCCAGCTCGTGATGGCCGGTGCGTTCGCGCTCGCCCTGGCCTCCCAGTGGGGCTGGCCGGTGTGGGCTGCGATCCTCCTCTGCTTCGCCGTCGTGCTCGTTCTCTCGCTGTTGCTCGACCGGCTCGTCTTCCGCCCGCTACGCGGCCACACGCCCGCGGTGATGCTCGTCGCCACGTTCGCGGTCGCGTTCCTGCTACAGAGCATCGCGCTGCTCTGGTTCGGATCGCTCGGGAAGATCGCGACGTCGCTCGCCTACCTCAACCGGCCCTGGACGATTGCCGCCGTCGACATCCGCAAGATCACCATCGTCTCCGTGATCGTCGCCGCCGTATGCCTGCTGCTCCTGCAATTGCTGCTCGAGCGGACGGAGGTCGGCCTGCACATGCGGGCCTCGTCGCTCGACTTCCAGACCGCGCGCCTGCTCGGCGTGCGCGCGAACCGCGTGATCGGCGTCGCAGTGCTGCTCTCGGGAGCGCTCGCCGCCGTCGTCGCGGTGATGCTCACCGTCCAGAACCCGCTCGTCACCCCAGACTTCGCGCTGCGGGACACGATCGTCGTGCTCGCGGGCGTCGTCGTCGGCGGCATGAACCGGCCCGTCCCCGCGACGCTCGGCGGCTTCACGATCGGCTTCGCCACCGGGCTCCTCGGCGGGGCGCTGCCGACGAATCAGAGCCAGTACGTCGACTCGTTCATCTTCGCGGCCGTGATCGTCGTGCTGCTCGTCCGCCCCGACGGCCTGTTCACCCGCACGAAGACCGTGGAGCGCGTATGAAGCGGCTCGTCGACCTCCAGACACTCGCCGGCCCGGCGGCGCTCGTCGTCGTTGCGGCGCTGCTCGGGACGACGGTTTCCTTCTCGACGCAGGGCTATTTCACCGATGCGCTCGTGAAGGTGGCGATCGTCGTCGCGCTCTACGTCTTCGTCGGCAACTCGGGCGTCGTCTCGTTCGGGCACATCAGCTTCGTCGCCATCGGCGCGTGGACCGCGGGCGTGCTGTCGGTGCCTGCAGCGGAGAAGCCGGCGATCATGCCGAACCTCGCGCACTTCTTGCGCGACCGAACGACCGGCAACATCTCCTCGCTCGCGCTCGCGGCGCTCGTCGGCGGTGTGTGCGCGCTCGTCGTCGCGCTGCCCTTGATGCGCCTCTCGGGGCTCGCCGCCGGGATCGCGACGTTCGCAGTGCTCGAGATCACCCACAACTTGCTGCGCTACGAAGAGAGGATCGGGCCCGGGCTGAACACCTTCTCGTCCGTTCCCGAGACGACGGGCCTGCGCCAGGCCTCGCTCGGAGCCCTCTTCGTGGTGGTGGTCGCGTTCGCCTACAGCCGCAGCCGCTACGGGCGCCTGCTGCGCGCGACGCGGGAGGACGACGCGGCGGCTCGCGCCGTCGGCGCATCCGTCTACCGCCAGCGGTTGATCGCCTTCGCGATCTCCGGCGCGCTCTGCGGGCTGGCGGGTGGGCTCTACGTGCACCTGCTGCCGCTGAACACCGAGACGGTATACCTCGATCTCACGTTCATCACGCTGGCGATGCTCGTCGTCGGCGGGGCGACGAGCCTGTGGGGCGCGGTCGTCGGCGCGCTGGCAGTGAGCGCGCTCGACTCCTATCTCGCAGTGGCCGAGAACGGCACGTCGTTCCTCGGCTGGCACATCGATCTACCCGCGGGAACGCGCGTGATCGTCGTCGGCACGCTGATGGCAACCGTCCTCATCCTGCGGCCGTCGGGTCTCACCGGTGGCCGAGAGTTCAAGCTGTGGTCGAGATGACCCGTATCTGCATCGCCGGCGCCGGCGTGATCGGCAGCCTCTTCGCCGCGCACCTCTCGCGCGTCGCCGAGGTTTCGGCGCTCGTCCGCCGCGACGAGCACGCGCGCGCACTGGGGGAGAACGGCTTGCGCGTCAGTGGCCGCGCCG
>DATBBH010000017.1:0-33200 GCA_036271075.1 Gaiellaceae bacterium | reverse complement strand
GTTGTTCGTCGTCAGGTACTTGACGAGCGCCCACGCCTGGTCGACGTGGTGACCACCGCGCGGGATGCCGATGATCGTGCCGTTGATATAGCCCGACCCGTACAGCTCGGGATGAGCGTCGTCGACGGCCATCGGCGCCGTCCCGTAGTTGAGAGTCGGGTGCTCGTGCTGGATGAATGCCACCCGCCATTCGCCGTCGAGGTTCATCGCGAGCTTGCCTTGCTCGAACGCCTGCGACGCGGAGAACTCGTCGCCAAGGCCGGCCTGGAACCGGATCAGGTTCTTGTAGCCGTACCAGTCGACCAGGCTCTTCTGCCACTTGGCCCACTTGGCCCAGGCGGGGTTCTTCCCGAGGATCGCGTGGCCCTGGGGGTCGGTCCACTGGCCGCCGAACGAGGTGATCCAGCGCTCGGGCACGTTCTCGTAGAAGCCGATGATCGGGTCGAGCCCGGCGACCTTGATCGAGCCGTCCTTGTTGCGAACCGTCAGCTTCTTCGCGTCCGCGGTCAACTCGGAGATCGTCCGCGGCGGCTGCGCGATGCCTGCCGCCTTGAACAGCGACTTGTTGTAGTAGAGGCCGTAGTCGTCGGCGAGCAGCGGCAGCGCGCACCGCTTGCCGTTGTACTGCGTGTAGTACCGGGGCGCCGGCGGGAACATCGATGGGTCGATGTTGTCCTTCTTCAGGTACGGCGCGAGGTCGATCCAGCCGCCGGAGCCGCAGTAGTTGCCGACGTTGTAGGAGTTGAACGAACTGACGACGTCCGGCGCGGTGCCGGATCGAATCGCCGCAACAATCTTGTTGTCGTCGATTCCGCCGACGACGCTGACGGTGACGTCGGAGTGCTTGGAGTCGTATTCGGCGGCGAGCTGCTTGAAGCTGGTCAACTCGTGGCCGGCGCTCCAGCCGACCCAGATCGTGAGCTTCGTCGGGGACGCACGATGCGCGCTCCCGGCGGTGGCGGCCGCGGCGACCGCCAGCGCTCCGATCAGGAATACCACTGCCGCGAGATAGCGCTTGTTCATGCAGCCCTCCAATCGCACAGTTGGTAAAGGTTCCGAACCAGAATGGAGCCTATTCGGCCCGGTTCGACCCTGTCAAGCGCCATCGGCCCCAGGTTCGGTTAAGCTTGCTTACTCAATGACCACCGGACGCGCCACGCCGCCGTTGCTCAAGGACCTGAACGAGCGCACGGTCCTGGAGGCGATCCGGGTCGCCGCTCCGATCTCACGCGCCGAGATCTCCCGCCGTGTCGGCATCTCGAAGCCGACGGTCTCGCTGGCGCTCCAGTCGCTGCTGCAGGCCGGGCTGGTGCGCGTGACGGCGCACGACGGCGACGGTCCTAGCTACGGCGCGACCTTCTTCGAGCCGGTGCCCGAGGCGGCATTCGTCCTCGGCCTCGATCTCGGTGCGCGCTTCGTGCGCGGCTCCGTGTGCGACGTGCGTGGGGAATCGCGCGCGCGACAGGACCTGGAGCTCGCGGAGCCGACCGCTGCGTCTGCGCTCAGCACGATCGAGCAGCTGGCGGGGTCGCTGCTCGATTCGAGCGGCGTCGAGCCTGGGCTCGTGGACAGCGTGGTGCTCGGGGTGCCCGGCGCCGTGCAAGGCTCTTCGATCCGGTTGGCGATGAACGTGGCCGGTCTCGAAGACGGCGATTTCGGCGCCGAGCTGTCAGCCAGGCTCGGCCTGCCCGTGTCGCTCGAGAACGACATCAACCTGGCGGCCCTGGGTGAGCGGTGGCGCGGAGTCGCGCGCGGGGTCGACGACTTCGTGTTCATCTCCATCGGGACCGGTCTCGGCGCCGGGCTGGTGCTGCGTGGCGAACTTCACCGGGGGCATACGGGCGCGGCCGGCGAGCTCGACTACCTGCGCGTGGGCATGACCGAAGACATCGATCCTTGCGCCGGAGCGTTGATCACGTATGCCCAGAAGATCGGCGTGACGCCGCCCCATGATCCGCGCTCGGTCTTCGCCGCCGCGCGGGCAGGCGACACCGTCGCGCGCCGGGTCGTTGCAGAGGCGGCCCGGCGGATCGCACTCCATCTCGTGCCGATCGCCGCGGTCACCGACGCAGGGCTGGTCGTGCTCGGCGGCGGCATCGGCGCGAACGCCGACCTCGTTGCGATTCGTGCGCTCCTCGCCGACTGGCTTCCCACTCCACCGCGGGTCGAGGTGTCGAGCCTCGGTGACGGAGCCGTGCTGACCGGCGCGCTCGCCGTGGGCCTGCGCGCCGCGCGCGAGAACGTGTTCGTGAACCGCCGCCCGGTTACGCGGTAAGCGGGGCGCCGCGCGCCGGCGCGGCCGCTGCCTCCGTCGCCCGCTTCAGCACTTCGAGCGCGCCGGCGGTGTCGCCCTCGGACTCCAGCAGGTCGGCGAGCCTCCGGCCCGCTTCGAGCGCGAAGCGGTTGCCGTGCTCGATCAGATTGTCGAAGCCCTGCTCGAGCAGCATGCGTCCGCGTACCGCATCGCCCGAGGCGAGGAAGACGTCTGCGAGCGTGACAAATGCACGGCCGCGATCCGCCGGCTGCATCGTCTCGAGCAGCTCGAGCGCTTTCGAGGCGGCGCGCGCGGCGTCGGCGTAGCGGTCGAGCCCGATCAGAGCGCGCGCTTCCTCGATCGCGAACCGTGCTGCGGCTCGCTTGCCCGAGTCGCCCAGCAGCGCGCGGCCCCGGGCGATCAGCTCGAGTGCCTCGGCATAGTTCCCGGACTCGATTTCGGTGTACGCGAGCAGGTTGTACGCGAGCGCGACGTACGAGTCATTCTCCGTGCGCTCCAGGATCTCGAGCGCGCGGCGTGCATAACGGCCTGCGAGTTGTCGCTCACCGCGCATCGAATGCAATCGCGACTGTGACCAGAAGATCCGCGCCGAGGTGACGGGGTCGTCGTCGCTCCGGAGGGCGATTGCGATCACCTCGGCCAGAGCGCGCTCCGCCTTCCCAAATGCGCCGACGTCGATCAACGCATTCGCTAGCAGGACCGCGAAACGCAACTGCTCGACGAGCGCTTCCGCTGCCGTCGCCTCGCTGAGCGCACGCTCGAACAGCGCGATCGAAGACTCCATCGCCCCGGAGATCGCGTAGGCACGCCCCAGGGAGTCCACGGCTCCAGGGTCGGCGAGTGTGCTGCCCTTGCGCGCCTCGATCGCCTGCTCGAACAACTCGATCGCCTGCTCGATTCGCTCGGCCCGGAAGGCGATCTGCCCGAGGCCGGCCAGCGCTGCGCCACGCGCCGGGTCGCCCGGCTGCAAATGGGCGCGGTACAGACGTTCCGCTTCCTCGACCTCGCCGAGCCTGAGCGCTACCTCGGCCTCGATCAGCTCGGCCGGATCGGCGGTCGCGGGCTCGACACCCGTGGCGAGCCACTGCCCGGAGACATCGACCCGCAATGCGAGCTGCTGGATCATCTGCAGCGACGGCACCCGCGCACCCGCCTCGATGCGCGAGATGTAAGCCGCCGTGCAACCGGGGAACGCAAGCTGCCGCTGCGACAGCCCCGCCCGCTCGCGCGCGTCCTTCAGCCGCACACCGACCTCCCTGGGCGAGTCGATGTGGGTGGTCAACGAACGAGGCACCAGCCACACCCTAGTTGCCTGTGGTCACCGATGTTGACTCCACGCATTGGAAAGCGAACGGCAGGCGCGGAGAATGGGCTCGCGCCCCCGGGGGCTGTCCGGCCAACCGAACAGCAAGGAGACAGCCCCAAATGTGCAGATTTGCGCCGTACATCGCCCTCGCGATGCTCATCTTCACGTCCGTCCTCGGTGCCGACTTCCCGACACCCTGGCCGTAGCTGATCAGCGCTCGACCGTTCGGGGGATGCGGCCGGCCGCCTCTGCGACCGACCTACGACGGGGGTCATGGCATTTCTTCTTCGCAGCGCTGTCGTCGCCGCGCTGGCGGCCGTCTTCGCGTGCAGCGCCGGCGCGTCGGGACGCGACTGGGCCGGCCCGCAGATCAGGGCGGTCACACAGGTCGGTGTGCTCGGCACCTCGGCCGCGGCCTTCGCGCCGCAGTCGCCGCTGACCCAGTCGGCACTTGCCGAAGCCGTGCAGGCGACCGCAGCACTCCAACAACAGCAGCCGGCGCCTCCGCCGCCTCCCGGGCCCGACCCGGTCACGATCCTCTCGACGCTCGGCCCCGGCGCCGTCGCAAGTGGCATTGCGCCGCTCGAGATTCAGGCGCCGAACCAGACCGTCGACAACGTCGCTTTCGCGGTCGACGGCACCGGCCTCGACACCGAGGAGCAAGCGCCGTACCGCTTCGAGCTCGACACAGCCGTGCTCGCGAACGGCACGCATCAACTCGCCGTCAACGTCGGCTTCCGGGGCGGCGGCTACGCGATCGCCGTCTGGCAGATCACCGTCGCGAACGCACCCGGCTCGGTTCCGACCGCCGAGTCCGCCACTCCGCTTGCCGTCCCGATCGCGAAACTGCGGCTCCCGGCCGCGCGCGTTGCACTGCCGCAACCCGACGCGCAGCACGCGCTGTACCACGCGGTTTCCCCATCCCGTCCGGTGTCGCTGAAGCAACTCGATGCCGCTCTCGTCGCCTACCTCGGGCTCGGCGGCGCGGCGCGCGAGATCCAGGGGACGCTGCAGCGCGCCGGGCTGCGTCCACCGCCGAACACCGGCACAGAGGCGGTCGCCCGAATGCTCGACCTGCGCCTCAACCATCCGGCGGCCGAGGACGATCTCGAACTGCTCCCAGACCAGGCGGCGACCCGTGCGGAGGCGGCGTTCTCGTTCGCGCAGATCCTCCAGCTGAACGACTGGTCGGTGAACGCCGTGCAACAGGCCGCTGACACCTTCGCCCTGCCGGATCTCACACCGTGGCAGCGGCAGATCCTTACGACGGCGGTGCACTACGTCGGCTACCCGTACGTCTGGGGCGGAACGAGCGCCACGGCGCAGACGCTCTTCGGCGTTCACTCCGCCGGCGGCTTCGACTGCTCAGGATTCGTCTGGCGGGTCTACAAGCTCACGCAATACCCAGGCGAGCGCGACCTCGGAGGCGTGTTGCGTGGTCGCACCACCTACCAGATGAGCGGCGAGGTGCCACACCGTGATCTGATCTCGGCGGCGAGCCTCCAACCCGCCGACGTGATGTTCTTCGGCGAGCACGGTCCGCGCTCGCGGCCGAGCGAGGTCGATCACACCGCGCTCTATCTCGGCAACGGCTGGTTCATCCAGTCGAGCGACGAAGGCGTGACGCTCCTGCCGTTCGGTGGTTGGTATGCGTCGGCCTACGCATGGGGTCGCCGGCCGCTGCGCGAGAGCGGTCTCAGCGGGTGAGCGGAACCGCAGATCAGTTCAGAGTTCGTTCAGTTTGAGCGGCGCCCGCAGGCCTCCGATATAGGGTAGTGCGCGATGCTGGCCCCCGACCTCTCGACCGAGCTTGCGCGCTTTGCGATCGGGTTCGATCATCGCGACCGCGTCCTGCTGCACGAGCTGTGGGATCGCGTGCTCGACTCCGAGCGCTGGTCGGAGGGCGAGCTCACCGCCGAGTTCGAGCGCGAGTGGTCGACCTGGAATCGCCTCGAGGCGGTCGCCTTCAACGGTTGGACGGGCGCTGCGCTCGCCGCGCTGGAGTGGGCGGGCGTCCGCGGAGAGACCGTCCTCTGCCCGTCGAACACGTTCATGGCGACTCCGCTCGCGGCGATCAGCGCGGGGGCGAACGTCGAGTTCGTCGACTGCAACCGCACCGACCTCTGCATGTCGTTCGAGGATCTCGAGCGAAAGGTGCGCGAGCACAAGCCGCGGGCCGTCTTCCTCGTGCACATCGGCGGGCACCTGGCGTTCCAGTCCGATCAGATCGCGGACCTCTGCCGAAGCGAGGGCATCGTCCTGCTCGAGGATTGTGCACACGCGCACGGCGCCGAATGGAACGGCCATCGTGCCGGAAGCTGGGGCGATGCCGGCATCTGGTCGTTCGCGCCGACGAAGACGATCTCGACGGGCGAGGGAGGCATGCTCGTCTCCGCCAACCCCGACGTGATCGAGTTCGCCCACGCCTTCCGTAACTACGGCAAGCCTGACTATGCCGTGCACGGCCTGAACTTCCGGCTCAACGAGTTCACGGCGGCGATCGGGCTCGTGCAGACGACCCGGCTGGACGAGATCACGAGCTGGAAGAACGAAGCGGCTCGAACGCATCTCGACCCGCTCTACGGCTCACGACTACAGCTGCCGGACGGGATGACGTCGGGACTCTACAAATACATCGTCTTCGAACCGATCGAACGTTCGACCGGCAAGGTCTACGACGAGCCGTGCCATCGCCTGCTCGGGAATGCGGTCGATCTTCCGAACTCCGATTGGGTGGCCGAGAATCACTGGTGCGTGCCGCTGTATTACCGGCCCGAGTCGCGGGAAGAGGTTGCCCAGTGAAGGTGCTGGTGACGGGCGGCGCGGGCTTCATCGGGTCGCATGTAGTCGACCGGCTCGTGGCGAGAGGGCTCGAGCCTCGGATCCTCGACCTCGTTCCGTCGCCGCACCACCGCGCGGGCGATTTCGAGACGGTGCTCGGGGATCTTTGTGACCCCGACGCGGTCCGCCAAGCCCTCGACGGGTGCGATGCGGTCGTGCATCTCGCGGCGGTCGCGGACGTCGACCAGGTCACCAAGGACCCCGCACAGGCCGATCGTGTCAATGTTCGCGGCACGCAGGTACTGCTGGACGGCGCGCGCGAGCTCGAGATCGGCCGATTCGTTTACGCCAGCACGATCTGGGTCTACGGCGATGCACACGGTCCCGCGGCGGTGGACGAGGACACACCACTCGGGCTGCCGAAGCACTTCTACACCGCCACGAAGATCGCAGGCGAGATGTACACGTGGGCGTACACGGAGCTCTACGGCCTCGAGCACACGATTCTCCGCTTCGGCATCCCGTACGGCCCGCGCTCGCGGCCGACGGCGGTCGTCGCCGCCTTCACCGCCAAGGCGCTCGCAGGCCAGCCGCTGACGATTGCCGGGGACGGCACGCAGTCGCGGCGCTTCGTCTACGTCGAAGACCTCGCGGACGGAGTGGCCGCCTCCCTCGTCCCCGTCGCCGCGAACCGCATCTACAACCTGGTCGGCCGTGAGAACACGAGCGTTCGCTCGATCGCGCGCACCGTTCGCGACGTCGTCGGGGAGGTGCCGATCGTCCACATCGAGGGGCGGGCCGGCGACCTGAAGGGCGGCAACATCTCAGGTGAGCGAGCGGCACGCGAGCTCGGCTGGGAACCGCTGACGACGTTCGCAGAAGGCGTGCAGCGCTACGTCGACTGGGTGACCGACGAAGCGGGGATGCCGAGAGTGGCGACCGCGTCGAGCACGGACGGCAGTGCTGCCGCCGTCCTGCGCCAAGAGTCCGCCGAGCTGTAGGCATCAGAATCGTGCAGCAGCACGACGTCGCCCGGACGTAAACCGCGCGTTGCACGTCGCGCGATCGACTGCGGTGTCGCCCGCCGCTCCCAGTCTCGGCCCCACGTCGACCAGAGCAGCGGCCGCCAGCCGCGCGACCGCACATGCTCGAGCGCGCCCGAGCTGAGGATGCCGTAAGGCGGGCGGTAGAGCGTCGGACGCACACCGGTCGCCTCGCCGATCGCGTCCACCGCGCGGTCGAGATCGGCGGCGACGGCCGCGACCCGGCGTCGCAGAAGAAGCGTGTGCTTGAAGCCGTGCACGGCGACCTCATGCCCCGCAGCGACGATCTCGCGGGCGAGCTCAGGGCGCCGCACGACCTGCTCGCCGACCAGGAAGAACGTGGCGGTCGCTCGCGCCTGTGCGAGCACCTCGAGCACCGCGGGCGTGCCTGCCGCGTGCGGGCCGTCGTCGAAGGTGAGCGCAACGACCGCACGGTCGATGCGGCGCTCGATTCCCAGCCGGTCCGCGAGCGCGGGCACCTGCGCCGCGAGCGCAGGCGTGAACCAGATCACGTGACGAGCGCGAGCACGAGCGAAGCCGCCGACGGCATCGCCGCGAGCGCGAGGCCTGGCGCGTTTCTCTCCGTGAGCGCCGCCCGTAGCGCGCGGTCGAGCTCCGGCTCGCTGTCCACGACGTCGGCAATCCCGTAACGGCGGAACGCGGCGTTGTTCGCGCGGATGTGACCGCGGCCCCACCCGTACGAGATGGTTGGGCACCCGCGCACGTACGCCTCGAGCACAGTCAGTCCTCCGGTCGAGTGCACAAGTGCATCGCCGGCCGCCAGCCACTCGCTCATCTGCTCCGTGAAGCCGACGACACGCACGCGTTCCTCGCCGGCGTAGCGCGCGCGCAATCTAGCCCGCAGGTCCTCGTTGCGGCCGCACAGGCACGCGACGACGGCGACATCGAGCTCGAGCGCCGCCTCGACGGCGCCCTCGAGATCCCCGACGCCCCAGCCGCCACCCGAGACGAGCACGACCTTGCCGTCGGCCGGCAGTCCGAGCGCCTCCCGCGCCACGAGTGGGTCGCACGGGCGCGCGAACTCCGGGCGAGTCAAGCCGTGCACGACGCGGACGTCGGTCTCCGGCCCGGCGACCTCGCGCACCTCTTCGATCGACTCGGGATGGATCACCAGGTGCAGGTCGATGCCCGGGGCGGCCCAGTAGTACATCGCAGCGAGGTCGGTGATTCCCGCGACGACGGGAATGTCGAGCCGGCCGGACCGGCGCAACTTGCCGAGCACCTCGGTCGTCAGCGGGTAGACGGACACGATCACGTCGGGTTGCACACGGCGCACGAGACGAAGCACGCCGCGCGACCCCAGGGCGTGCAGGACCGCCTGCGCCAGGCGGCGCGTCGGTGGAAAGCCGACGCACAACCAGAAGGTCGCATCCCACAGCCACTGCAGCCGGAAGAAGACGACACCCGCCGCCTTCTCGTTCAGGATCACGAAGAGGCGGCCCATGATGCGCAGACCGTCCTCGGTCACCACCTCCGAGCCCGGGGACTCCCGGCGCAACTGGTCGCCGAGCGTCCGTGCGGGCAGGTCGTGGCCCTCACCAATCGTCGCGGTAAAGATGAGAACGCGCGTCACGCCCGGCGCGAGACTACCGCGTCGGTCGGCTACGCGGTCAGAACGGCGCCGACCTTCGCAACCAGCTGTGCCGGTGTGAAGGGCTTCTGGATGAACGGCCCCTCGGCTGCGGCGTCCGTATAGCCGGACGTGTAGAGGATGCGGACGCCGGGGAGCTTCGACGTGATGCGGTCGGCGAGCTCGAACGCGTCCATCTCGGGCATCACGACGTCGGTGACGACCAGATCGATGTGCGCATCGACACACGCGAGTTCGATCGCGTGAATCGGCGACTCAGCTTCGATCACGGTGTACCCGGCGTCCTCGAGTGTCAGCCGGATCACGTCACGCACGACTTCCTGGTCGTCGACCACGAGAACTGTCCCGTTCATGAGCACAGCATCGCTGATCGCCCGCGGTCGACGGATCCCCGTTCCGGGTAGGACCGCCGTTCGAGCGGCCACTCATACCGTTTTCCTACTGGTGCGAGCTCAGAGCGGGCGGCCAGTGCGGCGAGATGTCCGGATCGCCCAGGTCGCCGTAGGGCACGCACGTGCCTGCAAGCAGCTGCCGGTCGCTGATCAATAGCTCGTCGACACGCCGGTTGAACGGCACCGCACGCTTCCACCGCTCGCGCAGCGCGAGGCCCTCCCGGATCAGCGCGCGCGGCGACGCCGGCCGACGCGATCGCACGACGAAGTAGTGGCCGCCGATCGGCTCGACACCGAGTGCGCGCTTGCCCGCCGCTGCTTCACCGCGCGTCGCGGCATAGAACAACCAGAGGCCGAACCGCCGGCCGGACGCGGGCTGGTGCAAGAACTCCTCGGCTCTCTGACACGAGTCGTCGTCAACCAGGCGGACCGACGACACCCGTAGCGCGACCAGGTGATCGAGGATGTTCGCGGGATGGCCATAGTCGAACGACGAGAACAGCGCACCCGAGGTCCCGGTCGAGCCGAAGAGCACCGAGCCCGCCGGCTCGTGCGCGACGGCCTGCGTGACGGCGTCGACGCCGATTCTGTGGACCGCGTTTCGGTGGTTCACGTCGTAGCGAATCTCGACGGCAAGCAGGCCGGCGACCAGGAGCACGAGCACGAGGAAGCGCCACGAGCCGGCCCCCCGGGCGATCGCGAGACAGCCGGCGAGCGCAACCGTCAGGAACGCGGGCGTGACCGGGATCATGTAGCGGTCGAAGAAGAGCGCCGAGTCGCCGCCGGCCGGCACGAAGGAGAAGAAGAGAACCGGAGCGGCGACGGTGAGCGTGCAGAACGCAAGCGTCCGGTGTGCGCGCTGAACCAGCAGCGCAACGACGCCGATCAGCGCGAGCACGGTGAAGTAATTCAGATCGTGCCGGCCCGGCGCGACGAAGTGCAACGCGTCCTCCCACACCGGACGACCGGAGAACGTGCGGCCGCGAGCCTGTCCCGAGCCGACCCCGTACCGGTCGCCGAGCACGTGCAGGGTCCGGACGTAGTACGGCACGAACGTCAGCAGAAGCGCAGCGACGCCGGGCCAGGCTTCGCGGACGACCTCTCGCGGGGCACGCGGTGCGAAGACGAGCGCGCCTGCGAAAGCGGTGAGCGCATAGAGCGGCGCCGTCGGATGCACGAACACCGAGAGCCCGAGCGCGGCACCCGCGGCAGCCCAGAGGCGCCGGTCTCCTTCGACGGCTGCCTTCAGCGCCAGCACCGTCGACCACATCAGCCAAGCGAACAGCATCGTGTGGGGCCGGCCGAAGGTCGCATAGAGCACCGGGATCGGCGAGGCCGCTGTCAGAAGAACGACTGCGCCGGCAGCATCGTCGTCGTCGAGCAGGCGGCGCACGACGAGCGCGACGGCCGGCAGCGCGAGGCAGAGGAAGACGAGCGACGGAACGCGCAGCGCCGGCAAGCCGGGCCACCAGGCGAGCAGGAAATGCTCGAGCCAGAAGTGCAGCGGCCCGCCGCCGCGCTGGGTCGAGACGACGTGGAAGATGTGGCGGAACGAGAAGTCGCCGAGCCTGAGCGTGAGCTCCTCGTCGACGTTCAACGGCGCCCACCAGACCGTGGGCAGCGTGAGCCAGGTCAGGAGCCCCGCGGCCCCGAGGATCGAGGCAGGGAGAAGGAGTCGCCTACTCAGTGTGTGAGGTCGCGAGCGCCTGCAGCTCAGGCGTCTCGGGCGCAGTGCGATACGGATGCTCATCGGGCACGTCGGTCTCGTGGTAGACGCTCTCCGCGTTGACCGCCCAGATGTCGTGGTGCGCTCCGGTGAGGAGGTTGTCGACCGCGCGCATCGCCGTCAGCATCGAGTGATCCGAGTTGTTGTAGCGGTGCAGGCCGTTGCGACCCACCTGCTGGAGGTTCTCGATCCCGTCGAGCCAGCCGCGAATCGTCTCGACGCGTTCGGCGTAGTCGGCATCGTAGATCGGATACGCCTTCGGCACGCGAATCGCGAACCCGCGGTCGACCCTCGACGCGGGCGCCAGGCGGAGCCGCTCGAGCTCATCCGCAGCGAGGGCAACGAGCCCGTCGTCGTCCATCGACCAGAGGTCGTCGCCAGCAAAGCAGAAGTACTCGAGACCGACGCACGCCTTGTCGGGATCGGGGACCATCCACGGCGACCACGAGCGGAAGTTCTGGATCCGGCCGACCCGCACGCCGGGCTCGTGGATGTAGATCCAGTTGTCCGGGAACGGATCAGCGCCGTCGAGCACCAGCGCGACCGTGAGGAAGTCGCGGTAGCGCAGCCCACGCGCCGCAGCAAGCACCTTCTCGGGCGCAGCGGGGCTGATCATCTCGACCACCTCGCGCAAAGGAAGCGACGAGATCACCGCCTCCGGGCTCTCGAACGTCTCCCCGCCGACGACGACAGAGGTGAGCCGGTCGCCGGTGAGCTCCATGCTCTCCACGCGAGCATCGAGCCTCACCTCGCCGCCCTGCTCCACGATCGCGCTGCGCATCGCCTCCCACATCTGGCCCGGGCCAAAACGGGGGTAGTTGAACTCGGAGATGAGGCTCTTGACCTCGTTCTTGTTGCCGAAGAACGCGGCCTTGGCGGCCGAGAAGAACGACAGCCCCTTGATCCGCTGTGCGGCCCACTCCGCACGGATCTCGGTCGTCGGGACACCCCAGACCTTCTCGGTGTACGACTTGAAGAAGAGCTCGAAGAGGCGTCGGCCGAAGCGGTTCGAGACCCAGTCCTCGAGCGAGTCGTCGACCTTGTGGCGACGCAATGCGGCGCGGCCGTACGACGCCATACAGCGCGTCAGCTCGACAGGGCCGAGCTTGCGAATCACGTCCGGCCCGCGCAGCGGATAGTCGAGGTAGCGGTTGTTCCAGTAGATCCGGGACATACGGGGGCGGCGCAGGAACTCGTCGCCGAGCACCTCGTGCCAGAGCGTGTCGACCTCGATCGACTTCGTGAAGAAGCGATGGCCGCCCAGGTCGAAGCGGTAGCCGTCACGTTCGACCGTCTTGGCGATGCCGCCGACCTGGTCGTCCGCCTCGAAGACGAGCGCGCTTCGATCGGCCTGGCCCAGCAGGTAGCCCGCAGTCAAACCGGCGGGGCCGCCACCGAGGACGAGCGTCATCTGCGAGGTGTCATGCGTCATGAGATCGGCCGCGCCCTGGGGCCAGACCTCCAAATCTAGCCGACCCGGCGATAGACGAAGGCCTGCAACGGCTTGAAGTAGTTGTGGCGGAGCGCGATCTCGTCCGAAGCGACGTGGTGAACGAGGCGCACGCGCGGGTCGTGGCGCAGCGCAGATGTATAGGCAAGCGACTGCCGCCAGACAAGGTTGGTCCAGGTGGCGCTCCAGGCGTGATAGTCGCGAAAGACCGGCGTGACAACGACGAATTCGGCGCCGGGCCGCACGGCCGCGATCGTCTGGTCCGCCCGAGCCTGCATGTTCGACGCCCCCAGGCGGTCGACCGCGTTGCGCCAGTCGAAAATCCGTGCGTCGGAGACCGGCCCCATTGTGGTTGCCCAGCGGTAGCCGCTGCCCAGGTAGTAGCGAAGCACCGGGACCTGCTCCGGATGCGTCGAGACGACGAGCTCATCCGGATGCATGAAGCCGGAGACCCCGGCCATGACCTGGCGCGCGTTCTCCTTGTCGTCGCGCACCGAAAAGCCCGCCCAGAGGAACAGGATCACTGCGAGTGCCACGAGGCCGTGCCGTTTCGCCCGCACGACACCGCGCGCGCCGATCAGCAACACCGGCCCGAGCACGACTGCGAAATAGCGGGTCGTCCAGGCAGGCGAGAGCTGCGACGAGAGCCAGGCCAGCACGACCGTCACCGCGACGGTGATCGCGAATGCCAACACGATCGCACGTTCCTCGTCGTTCCGCCGCCGCGCGAGCGTGGCCAGACCGGCGCCCGCCACCAGGACAAGCGCCACGAACGCCGCGTCGCCGTTGACGACAGCCCCAGGCGCAAGCACGAGGTCGCGAAAGCCGGGCGACGTCGACCACGGCGCACCGGTGTGCAGTACCTGCGACACGAAGATCGGCACCCACGGCAGATAGAGAATCGCTACGCCACCGGAGACGAGCGCAAACCGTTTCAGGCGCGCCCTCGCAACGAGAGCGGTCGCAGCTGCCAGGCCGACGCCGAGAAAGAGCGCCCAGTTGTGCACGTAGATCATCGCGGCGAGCGCAGGCACGAGCGCAACTGCCCAGGCGGTGCGGCCACGGAGAATGCCCTGAACGTACGCATATGCAACGACGATCGAGAGAAATGCTTCGACCTCGTACATCCGCGTCTCCTGCGCGTAGTACGTGAGGAACGGATCGAACGCAGCGAGCGTCGCGCAGACGAAACCGGTCACACGGTCGAAGAGGGCCCGTCCTGCGACATAGGCGAGCGGGATGCACGCCAAACCGAACAGGAGCGAGAGCGTGTGCGTCGCCCGCTCGCCGTCACCGAAGAGCCGGATCCACAGTCCGAGCAGCAGGTAGTAGCCGGGCGGCGAGCCGTCCTGGCGCAGCAGACCGGGGATCGACGACCAGTGGTGATGCGCGATGCCGACCGACAGCCCTTCGTCGATCCAGAAACCGCCGTTCAGCTGGCGTGTCCGCAGAAACGCGGACAGTGCCGTCAGGGCGATCAGGAACGCGGGGACCGCGATCCGGTGCGACAGCACGACCCGCCACGGGCGTGCGAGCTGGACGCTGGCCACGCGCGCGAAGCTAGCAGGCGAGGAACTCTTAGACTCGCGCACATGGTCGACGAGCGCGAGGTCTGGGCCGGCTGCGATCGAGTCCTCTTCGGATGGGACCCGGCGGTTCGCGACCCTCTGGTCGGCGGTGGTCAGTCCGGCGGCGTTGGCCGCAAGCTGAGCACGGTGCGCCGTCCGTCCTCGGCGTAGACGACATCGACGGTGTCGTTTCGGCGATAGGTGCCCGCAACTCCGAAGAAGAGGCTCGTCCACCGCCAGAACCCGAGCCGGCCCTCGGCGTGGAGCTCACGGCGAAAGACGAGTGAGCGTCCCACCTGGTCGAAGTCGACGCCGCGCCGCTGCGGCACACCGTTGACGAAGACGTCGAAGGCGTCCCCGACCTCGGGCGGCAGCTCCACATGGCTCGGCGCTTCCACGCGCTATACGATGCCACTCGGCGTGCGCCGGACCGCCTTTGCCACTCTTGTTACGACCCTGATCGCTCTCGTCGTGGCGGGAACGGCAGCTGCCGGGAACGGCGGCCTGCTGCCCGGTGAAGCGCACTCGCCGAATGCGCACCGCATCGACAGCGCCTTCATCTTCGTGTCGGTTTTCACCGGGATCATCTTTGTGATCGTCGAGGGCGCACTGATCACGTTCGTCATCAAGTACCGGCGAGGGAAGCGCCCGCGGACTGCCGAAGGCCCGCAGATCCACGGCTCGACGCGGCTCGAGGTGCTCTGGACGGTCGTGCCGGTCGTGATCCTGGCGATGATCGGCGTCTTCGTCTTCTGGGAGCTGCCGGGCATCGCCGATGCACCGAAGGCGGCCGCTGCGGACGAGACGACCATCACGGTCGAAGGGCATCAGTACTACTGGCGCTTCATCTATCCGAACGGCGCAGTCTCGATCAACCAGATGATCGCGCCGGCGGACGAGGTCGTCCACGAGCGGGTCAAGGGCCTCGACTGGGACGTCATCCACTCGTGGTGGGTGCCCGACCTCGGCGGCAAGTACGACGCGATTCCAGGCCGCGTGAACACGACGTGGTTCCAGGCGCCGGTCGGCACCTACGTTGCGCGCTGCGCCGAGCTGTGCGGCATCCAGCACGCGCACATGGACGGGACGGTGAAGGTGGTGCCGCGCACCGAGTACGACAGCTTCATCCTGCGCCGGGCCGCGCATCTAAGCGCCTCCGGGCTCGGCCAGGAGGAGTGGCAGGCGTGCGAGTCGTGCCATCGCCTCGACCACAAGTACATCGGGCCGGCGATCGGCGGCAATCCGCTGCTTGGTGACGTTGCCGGGCTGACGAAGCTGCTTCGCAAGGGCCAGGGACAGATGCCCCCGGTCGGGCGCAACTGGACGGACGCGCAGATCAAGGCGCTCGTCGACTACACGAAGCAGTTCGCCAAGGCAGGCGGCGCGTAGATGGCCGTGAACGTCGACACCGTGCAGCCGTATCGCGCCGACTGGCGACGCGGACGGGTGACGTCGTGGCTGACGACCGTCGACCACAAGCGCATCGGGCTCATGTACATCTGGACGTCGCTCATCTTCTTCGCGTTCGGCGGGATCCTCGCGCTGCTTCTGCGCACCCAACTTGCGACGCCGAACGAGCACTTCTTGACCAAGGGCTCGTACAACGCGGTGCTGACGATCCACGGCACAACGATGATCTTCCTCGTCATCGTCCCCGTGTTGGCCGGCTTCGGGAACTTCCTCGTGCCGCTGATGATCGGCGCGCGCGACATGGCGTTCCCGCGCCTCAACGCGCTCTCGTACTGGCTCTACCTGCTCGGCGGCATCGTGATCCTGCTGAGCTTCTTCGCGAAGCACGGGCCGGCGCAGGCGGGCTGGACGTCGTATGTGCCACTTTCGACGAGCCACGAGCCCGGCAACGGCCAGGACCTCTGGATCCTGGGGCTGCACATCCTTTCGATCTCGTCGCTCGTGGGCGCGATCAACATCGTCGTCACCGTGCACAACATGCGCACGCCCGGCATGTCATGGATGCGCATCCCACTGTTCGTGTGGGCGATCGTGACGTACGCGTGGCTGTTGATCATCGTGCTGCCGACCCTCTCGGCGGGCCTGACGATGATGCTCCTCGACCGGCAGGCGGGAACGCACTTCTTCGACCCCGCCCACGGCGGCAGCCCGCTCCTCTACCAGCACGTGTTCTGGTTCTTCGGGCACCCCGAGGTCTACATCATGATCCTGCCCGCGATGGGGATCGTCTCGGAGGTGCTCCCCGTCTTCTCGCGCAAGCCGATCTTCGGCTACAAGGCGGTCGCGATCTCGACCGCCGGCATCGCGTTCTACTCGCTGCTCGTGTGGGCGCACCACATGTTCGCGGTGGGGCTGCCGATCGGGCTCGACATCTTCTTCATGATCAGCTCGATGATCATCGCGATCCCGACCGGCGTGAAGATCTTCAACTGGCTCGCGACGATCTGGCGCGGGAACATCTCGTTCGACACGCCAATGTTGTGGGCGCTCGGATTCATCGGCGTCTTCACGATCGGCGGCCTGTCGGGGATCTTCCTCGCTGCCTTCCCGATCGACTGGCAGGTGACGGACACCTACTTCGTCGTCGCGCACCTCCACTATGTGTTGTTCGGCGGCTCGATCTTCGGGATCTTCGCCGGCCTCTTCTACTGGTGGCCGAAGATGTTCGGCCGGATGCTCGACGAGGGCCTGGGCAAGTTGCAATTCTGGCTCGTCTTCATCGGCTTCAACCTGACGTTCTTCCCCCAGCATCTGCTCGGCCTGCTCGGCATGCCGCGCCGCGTCTATACCTACCCAGAGCATGGGCTCTGGGAGGTCTACAACATGATCTCTTCGATCGGCTCGTTCGTGATGGCCTTCGGCATGCTCGTCTTCGTGGTCAACGTCGTGAAGACGGCGCGCTCGGGACCTCGCGCCGGGAACGATCCCTGGCTCGCGGACACACTCGAGTGGTATACGACCTCGCCGCCGCCGCCGTGGAACTTCGACACCGTTCCGTACGTGACGAGCGCACGGCCGCTGCGCGACCTGCGGCGCCGACTCGAGGAGACGAGGGGCTTCTAGTGGGCAACTGGGCGCGCCTCACCGCACTCGTTGCGGTTGCCGGAACGGGCCTCGCCGTGATCTCGGGCGCCGCCGGCTGGGGCACGGCTCACCGGCTGCTCGCGGGGGTGGCGCTACCGCCGCTCGCCGCGCTGGCCGCGCTCGCCTGGGTGACCGCCCGCCGGCTCCTGCCGGCAGCGCTTGCGTCGCTGGCGCTGTTCGGCATCGCGGCGCTGCTGATCGGGCCGGTCGTCCATCTCGTCGCGGCGTCGTTGGCATTTGCCGCCACCGTGTACGTCGCGACCTTGACTTTCCGGGGCCACGTCGAGCAAGGGCCGCTGCGCGACTACGTGACGCTGACGAAACCGCGGATCATGTCGTTGCTCCTCCTCACCGGAGCCGCGGGTGTGTTCGTCGGCGCGGGCGGAGTGCCCGCGCTCGGATTGTTCGCCGCGACCATGATCGGGCTCGCCCTTGCGTGTGGCGGCGCATCCGCCCTCAACCACTACCTCGACCGCGACATCGACAAGCTGATGGGCTCGCGAACCGAGCAGCGCCCCGTTGCCTCCGGCCGCGTCCCCGCCGAACGAGCGCTCGAGTTCGGGTTCGCGCTCTCGGCACTTTCGTTCGTGCTGCTCGACTCGCTCGTGAACCTGCCCACCGCACTGCTCGCGCTCGCCGGCAATCTCTTCTACGTGCTGGTCTACACGCTCTGGCTCAAGCGGTCGACGCCGCAGAACATCGTGATCGGCGGCGCAGCGGGCGCCGTGCCGCCCCTAGTCGGCTACGCCGGCGCGACGGGTCACCTCGGCTTTGCTGCGCTCGTCATGTTCGCAATCGTGTTCGTCTGGACGCCGCCGCACTTCTGGGCGCTCGCGTTGATGATCAAGGAGCACTACGCGCGTGCGAACGTGCCGATGCTGCCGGTCGCACGCGGAGAGAACGAGACCGCAAAGCAGATCGTGCGCTACACCGTGCTGCTGATCGCGGTCACCCTCGCGCCGGTCGCACTCGGTACGTTCGGGCTCGTGTACGGCGTCTCCGCGTTCGTGCTCGGCGCGCTGTTCCTGTGGCTTGCAGTCGAACTGCGGCGCACGATGGATCGCGGCGCCGCAGTCAGGCTCTTCCACTTCTCGCTGCTCTATCTCGCGCTCCTCTTTGTCGCGATGGCCCTCGACACGGTGATCTAGATGGACGAGCCGCTGACAGAAGCCGAGATCGCGCGCAAGAACATGCTCTGGGGTTGGGCGCTGTTCGGCCTCTTCTGCCTGCTCTTTGTCGGGACGGTCGTCGTGGCGTTGATTTACCGCTGGCTGAGCTAGAGGGCATTTGGATCACTGAGCTGGCGGAGGCTCCGGCTGGCCGGCGGCTCGCCGTCAAGGATCTCTTCGACACGGCCGGCATTCCCACGACGTACGGGTCGGCGGTGTTCGCCGAGCACGTTCCCGACCGCTCGGCCGAAGCCGTGCTGCGTCTCGAGCGCGCGGGCTGGACGAACGTCGGCAAGGCGAATCTGCACGAGTTCGCCTACGGGGTGACCTCGCAGAACGTCCACTACGGCTTCGTGCCGAATCCTGCGTTCCCGGATCGCACGCCGGGCGGCTCGTCGGGTGGATCCGCGGCAGCCCTCGCGGCCGGGCTCGCAGACGGTGCGCTTGGTACGGACACCGGGGGATCGATCCGGATTCCGGCCGCCTGCTGTGGCGTCACCGGCCTCAAACCGACGTACGGGCTCGTTCCGATCGACGGGGTGTTCCCCCTCGCGCCCTCATTCGACCACGCCGGGCCGATGGCCCGCGACGTCACCGGTTGCATCGAGCTGATGGAAGCGCTCGTCCCCGGCTTCTCCGTCGACGAGGTCTCGCTCGCCGACCTCTCGCTCGCCGTCGCGTGGGGCGATGTCCCGGTCCGTGGAACGACCATCGAGTTCCCGACCGCAGAGGCGGTTGGCCCGGCGTTCATGCGCGAGGTCGGAGACGTCCATCGTGAGCTGTACGCCGAGCATGCCGAGCTCTACGGCGAGAACATCCGGAACAAGGTCGAACGCTGCATCGCGGTCAGCGACGCCGAGTACGAAGCTGCGCTCCGCGCCCGCGCCGAGCACGAGGAGCGCGCTCTCGCTGCGTTCGAGGGCCACGACCTCCTCGTCACGCCGACCCTCTCCTGCGAGCCGCCGCGCGCAGACATCGCCGAGATCGACGTCAGGGCGGCGATGACGCTCTACACGTTCCCGTTCAACGCGCTCGGCTGGCCCGCACTGGCGCTGGGATCGATTCAGATCGCGGGGCACCCTGGCGACGACGGGCTGGTCCTCGCCGCGGGGCGGTCGCTCGAACGAGCACTAAAGTCCTGACCTTTCGCTGCCGACTAGAAGGGCATGAAGCTCGTCGTCGCGCTCTGCTCCGTCGCCCTCATTTGGTCCGCAGCCGCCTCGGGCGCCTCACACCAGTTGCTTGCTCCGAACGGGCTCCACGCCTTTGTCCTTCGCGCGGACGAGCCGGTGAAGGCGGATCACACGTACACGCTCATGCCGGCCTTCGCGTGGAACGCAACGCCAGGCGCGTCACACTACGACCTGCAGCTCGCGACCAGCAGTGTGTTTAGCGATGCGACTATGCTCTACTCGCAGTCCTACGGAACGCCGGTCGCGTCGATCCAGAAGCAGGTGCCGTGGATGACCGGCAAACCATACGCCCTGTGGGTGCGGGTGCGGAGCGTCGGCCAGGGTCGGACGTCGTCATGGAGCACCCCGTTCGGTTTCAATACGGCCTGGCAGGAAGTTCCGCACCAACTCTCCGCACCGACCGGCCTGATCCGCTGGTCGCCCGTGCAGGGTGCGACGGGCTACGAGGTCTGGTACCTCAACGTGCCGGGCAACTTCCAGGACCATTTCTCGACTCTGACCAATGTTGCCGACGAACGGGAGTACTGGACCTTCCATCCGAGCTCAGCCTCGGTCATCAGGTGGCGTGTTCGGGCCGTCCGCCTCGTCCAGTCGGGCTCACTTCCGAACGGCATACCAGTCGTCACATACGGCCCGTATTCACCTATCTTCGTGACGAACAACAAGACAACGATCATAAACGGCACGATCAAGCCCGTCGAAGCCATCTCGAACGTCGAGTCGCCGCCGACGAGCGCGAGCCCACACCAGCTGACACCTGGGTTCGCCTGGAGTGGAACGACCGATCTGCTCGGTGACGACGCTGGCGGGGTCCTGTGGCGGGTCTATGTGTTCAGCGACAAGCAGTGCATCAATCCCGTGATGACCGGTTCTCTGACCGGCAGCCCCGCCTGGGCGCCGCGTTCGATCGACCCACTCAAGATGCCCGGCACCGTGAAGGATCTCGCTGACGCGGCGGCTGGCAAGTTCCCGGGCTTCGGCGCGCAGGCTGGAGTCTTTACGGCCGACGGCACGACCCCGAGCCCCGCCGAATCAGGCGGCACCGCATCGTCGGCGGGCGCCACTACGACGCCAAGTACCTCACCAAACGCGTCCAGCTCGACCGTCGCCACGCCGCGCCAGGTTTCGCTGCCCGACAACGGCTGGCCCCAAGGTCGCTATTGGTGGACCGTAGTTCCGGTTGGAGTCGTCGACGTTGTGGCCGATCCGACCAAGGGCGCAAGCAGCGGCGACGCGCTCGAGTATCACGACCTCGCCCTGCCTCAGGACCTGTGCGCCGCGAATGGTGGCGCCGCCGTTTGGCCGTTCGGTGTGCAAAGCGCACCCGTAACGACGACGTCGGGGACGCCGTATGCCTCGGGGCTCATCTCGGGCACCCGCGTCGTCTCGGCGGCGAAGAGTAATCCAAGCTTCCGTGAGCTACCGGTTGTGACATGGGAGCCGGCCCTGGCCGCCAACACCTACGACATCGAGCTTTCGCGGCATCTCTATCCGTGGCACGCCGTCCGTAAGCAGGTCTCCGCGGTCACCTCGGCCGTCCTGCCCCTCAGAAAGACCGATCTTGGCGTCTGGTACTACCGCGTCCGCGGTGTCAACCCAAACCTGTCCGGGCCGGCCCAGAAGCTCGCGTGGTCGACACCGACCGAAGTCCGCATCAGCGGCGACCGGTTCGTCATCGTCAAGTAGCGTCACCCCGGTGAACGGGGATCTCGAGTTCGCGCACTTCCTGGCGGACGCTGCCGACACGATCACGCTCAGTCGCTTCCGCGCGCTCGATCTTCGGGTGGAGACGAAGCCGGACCTCACGCCGGTGTCCGAGGCGGATCGCGCCGCCGAGGAAGCGGTGCGTGCGCTCGTCGCGGCGTCGGGGCGAGGTGAGGGCGTCCTCGGCGAAGAGCTTGGAGACGACGGCGGCGATCTGAAGTGGATCGTCGATCCGATCGACGGAACGTCGAACTACGTGCGCGGCGTTCCCGTGTGGGCGACGCTTCTGGCGCTACAGCGGGAGGGAGACGTCGTGTTGAGCCTCGTTTCGGCGCCGGCGCTCGGCCGCCGCTGGTGGGCGATACGCGGCGAGGGCACGTTTGTGAACGGCGAGCCCTGCCGCGTCTCGGCGGTCGCCCGGCTCGAGGATTGCGCAGTCTCGACCACGTCCGCGCGTAGCATGCCGAACGGGTGGCGCGAGATCGTCCGGCGCGCCTGGTCGAACCGTGGACTCGGCGACTTCTGGCAGCACTGCCTGGTCGCTGAGGGCTCGCTGGACGTCGCGTGCGACTCGGAGGTGAAGCTGTGGGACTTCGCGCCGGTGCAGTTGATCGTCGCGGAAGCGGGCGGCCGCTGCACCACGTATGACGGTGAGGCGCCGGCGGTCGATGCGAGCTTCGTCGCCACGAACGGCGTGCTGCACGACGAGGTCGTGACACTCCTCACGCAGCGCGGCGTCTGAGCAACGTCTGACGCCGCCGCACCCTGGGGTCGCGCTCATCGATGAACTCGCGAAACAGCTGTCGTGCTCGGCGTGGATCGCGCGCCATCACCGCGAGCAGCTCAGCCTCCGCGACATATGGGTCGGAGGCGTGAGCTCCGATCAGCGAGCCGTAGTGGCAATAGGGCCAGTCCTCTGGCGCGTCGACGAGATTGGCTCGCGGCGCGTTATATGCGAGATACCGCTGAAGCTCGAGTAGATGCGAGTCTGTTTCGACGAGGTCGTCGTGAAAGCGTCGCTGCCACTTCGAGCTCTTCGGAGAACAGGTCCATGAACTTCTGACGGTGGCGAAAATCGGGAAACGCCTTGACGCCGTCGACGGCTTTGGTGTTCACGTGGTGCACGGCGCCTATGACCTCGAGGCGGTAGCTGTTGCTCACGCATTGCAGCGTGCGCAATGCGTCGAGTGCACGCAAGTGTCCGTTTCGAAGTTGGCGCTCAATCGGCTCAGTTTCTCCGAGGACGTCTGAGCTTGCTCTGAGCCGCGTCTGAGCTTGCTCAGACGCGGGGGTCGCGCTACGACGCGGCGCGGACGGCTGCTTCGTAGATCGGGTCGCGGCTGAAGCGGTCGAGCTGCACCGAGAGGACGTCGCTCGCGTTTGGCGGCTGACCCGGTGGGAACGGCGCCGGACTGCCGTCGAGGTCGATTGCCTCGAGCCGCTCGCGCTCCTCGATCTCCACCTCGACGTCGTGTCCCAGCCGCGAGCGGAGCCAGCCGGCAAGCAGATGCCCCTGCGCGCGCGTCCCCTGGACGCGGATCGACCGTACTGCTCCGACCTCGGGCCAGAGCGACGCCAGCAGCGAGCGCCAGCGCTCCGTGCGCTCCCAGGCAATGTCCGAGACGACCACCTTCGAGAAGAGCTCCGCGAGCCGTGCGTAGGCCGCGGGCAGATCCGGCCACTCGGTCGAGTCGACGATCAACCGGTCGACGATCCCGGTCAGCTGCTCGAACTCGGTCGAGTCCCAGTCGGGCTGACCGCGCCAGCGGCAGAACACCGGCAGGTCGGAGATCAGCAGCGGCAAAGCGATCGACGCGGGAGCGGCGGCGCGGTTCCCCCGCAGCGCCAGCTCGATCACCTCGCTGCAGACAGCCCGGTCGCCGATCGGAAAGCAGCGAAGCGACAGCAACGCGTCGAGCCCGTCTGGATCGCCGGGCCGCGGCACGAGCAGCAGCGTTCGCGAAGGATGGCGCTCTGCCATGCCGGCCAGCGTTTCCTCGGCCGCGCTCTGCCACTCCGGCGGCGCCCACGCGATGTGGGTCATCACCGACGTGCGGAGGTTCGGCTGTGCTCCCTCCTGCGACGACTCGGACCGCAGGCGCGCCAGCTCGCGCTCGATCTGGGCGATCGAGACATCGTCGCCCGTCCAGTCGGTCTCGATCAGTGCCTTCGCCATGAACGACCATCCCGGTGGAGGAGCTCGTCGGACGCCGCCGGCCCCCAGGTTCCGGAGGCGTAATTCGGAAACGACGGCCGGTCGCGCTGCCAAAACGCCACGATCGCGTCCACGAGAGCCCACTGCTCCTCCGTCTCATCCGACCGCGTGAAGAGCGTCGCGTCGCCGAGCATGGCGTCGAGAATCAGCCGCTCGTACGCCTCGGGCAGGCCCTCACGGAAGGCGCCGCCGTAGAGAAAGTCCATGTGCACCGTGCGAATCGTCATCCCCTGCCCCGGCACCTTGGCACCGATCGCAAGCGAGACGCCCTCGTTCGGCTGCACGTGAATCAGCAGAACATTCGGCCGCAGGCCCTCTGCTGCAGAGTCCTCGAACGGTGGATGCGGCGCGCGCTTGAATTGCACCGCGATCGTCGTCTCGCGCCGCGCCAGCCGCTTGCCCATTCGCACGTAGAACGGCGTGTCCGCCCACCGCCAGTTGTCGACGAACAACTTCGCAGCGACGAACGTGTCGGTCAGCGAGCCCGAAGCAACGCCGTCCTCCTCACGGTAGCCGCGCACCGCTTCGCCCTCGACGAAGCCCGGGCCGTACTGCCCGCGCACGACGTGCTTTGGACCGGGCGTGTGCATCGCCTTCAGCACCTTCACCTTCTCGTTGCGCACCGAGTCTGCGGTGAAGTCGATCGGCGGCTCCATCGCCGTGATCGCAACGAGCTGCAACAGGTGGTTCTGGAAGATGTCGCGGATCGCGCCCGCCTGCTCGTAGTACCCGGCTCGGCCCTCGATCCCGATCGACTCGGCGACGGTGATCTGCACGTGATCGATGAACTGCCTGTTCCAGATCGGCTCGAAGATGCCGTTCGCAAACCGCAGCGCCAGCATGTTCTGGACGGTCTCCTTGCCGAGGTAATGATCGATGCGAAACACCTCGTTCTCGGCGAAGTGCTCCTGCAGGCGCGCGTTCAGATCGCGGGCGGACTGAAGGTCGTGCCCGAACGGCTTCTCGATGATCAGCCGGATCCACCCTTCGGCGGCGCGCCGCTCGGCGATCTTGTCCACGATCGTCCCGATCGCACTCGGCGGGACGGCGAAGTAGTAGACGCGGTTACCGGCGGTGCCACGCTCTGCGTCGAGCTTGGTGAGAACCTCGCTCAGGTCGTCCTCACCTCTGTCATCTGCGAAATCGAGGGTGGTGTAGTGCATGCCGGCCGCGAGGCCGTCCCACACCTCCTGATCGAACTCGTCGCGCGAATACTCCTGCACGGCCCGCTTCATCCGCTCGCGGAAACCGTCGTCGCTCTCCTCGCTGCGCGCGGCACCGACGATCCCGAAGTGCTCCGGCAGCAACTGACGCACAGCGAGCGAGTAGAGAGCCGGCATCAGCTTCTTCGACGTCAGGTCGCCGGAGGCGCCGAAGATGACGAGGATGCATCCGTCCGGTCTCCGTCGCAGCCGCAGCCCTTCGGCGAGCGGATTGTCGTCGGGCTCTGTCATCACTTGCTCGGCTGCGCGGCCTCGACGGCGTGACCGCCGAACTGGTTGCGCAGTGCCGCATTGACCTTCGCTGCGAACGACTCGTCCTGACGTGAGGCGAAGCGCGCGAACAGCGCCGCGGTGATCACCGGCACGGGCACGTCCTCGGCAATCGCCTCTGCGACGGTCCAGCGGCCCTCGCCGGAGTCCTCGACGTAACCGCGGATCTGCTCCAGGTGCGAGCCCTCTTTCTCGAACGCCGCGTACAGCAACTCGAGCAGCCACGAGCGCACGACCGAGCCGTACCGCCAGATGCCCGCGATCTCATGCAGGTCGAGCTCGAACTCGGATTGCTTCATCACCTCGAAGCCCTCGGCATAGGCCTGCATCAGCCCGTACTCGATCCCGTTGTGCACCATCTTCACGAAGTGCCCCGCGCCGGCGCCACCGACGTGTGCGTAGCCGTCAGCGGGCGCGAGATCGCGGAAGACCGGCTCCACCTGCGCAACGGCATCGGCGTCGCCGCCGACCATCAAGCAGTACCCGTTCGCGAGCCCCCAGATGCCACCGGAGACTCCCGCATCGACGAACCGGATGCCTTGCACTTTCGCGACGGCGTAGCGGCGCTGCGAGTCGTGGAAGTTCGAGTTGCCACCGTCGACGATCACATCGCCCGGAGCTGCGAGCCCGAGCAAGGTCTGGAACGTGTCCTCCGTCACCTTCCCGGCCGGCACCATCATCCAGAACGAGCGTGGCGCGTCGAGCTGGTCGCGCAATTCCTCCAAGGTCTTCGCCGTCGAGTCGACACCGGGGTCGAACGTCTTCAGGTCGTGCCCGCGCTCCTCGAGGCGCTTCGTCATGTTGCCGCCCATGCGGCCGAGGCCGATCATCCCGAGTTGCACTACACGTCCTCCAATCGGATGCGCGCGACCCTGCGGCCACGCTCCTGCAACGACGCAAAATCCCCCGCTGCCTGTGCGCGGATCAGTTTCCCGAACCCGAACGGCCGACCGGGGATCGCGAGCTCGTCGCCTGTGTCGTCGACCACCTGCAGGTAGAGACCGGTTGGCGGCCCGCCCTTGTGCAACTGCCCGGTGGAATGCAGGTACCTCGGCCCGTACCCGTGCGTCACGACACACCCCGTCTCGCGCCTCGCTCGCTCCGCCAGTGCGGCCAGCTTGGCCTCGGCTTGCGGCGTGGGGTTGACGAAGGCGAGGATCGCGACGTAATCACCCGTCTGCGCTGCAGCAAAGAGCTCCTCTGCGGAGCCCGAGGGCTCGACAAGCGGCTCAGTGCCGGAGGCGAGGATCTGCCCGGTCTTGTCCTTGGCCGATTGGACGTCGGGCTGGTCGAACGGATCGATGCCAAGCAGCGAGCCGGCGACGGCCGTGGCGAACTCCCAGCGGAAGAACTCCTGGCCGAGCTCGTACTCGCCGCTCAGGCGAACCTCCTGCGCCTGGCGATCGGCGCCGTCGGCCGGCTCGCCGGGCGCCGGGATCAGGCCCTTGCCGAGCTTGCCGGTCGACTCGGCGAGCAGCTGCTCGGCCCAGAGGCCGAAGCCGCTCGGTGTCGGGGCGATGCAGATCTTATCGCGGCCGGCCTGCCACCCCTCGCCGAGCGAGAGGCCGAGCTCGAGGCCGGGGTTGCCCTCGGTGAACCGGCATGCCTCGGCCATCTCCTGCGCGCGCTGCAGAAGGCTCGAGACGTCGATTCCCATCAGCACCGCCGGCACCATCCCGAACGCCGACAGCGCCGAGTAGCGGCCGCCGATCGTCGTCTCGCCGGCGAAGATCGCACTGAAGCTCCGCTCCAGCGCGAGCTGCTCGAGCGCAGAGCCCGGATCGGTGATCGCCGCCCACAGGTCTCCGCGCGGGCTCCGCTCCCAGAAGTAGTCGGCATGAGACCGCGTCTCGAGCGTGGAGCCGGACTTCGATGCGGCGATGAACAGCGTGCGCGAGAGGTCCAGCCGCGTCTCCAGATCGCGAATCGCCTGCGGGTGCGTCGTGTCGAGAACGTGGAAGATCTCCTGCTGGAACGTTCGCTTGATCACCTCGGGCGCAAGCGACGAGCCGCCCATGCCGAGCAAGACGATCGCGTCGATGCGATCGACCAGCGAGTCCGCGTACTGCAGCAACAGGTCGACGTCCTCGTACATGCGCCACGGCTCGTCGAGCCACCCGAGCCACCGCGCCTCGTCGGCACCCGTCCAAACCGCCGGGTCGCGCGCCCAGATCCGCTCGACGAGCTCGTTGCTCACGACCTACGCCGCCGCCAGCGCGCCGCGCTTGACGCGGATGCTCTCGACGATCTCATCGAACGAGTCGGCGAACTTCTGCACGCCCTCCGCTTCGAGCGTGAGCGTGACGTCGTCGTAGTCGACACCGGCGTCCGCAAGCCTCGTCAACAGCTCGTTGGCCTTCTTGACGCCCTTGAGCACCGTCTCACCGCGCACCTCGCCGTGATCCTGGAACGCCCGGATCGTCTCGAGGGGCATCGTGTTGACCGTGTCCGGACCGATCAGCTCCTCGACATAGATCACATCCCGGTAGTCGGGATTCTTCGTCGAGGTCGACGCCCACAGGCAGCGCTGCTTGTTCGCCCCCTTGCCTTCGAGGTACTCCCAGCGCGGCCCCGAGAACGACTCCAGGAAATGCTGGTACGCGAGCTTCGCGTTCGCGACCGCGAGCTTTCCCTTCAGCTCGGGGTGGCCGGCAGCATCGAGCCGCTTGTCGGCCTCGGTGTCAACGCGTGAGACGAAGAACGACGCGACCGACACGACCTGCGACGGGTCGCCACCACCCGCAACGAGCCGTTCGAGCCCGCGCAGGTACGCCTCGACGACCGCCTTGTAGCGGTCAAGGGAAAAGATCAGCGTGATGTTGATCGACGTGCCGTGCGCAGTGCAGTCTTCGATCGCCGGCAGCCCGGGCTCCGTGGCCGGGATCTTCACGTAGAGGTTCGGGCGGTCGACCTCGCTCGCGATCCAGCGCGCTTGGGCGAACGTCTTCTCGGTGTCGTAGGCGATCCCGGGCTCGACCTCCATCGAGACGTATCCGTCGATCCCGCCCGATGCGTCGTACGCCGGCTTGAGCACGTCGCACGCGTCCCGAATGTCTTGCAGCGCCAGCGAAAAGAAGATCTGCGCGGGATCGTCCGTCTCGGCGAGGAGTTGCTTCAAGTCCTCGTCGTATGCATCGCCCTGCGAGAGCGCCTTCTGGAAGATCGTCGGGTTCGAAGTGACGCCGGTAACGGCGTCCTGCTTCATCATTCGCTTCAGCTCGCCCGACTGGATGAGCTCACGCGAGAGCGTGTCGAACCAAACGGATTGCCCGAGCCCGGCGAGCTCATGCAGCCGTGATTTTGCCTTGGCCATCTTTCATCTCCTTTTCCATCTCTGCGACCTTCAAAAGGCGCGCGACATAGCGCTCGCCCCCGTCGAACGTCGCGTTCAAGAATGTCTGGACGAGCTCGCGCGCGAGCGACGGCCCCACGACCTCGGAGCCGAGACAAAGCACGTTCATGTCGTCATGCTCGACGCCCTGGTGCGCGCTGTATGAGTCGTGGCAGATGGCGGCGCGAATTCCGGTCAGCTTGCAAGCCGCCACCGCCGCACCGACGCCGGAACCGCAGACGAGAATCGCGCGTTCAGCCTCGCCGCGCTGAATCGCCTCACCGACCTCGCGTGCCTTGTCGGGGTAATCGATGCGCACTGCATCCGTGTCGGTGCCGAGATCGAGGACCTCGTGACCGGCGAGCACCTCGAGCACCGCGTCGCGGAGGTGCACCCCGCGATGGTCGAAGGCGGCCGCGACCCTCATAGAACCTCGACGCGGGCGATCTTGCCCTCGTCGAAGGTGAAGCGGAGCGGCAGCGTGCGGCCGTCGGCCTGCACCATCGCGATTGCGTGCCCGTCGTGCCGAACTTCGATCCCTTCGACGTGGACCGCGGGCAGCTCCCCCTCCATGCAGAACCCCGGCGAGACGAGCGCCAGGAACTCCCTGATCGTGTCGGCTTGCTTCATCACGCGACCCGTTCCAGCAGGGCCGCGGCACGCGCGACGACGTTGTCCAGGTTGTAACCGAAGTGCTCCAGGACCGTGTTGCCCGGGGCCGATGCGCCGAAGTGCTCGATCGAGATCGAGTCGCCGTGCTCTCCGACCCACCGGCTCCAGCCGAGCTCGACGCCGGGCTCGACCGAGAGCCGGGCGCGCACGTCGGGCGGCAGCACCTCGTCGCGGTAGTCCGCCGGCTGCTCGGCGAAGAGCTCCCAGCAGGGCATCGAGACCACCCGCACCGCAGTTCCCTCCTCGGCGATCCTGCGGGCCGCGTCGAGCGTCAGCCCGACCTCGGCGCCGGTCGAGATCAGGATCAGCTCCGGTGACGATGACGACTCCCAGAGCGTGTACGCGCCGCGCTCGAGCCCGGAGGCCGGCGCGAGCCCGCTGCGGTCGAGCGTCGCCACCTTCTGGCGCGAGAGCGAGAGCGCGACGGGCCCGTCACGCCGTTCGAGCGCGACCTTCCAGGCGTACGCGGTCTCGTTCGCATCCGCCGGTCGCACGAACCAGAGGTTCGGGATCGCGCGCAGGGCGGCGTAGGTCTCGACCGGCTGATGCGTGGGGCCGTCCTCGCCGAGCCCGACCGAATCGTGGGTCCAGGCCCACACGACGGGCAGGCCCATCAGGGCCGACAGGCGCACGGCAGGCCGCATGTAGTCGCTGAAGATCAGGAACGTCGATCCGTAGGGCTTGACACAGCCGCCGTGCGCGCAGATCCCGTTGACGATCGACCCCATCGCATGCTCGCGGATGCCGAAGGCGATGTTCCGGCCGGCCCAGCGGTCGGAGAAGAGGCCCCCACCTTCGAATTCCGTCTTCGTCGACTCGACGAGATCGGCGGCCCCTCCGATCATCGTCGGCACCGCGTCCTTGAACGCCTGCATGACCTTCTTGCCGGCATCGCGGGTCGCGATCTCCTCGCCCGCCGCGAACTCCGGCAGCGTCCACGGCGCGATCCGGCCTTCCCACGCGGCGTCCCAGCGCTCACGCTCGGCGGGGAACGCCTGCGACCAGTTCGAGAAGGCCTGCTGCCAGGCCGCTTCGAGCTCACCGCCCCGCTCGGTCCCGTTCATATGCGCGTAGACCTCGTCGGGGACGAAGAAATGCTTGTCCGGGTCCCAGCCGAGTGCCTTCTTTGCTTCGGCAACCTCCTTCGCGCCGAGCGGGGAGCCGTGCGACTTCGCCGTGTCGACCGCGTGCGGCGCACCGAACGCGATGTGCGAGCGGACGATGATCAGCGACGGACGCGCCGACTCGTCTTGAGCCTGGGCGATCGCCGTGCGCAGCGCGGCCAGGTCGTTCGGGTCGGCGACGTGCTGCACGTGCCAGCCGAGCGCGTCGAACCGCTTCGCCCGGTCTTCGGTGAACGAGATCGACGTCGTGCCGTCGATCGTGATGCGGTTGTCGTCATAGAAGTAGATGAGCTTCCCGAGGGCGTTCGTCCCCGCGAGCGAGCCCGCTTCATACGACAGGCCCTCCATCAGGTCGCCGTCCGAGCAGATCGCATAGACACGGTGATCGACGATCTCGTGGTGCGGGCGATTGAACGTTCCGGCGAGGAAGCGCTCCGCGAAGCCCATGCCGACGCCGTTCGCAAACCCTTGACCGAGCGGGCCGGTCGTCACCTCGATCCCCTCTGTGTGGCCGAGCTCCGGATGGCCAGGGGTGGCCGACTGCCATTGCCTGAACCGCTTCAGCTCCTCGAGCGAGAGGTTGTAGCCCGACAGGTGCAGCGCGGAGTACTGAAGAACACACGCATGCCCGGCGCTCAAGATGAACCGGTCGCGGTTCGGCCAGTGTGGGCTCGCGGGGTTGTGGCGCAGCACCTCGCCGTACAGCAGGTAGGCCAGCGGCGCAAGCGCCATCGCCGTGCCTGGGTGGCCCGCATTCGCCTGCTGCACAGCATCCATCGACAGCGTCCGAATCGTGTCGATCGAGAGCTGCTCGATCTCCGAGTTGGCCAACGCTCCTCCTCGCAGGGTCGCTTCACTGCGAGCGTAACGACTCTTACGCGGCCGCCGCGCCTGCTCTGATCTCCGCCTTCAGCGCATCCTCCTCGGCCTCGTCCTGGCCGGTCAGCACTGCGGCGATCACGTGGCCGCCCTTGCTGAAGCGCAGGACGGCCGAATCGTCGTGGAAGTCTCCCTCGAGCGACGTCGAGTCGTGGCCGCTCGCGTCGCCGAATGCCTTGAAGCTCCTACCGAACTCCTCGGAAAAGAAGGCCGAGACAATGTCGAACCGGGCGTCCTCCCCTGCCAGGATCTGGCCGAGCGTCGTGCCGTGGTATGCAGCGTTCGACCAGTGCTCGATGCGCCGATGCCGCCGATAGAGCGGGTCGTAGAACTCCGCGACGTCGCCGATCGCGTAGAGGCCGGGCCGCGCGGTCTGGAACCGCTCGTCGACCACGACACCGCTCCGCACCTCGAGCCCCGCTTCACGGGCGAGCTCGACGTTCGGCACGACGCCGATGCCGGCGACCACCAGGTCGGCGGGCGGGAGCTCAGTCTCCTCCAGCCGGAGCTCGACGCCGCGTCCGCGAAACACGTCGTGCAGGGCCTCCGAGAGCTCCGGTGCCTGCAGTGGTGCGAAGACCATCGGGTCGCGCACGACCTGCGTCACCTGAACGCCGAGCTGCGTCAGCGATGCCGTCACCTCGCAACCGACAAAACCACCGCCGATCACCGTCGCGGTCTGCGCTTCACCGGCCCGGCGTCGGAGCTCGAGCGAGTCGTCGAGCGTGCGCAGGGCGACCGCGCCCTCGAGGCGGCGGGGCCGGGAACCGGTGGCGAGGACGATCGTCTCCGCCTGGACCTCGTCGAGCGAGCCGAGTGTTGCGCCGAGCCGCAACTCGACGCCGTTCTCCGCGTACCACTCGAGCGGATGCACGAGCGCATCCACCGGCTCCAACTCCCCACGCAGCAGCCGCTTCGAGAGCGGCGGCCGGTGGTAGGGGCCGTGCGGGTCCTGCGACCAGATGGCGATCGCGTCCTCGCCGCCGGCCGCGCGGTAGCCCTCGACGAGCTTGGCCGCCGCGAGGCCGCCTCCGATGATGCCGATCATGTTTCCCCTCTCAGGTCGTCTCTCTCTGTTCTGCCCGCGCGGCCAGATGGATTGCGTGCCTGCCGGGACGCGGCTCGATCGCCTGCGCGAGCGGCGCCTGCGGCACGGGCAGGCCGAGCCGTTCGAGCGCGATCATGGCAGAGCCACGCGCAGAGCCTTCGCCCGTAGAGACCTCGAGCCGGCGACCGAGCACGTCGGCCAACACCTGCAACCAGTCGGGGTTCGCGAGCAGCGCGCCGCCGGTCGCGACGACCGAGTCGACGCCCCCAATGGCGTCCAGCACGTCCGCGAGTTGGTAGCAGACACCCTCGAGCGCGGCCTGGGCGATATCGACCGGGGTCGTCGCGAACGAGAGGCCGCTGATCACGCCGCGCCGGCTCGCGTCCCAGCCGAGCGACCGCTCGCCGCCGAGGAACGGCCGAAAGACGAGCCCGTGCGCTGCCGCGGGGCGCGCCGCCAGCCCGGCGTCTGCAACGTCGCGCAGGGTGCCGGCCAGCCAGGCATGCAGATTGCCGCCGTCCGAGAGGGCGCCGCCCTCGCAGAAGCGCCGCTCGTCGAGGCGGTAGAGGAAGAGCCCCGGGTGCGGTTCGGCCGAGTCGCTCGCGTAGACGACACGGAGCGCGGCCGAGGTCCCGATCATCACGGCGGCCCGCTGGCGTGTCGTGCAGCCCACGCCGACGTTCGAGCACGCTCCATCGCCGAGCGCCGGCCGGACCCCGGCGACGGGTTCGTCCGAGACGGGAGCGAGCTGCGCCCGGTCGATGCCGAGCACCTCGAGCGTCTCTTCGTCCCAGTCGAGCCGGTTGGGATCGAAGAGGCCGGTCCCGCTGGCGGTCGAGACGCTCGTCCGCGCCTCGCCCGCGAGCCGGAGCAGAAGGTAATCGCCAAAGGAGAGGTAGCGCGACGGACGAACACCCTCGTCCTGGAGCCGGCGGATCTTCGCGGGCCAGAACGAGGGATGCTCGAAGCAGCCGGTCCGCCGGTGATAATCGGCGCCGCCGAGCGCGGGCGGTGCCGCGCCGCCGACCTCGCGCCACGTCAGCACGGGCGTCAACGGCCGGTCGTGCGCGTCGACCCCGATCAGCGAGTGCCAGAAGCAGGAGATCGCGAGCTCATCGCCCTCGCCGACCTGAGCGAGCACCGACCGGCAGGCGGCGACGAGATC
>DATBBH010000016.1:0-3558 GCA_036271075.1 Gaiellaceae bacterium | reverse complement strand
GGACTCGTTCCGGACGACCTCCGACACCGAGGTCGTGCTGCGGGCCTACCGCCGCTGGGGCCCGGCCTGCGTCGACCGGCTGCGGGGCATGTTCGCCTTCGCGATCTGGGACGAATCCGAGGAGCAGCTGTTCTGCGCCCGCGACCGCTTCGGCATCAAGCCGTTCGCCTTCGCGCTGCACGACGGCGTCTTCTACGGCGCATCCGAGGCGAAGGCGCTGCTCCCGTTCCTGCCGACGATCGAGACGGACCTCGAAGCGCTCAGGGACTATCTCGCCTTCCAGTTCTGCCTCGCGGGCAAGACGCTGTTCAAAGGCGTCCGCGAGCTTCTGCCCGGCCACACGCTCACGATTCGCAAGGGCACCGTCCACGAACGGCGCTACTGGGAGGTCGAGTACGAGCCCGACTTCGGCCACCGCGAGCGCTGGCTGACCGACCGTCTCCGCGAGCTGGTGGAGGAGTCGGTCGAGTTCCATCTCCGCGCCGACGTCCCGGTCGGCGCGTACCTCTCCGGCGGCCTCGATTCGAGCATCACGACCGCGCTCGCGGCCGAGTCAGTGGGACGGGAGTTCCAGGCGTTCACCGGACGCTTCGACCAAGGCGAGCGCTATGACGAGACGCGCTACGCGCAGCTGCTCGCCGACGAGCGCGGCTTCCGGCTCCACGAGCAGACGATCGGGGCAGCCGATTTCGCCGAAAACATCCGCGACGTCATCTACCACCTCGACTACCCGGTCGCAGGCCCCGGCTCGTTCCCGCAGTTCATGGTCTCGCGGCTCGCCTCGCAACACATGAAGGTCGTGCTCGGCGGGCAGGGCGGAGACGAGATCTTCGGCGGCTACGCGCGCTACCTGCTCGCGTACTTCGAGCAGTGCATCAAGGCGGCGATCGACGGGACGATGCACGACGGCAACTTCGTCGTGACCTACGAGTCGATCATCCCGCAGCTCGGCACCCTGCGCGAGTACAAGCCGCTGATGCAGCAGTTCTGGCGCGAGGGCTTGTTTGGCGACCTCGACTCGCGGTACTTCCGGCTGATCGACCGAGCGCCGGACCTGCGCGGCGCGATCGACTGGAACGTGCTGGGCGACTACTCGCCGTTCGAGACGTTCGAGACGATCTTCCGGGCGGGGAACGTGCGCAAGGAGTCGTACTTCGACCTGATGACGCATTTCGATTTCAAGACGCTTCTGCCGGCCCTGCTCCACGTCGAAGATCGCGTGTCGATGGCCCACAGCCTCGAGTCGCGCGTCCCGTTCATCGACACCGAGGTCGTCGAGTTCGCCGCCACGCTGCCTGCCGACGTCAAGTTCAAGCAGGGCAACCTGAAGCACGCGCTGAAGGAGGCGATGCGCGACGTCCTGCCGTCCGCGATCGTCGACCGGCGCGACAAGATGGGCTTTCCCGTCCCGCTCGGGGAATGGGTCAACGGCGAGCTGCGCGACTTCGTGCTCGACGTGTTCTCCGGCGAGAACGCCCGCAGCCGTTCCTACCTCGCCGACGGCTTCGACGTCCGCAGCCTGATCGAGAGCGAGGGCGCGTTCAGCCGCAACCTGTGGGGGCTCTTCTCGCTCGAGCTCTGGCAGCAGGCATTCCACGACCGGGCGTCCACGTGGCACGCGACGGCCGAGGACGCGGCCGTTCTGCCGCGCGTCGACGCCGGTGCGTCGGCGTGGTAGCGGCTGCGGCGCAAAAGCCCGCACGGCATGCACGCGGAGGCTCGGCGCGGTACATCCGCAGCCACTGGCGACTGCTGCTTCGTGTCACCGGACAGGATCTCCGGCTGCGGCACGCCGGCTCGCTGATCGGGCTCGGCTGGGTCGCTCTCGGCCCGCTCCTGATCCTCGGCGTCTATTCCGCGATCTACCTCGAAGTGTTCACGGTGCGCGGCGCGAACCCGATCGGGCTCGACGGCTTCCCCTACGTGCTCTACATCTTCTGCGGGCTCGTTCCGTACCTCTCGGTCGCCGAGGGATTGGGCCGCGGCGTCGGTTCGGTGATCGCGAACAAGGCCGTGCTCAACAACACCGTGTATCCGATCGACCTCGCTCCGGTGCAAACGGCGCTCGGGGCCCAGGCGGTCATGCTCGTCGGCATGCCCCTCGTGATCCTCGGCGCGATCCTCACCGGATACGCGGATTGGACGATCCTTGCCGTCCCGATCGTCGTCGCGCTCATGCTCATCTGGCTCGTCGGCATGAACTGGATCTTGTCAATGCTGAACGTCGCGTTCCGCGACCTGCAGAACCTGATCACGGTGATCCTGATGATCTTGCTCGTCGCGTCGCCGTTCGCCTACACGACCGCGCAGCTCCCCTCCGTAGTGCGGCCGATCGTCTGGCTCAACCCGTTCGCCTACTTCGTGATCGCGTTCCAGCACCTGATCATGCGAGGCGAGTTTCCCGCTGCCTGGCAGGTGGTCGTGCTCGTGCTGATGCCGATCGGCACCTTCGTGCTCGGAAGCTGGTTCTTCGCCAACGCAAAGGGCGTGCTGCTCGACTATGTCTGACGAGCCCGCCGTGTCTGAACTCGCGATCCGCTTCGAGCAGGTCGGGAAGATGTACAAGGTCTTCTCCTCGAAGCTCGACAGCGCGCTCGACGCGCTCAGCCTGCCCACGCTCGGCCGAGAGGGCCGGCACAAGGAGTTCTGGGCCTTGCGAGAGATCGATTTCGAGCTGGCGCGCGGCGGGCGTCTCGGGATCATCGGCAGAAACGGTGCAGGCAAGACGACCTTGCTGAAGCTCGTGACCGGCAACGTCACCCCGTCCGAGGGGAACGTGACCGTCAACGGCAACGTTCAGGCGCTCCTCGAGACCGGCGGCGGGCTGCACCCCGAGTTCACCGGCCGCGAGAACATCCGGGCCTCGCTCGCCTATCTCGGGATGTCGCACGCCGAGATCGAGGATGCCGAAACGGAGATCGCGGAGTTCACGGAACTCGGCAACTTCCTCGACCAACCGTTCAAGGCGTACTCGCAGGGGATGCAGGCGCGCCTCGCGTTCGCCATCGCCACGACGTTCCAGCCCGAGATTCTGATCGTTGACGAGATCCTCGGCGCCGGCGACGCCTACTTCTTCACCCGCTCGACAGCGCGGATGAGCCAGCTGATCGAAGGCGGAGCGGGCGTCCTGCTCGTCTCGCACGCGCTCGACCAGGTCGCGCGATTCTGCGAGCGGACGATCTGGCTCGACCGCGGCCGCATCGCGATGGACGGCCCGACCGACGAGGTGATCAAGGCCTACGAACGCTTCATCCGCGAGCTCGAGGACCGGCGGCTCCGTGCGAAGAACGAAAAGGCGACGCTCGCGGCGTACGACGCGTTCGAGCGCGAGTCCTTCACCGCCGCAGTCACCGGCTCGGTCTCGGTGGAGGACGGCTCGATCGACGTCGCGCGGCTCACACTCCGGCGCGATGGGGAGATCGAAGGCGAGATCGACGTCGGCGGCGCCCAGGACACCGACGTCGAAGAGGCCGGCGGGATCCTGCTCGAGGACGGCGGCTGGGCGGCGGCACAGCCCGACGCGGGACGCTACTTCCGTTCGGTGTCCGACGAGCCCGC
>DATBBH010000015.1:0-18140 GCA_036271075.1 Gaiellaceae bacterium | reverse complement strand
GGACTCCTCGTCGTTGAACGTCTCGCGCGTTTCCTTGTCCTTCACGAGCTCGAGCGCATAGAGGTAGCCGGTGCCGCGCACGTCGCCGACGATGTCGAGGTCGAGCAGCGATTCGAGCCGCACCCGGAAATCGTCCTGGGTCTCCGCGACGTGCTCGATGATCTGCTCGCGCTGCATGATCTCAAGGTTCTTCAGCGCGATCGCGCAGCCGACCGGATGTCCGCCGAAGGTGATCCCGTGCGCGTACATCGCTGTCTCGCTCGAGAACGCGTCCGCGACCTTGTCCGCGATCAGCACCGCGCCGATCGCCGCGTAGCTCGACGACAGCCCCTTCGCGCAGGTGATCAGATCCGGCTTGATGTCGTACCGCTCGCTCGCGAACCAGGCGCCGGTGCGGCCGAACGCGGTGATCACTTCGTCGGCACAGAGAAGGATCCCGTAGCGATCGCAGATCTCCCGCACGCCCTGGAAGTACCCGGCCGGCGGTGTGAACGACCCGCCGGCGTTCTGGATCGGCTCGAAGATCACCATCGCCACCGTCTCGGGGCCCGCCTGCTCGATCGACTCTTCGAGGTCGGTGAGCAGGAAAGCGGTGAACTCGGCTTCGGTCTCGTCGGCAGGGCGGTGATAGCGGTTCGTGTTGCGTACGTGCACGACGTCGGGCACGAGCGGCTCGAACGGAGCGCGCAGCGCCGGGATCCCGTTGATCGAGAGCGCCCCCATCGTCGTGCCGTGGTAGGCGGTGCGGCGCGAAACCGCCTTCCACCGGCGTTCGCCGCGCGCCATGTGGTACTGCCGCGCCATCTTCCACGCGGACTCGACCGCCTCGGAGCCGCCCGAGACGAAGAAGGCGCGGTTGATGTGCGGCGGCGCCAGGCGCGCGAGCTCGTGCGCGAGCTCGATCGCGCGAGGGTGCGCGTACGACCAGTTCGTGTAGAAGGGCAGCTCGCGCATCTGCTCGAGCGCCGCCTGGCCGATCTCCTCCCCGTACGAGTAGCCGATGTTCACGGAGAAGAGCCCCGCCAGCGCGTCGAGGTAACGCTTCCCCTGATCGTCCCAGAGGTAGCAGCCCTCGCCGCGCACGATCACTGGCGGCTCGTACCCGTGCATGCGCGTGAAGTGCAACCAGAGGTGGTCGCGCGCCGCCGCGCGGAGATCGGTCACCGGCACGGCGCGAGCATATTGGTTATGCAGCTATTCAGCTAGTCGATGCCGTGGTCGAGCACCCGCTCAGGTTTGATTTTCGCGATCACGCGATCGACCGGCGTGTGGAAGTCCTTTCCCTCGTAGCGGCGCGAGAGCTCGTGGATGTGCTCGTTCGCTCCTTCGTCGACGAGCTCGACGGTGCCCTCGACCTCGAAGTAGCGGTACGGATCCTCGTTGTCCCAGACACTGATCGAGACGCGCGGGTTCGCTCGCAGGTTCCGCCCCTTCGCGCGCTTGTTCGTCGTGTTGACGAGAACGTTCTCACCGTCCGTGTCGACCCAGACGACACTCGTCTGCGGCCTGCCGTTCTCGCCGACGGTCGCGATCACGCCGAAGTTCAACCCCTTCAGAAGCCCGATCTGCTGGTCGCTGAGCGCCGTCATTTGACCGTGGTCGGGATGTCCTTGACTTTGCCGGAGACGATCTGCGCCTCGACCTGCGCAACCTTCGCCGGAATCCCAACCGGCGTCTTCGGCGAGAACTTGCCGATGCCGACGCCGTTGACGTCGAGCCCGTAGATGGCGTCGGTGCCGCCCTTGAAGTTGCCTGCCTGCGCGTCGCGGATCGAGTCGTAGACGGCAGTGTCGACCCGCTTCAGCGCCGAGGTGAGGACGTAGGTGCCGAGGTAGCCCTGGTCGGCATCGACGCCGACGCCCCAGACGTTCTTCTCCTTGGCGGCGTCGAGCGCGCCGAGCCCGCAGCCGCCGGCGACCTGGAAGACTACGACCGAACCGGCCGCAATCTGGTTCAGCGCGACCTCTTTGCACTTCGCCTGGTTCGCGAAGTCCTGCGAGTAGCCGTTCAGCGTCTTGATGCCCGGGTCGGCCGCCTTCGCGCCGGCCTGGTAGCCCGCGATGTAGCGGTCGACCGGCGGCTGCTTCTGGCCGCCGACGGACGAGACCACGTGCCCGACACGGTGCTTCGCGGCAAGCCCGGCGGCGTACCCGGCGAGGTAGCCCGCTTCCTGTTCTCTGAAAAGGAGGCCCTGGACGTTTTTCAACCCGCCTTCGTCGGCATTCGAGACGTCGACGATCGCGAAGTGGGTCTTCGGATACTGCTTCGCGACCGCCTTCAGGGCGTCGATCTCGGTGAAGCCGACGCCGATCACGAGGTCGTAGCCCTGACGGGCGAGCGCGCTGAGGTTCGGGATGTAGTCCGCCGGCGACGCCGACTGCACGACGCGCGTCTGCACGCCGAGATTCTTCTGGGCCTTCAGCAGCCCGAGATAGGCCAGGTGGTTGAAGCTGCGGTCGTTCAGGCCGCCGATGTCGGTGCTCAGCCCGACCTTGAAGGCGGCTGCGGCGGTCGTGGTCGCCGTGGTCGTCGTCGTGCTCGACGAGCTCTTCGAGCCGCAGGCCGTCGCAGCGAGGGCGAGCACGAGGAGCAGCGGGATCAAGCTCTTCAACGGGGCCTCCGGGGTTTTAGACTCTGGGACGAAAACCGTGGCCGATTCTACTTCCCACGCCGTGGTCGGCGTCGCGCTTCGTGCGCGCGACGGGCGCCTTGAGGTGTTGCTGCCCGGCGGCAGGCTGCCCGAGGCGCAGGTCGGCCCGCGCGAGCCGCTTGCTGCCGCGCTCGCGCGCGCGCTCGACGTCGCAGCGCTCGCGCATGTCGAGCAGCTCGAGACGCGACTGCTGCGGGACGGCCGGCTCGCCACCGCGTATCTCGGTCTCGCCCGCGCCGACGCCAAGCTCGGAGGGGACTGGCGCTCAGAGCTGGCGCTGCCACCCGACCACGCAGAGCTCGTCGCAGCGGCGCAGGCTCGGTTGCGCGCGAAGCTCTCGTACACGAACGTCGGCTTCGCACTCGCACCGGCGACGTTCACGATCTCGGAGTTGCGCGACGTCTACGTCGCCGCGCTCGGGCACGACGTGTCGGCGACGAACCTGCAGCGCGTGCTCGTCCGCCGCGGTGTGCTCGAGCGCGTCGAAGGCCTGCGGGCGCCGGGACGTTCCGGCGGCCGTCCGGCAGCGCTCTTCCGCTTCGCGTCGAACCAGCTCGAGGTGACCGACGAGTTCGCGGCGCTCAGGCCGCCGCAGCGCTGAGCAGCTCGCGCCAGCGGCTGAAGAGGATCTGGTGCGTATCGTCGGTCAGCCGCAACGTCGCGTTCGGCAGGCGCTCCTCGTACACGCGCGCGATCGACGGCGGACAGACGTCGTCTCGCTCGCCCCACCAGATCGACACTGGCGCGCGCACGTCCGCGAGCTCGAACCCCCACGGGCGGCCGAGGTAGGCGAGCTCGCGGGCGAGCCACAGACCGCCGTGGCGAAACGACTCGACCCGCCCGAGCGCATAGGCCTCATCGGTGACCGGGTCCCCGGTCGGCGGGGTCGGCAGTCTCCCCCACCGCTCGAGCCGGTACGCCGCGTAACGCGGTGCGAACCGTCCGACACGCATCACACGGCGCACATCATCCGGCAGCACCGAGGTGCCGTCAGGCGGCGGCATGGCCGCGACCAGAGCGACCCGGCTCACCCGCTCCGGCGCGACCGCTGCGACCGCGAGCGCGTGCGGACCGCCGGCGGACCAGCCGAGGACAGCGAACCGCTCGACGTCGAACGCTGCGACGAACCGCTCGGCCCAGGCCCGCAGGTTCCGGGTGCGCCGCGCACGGCCACAGCGGTCAACGGCGAGCAAGCGCACTCCGAGCTCCGCCGCGATTCGATCGTCAGGATGCCGCGAGAGCCGCGAGTCGCCACCGCCGTGCAGATACACGACGGGCGTGCCGTCCGGGTCGCCGACGTCGTCGACGCTCAGCGCGTGACGACGAGTGTGGCCCGCATTCCCAGCGCGCGATGATTCGCGACGGAGCACCAGAGCAAGTATCGCCCCGGAGCGAGCTTCAGGCTCAGGTCGGACTGGGTGCCGGGCGCGACGACGCCGAGACCGGCGATGTGGCGCGCACCGACGCGCTGCAGCCGCAGGTCATGTGGGTCCTGGCCGAAGTTCGCCAGCTCGATCACGGAGCGCCCGGCTTTCACGTGCGTCCGCGAAAGCGTGAATGAGTACTCCTTCGCCACGACCTGCAGCCGCGCGGGCGCGATGCCCCCGAATGCGACCGCAGCGAGCGCGGTTGCCAGCAGGACGAGCTTCACTTGACGAGCTGAGGCCGCGCGAAGCGGCCTGCCCCTGGGATCACGCGCGCCGCGTCGAAGTGGAGCCATTGCTCGAGCAGCGACGCGTAGACCGCGCGGAAGTCGGAGGTCGCCTTCAGGTTGCCGTCGGCGTCCAGCCCCGTCGCGAGCCCGGGAAACTCCCCGATCTGCCGGCCCGCCGCGCGCGACCCGATCAGGAAGCCCGTGCCGGCGGCGCCGTGGTCGGTACCGCCCGAGCCGTTTTCCTTGGCACGCCGGCCGAACTCCGACCAGACGAGCGTCAGCACACGGTCGGCCACGCCGCGGGCTTCGAGATCGCGCTGGAATGCAAGGAGCGACGCCGCAGTCATCGTCAGCGCCGGTGTCAGCGCCGCTGTCTGGCCGGCGTGCGTGTCGTACTCGCCTGTCGCCTCGAGCGCGACGCAGCGCAGCGGCAGCCCGGCCGCCACCATCGCGGCCAGCCCTTGCAGGCGCTTCGGAAAGGAGTCGTCAGCCTGCGGGTACGCGACCGGCGGGGTGACTGCCCCCTGCGCGCCGAACGGCTTGAGCTGGCGGCGCAGCGTGTCGGCCTGCCCGGTGACTCCCGCGACCGTGCGCACCGCGGGGTCGCTCGACCGGAGGCGGCCGAGCGTCCCGACCGCATCGAGCATTCGCGCCTCGACCTCGCCCCACACACCCGGCACCCAGAAGTCGTACTGGTCAGGCCCGTCGATCGCGGCGACCGGCACCTTCGCAGTCGCGAGCGTCGGCTGCAGCGATCCCGTCATCGAGAGGCCCTGGAGCGGATTGTCGAGCGTCCCGGTTGCATCGAGATAGCGCCCCAGCCAGCCCGTCAGCAGCGACGTCTCGGTTGCGCCGACCTCCCAGAAGTGCCGTGAGGTGAAGTGCGACTGATCGGGATGGTCGTACCCGACGGCCGGCAGGACGCTGACCTTGCCCTCGGCATGCAGCTGGGCGATCGGCGTCAGGGCCGGGTGCCAGACCAGGCGGTCGTCCTCGGCGAACGGCGTTCCTCCGGTCAACCCGAGTTGCGGACGCAGCTTGAGGTACAGCGGGTCGCCGTCGGGATAGAGAAGCGACAGAGCATCTGCGCCGCCTTGCAGGAAGACCGTCACCAGCACCGGCTGCGCTGCGCCGGTCGCCGCGGCGGCGATGCCTTCCTCGAAGAGCTGCAGACGTCCCACACCGTAGACCGAGAGCGCAAGTCCGAGCGACCGCGCAACGAAGCTGCGGCGCGTCAGGCCCGTCCCGGCCGGCGCCGGCATTCCCGCCTCGATCGTCGGCAGCCCGCGTCCCGCGACTGCGCGCAACGCATCCGCACGGCTGCACTCGTCGCAAACGACGCGGCTCAACCCCGCTCGGGCGCCGGCAAAGCCGGCACCTGCGCTCCTTACGCCTCCGTCAAGCCTACGGCTCATGAGGTCTGCACCTCCGGCGACATCGCGATCAGCTGGCGCAGCGCGTTCTCGACGAGGGCGGGATACTGCTGCTGCTTCCAGCTCGCGTTGCCCGCATCCGCCAGCGCTTTGTGGGCGAACTGCAAAAGCGCAGCGTGCGTCGCGTCGGCGAGCGGCGGCTTGTTCCAGAAGGCAAGCGCCCGGCCGAGCACCGTGGCGGCGTCCGCGGGCTTCCCTTTCGCGGGGTCGAGCCTGCGGTCCTGGAGGATCCGCTGCACGGCGATCCAGCGCCCGCGGAACGTCGCCGTGTCGAGCCAGCGTGTGTCGTCCCAACCCGCGACGTTCGGTGGGTAGAAGAGCTGCTGCCCGGAGAGCTGCCCGATCCACGCCCAGTCCGTCGTCGTGATCCCCGCGCCGATGCGCCGCAGCAGCCCGGCGAGGTGCACGACCGGCGGCTTCACCATGCGTGGCCCGTCGTAGAGCGCCGGGTGCTCGAGGATCGCCTGCAAGACCGGGCGCACTTCGTGGCTGCGACGGTAAAGCGTCTCGAGCCCGGCTTGGGTCGCATGGTCGGGAGCGGTCGGTACGAAGTACGACCACAGCTTCGCCACGAAGAACGACGAATGCAGTGGGTGCGAGACACACAGGCGGCACGCGGACTGCCAGTCGTAGCGGCCCGACTTGCGAAAGACGGTCTTCGTCCCGGTGTCGTGCTCTCGGCGCTCGAAGTGGAAGTTGTAGTCGCCAAGCCCCGGCTTCCAGTCGTTCTGCCAGCCGGTCAGCGCGCGCGCCTGCTCCCGGACGTCGCGCTCGCTGTAAGCGCCACGGTCCGCCCCGAGCGTGAAGAGCTCCATCATCTCGCGCGCGTAGTTCTCGTTCGGCGCGTCCTTGGAGTTCTCGGTGCCGTTGAGCCAGAGCAGCATCGCGGGGTCCTTCGTCACGTCGAGCAACAGCTGCTCGAACGAGCCGAGCCCACGGCTACGGAAGAGCTCGTTCTGGCGCAGCATCAGCTTCTGGCTGCCGACGCCGTCGTTCGAGGTCGCGAACCAGTCGTGCCAGACGAGTGCCATGCGCTCGACGAGCGGGCGCGAGGTCCTGACCATCCGGTCGAGCCACCAGCAGTGGTCGTGCCCCCACGCATCGGCCGGAGCGAGCGGACGCCCCTTCGCGTCGTGCGGCGCCGGGCCGACGAAACGCTCGCGACCTGGGTACAGGAGCGCGTGCACGGCGCCGTGGCGGCCGAGCTTCGCGAGGCGCTCGGCCTCACCGGCACGCGGGCCGAAACCGGCGCGCCAGAGCAGCCGCTCGGCCTGCGGCACGCCAAAGCTCCCCCGAAACACGGGCACCCCCACGCCTCCATGGTGGCGCGCCGACCGGCCGGCGGCATCCCCGAAAGGGGGCATAGGGTGAGGTATGCGCCTACTCGTCCTCGGTGGGACCCAGTTCCTCGGGCGGCACGTCGTCGACGCCGCGCTCGAGCGCGGCCACGACGTGACGCTGTTCAACCGTGGCCAGACCCGGCCCGAGCTCCACCCGACGGTCGAGAAGCTGCGCGGCGACCGCGACGGTGAGCTGGACGCGCTACGCGGTCGCGGCTTCGATGCCGTCGTCGATACGAGCGGTTACGTGCCACGAATCGTGCGCGACACGATCGATGCGCTCGGTGACGTCGGCCACTACACGTTCGTGTCGTCGATCTCGGTGTATGCAAGCGTCGCGACGCCGCCAACCGAGGAGTCGCCGGTCGCGGAACTGAAGGAGGAGACCGAAGAGTGGCGGGAGGCTTACGGTGAGCTGAAGGCGCTCTGCGAGGACGTCGTCCGCGACCGCTTCCCTGGTGCATTCATCCCGCGGCCCGGACTGATCGTCGGGCCCTGGGATCCGACCGGGCGGTTCACCTATTGGCCCAGGCGCTTTGCGGAGGGTGGGCGTGTGCTCGTGCCCGCGCCGCCGAGAGCGGCCGCGCAGGTGATCGACGCGCGCGACCTCGCCGGCTGGATCGTTCGTTGCGCCGAAGGCGGGACAGCAGGGACCTTCAACGCGGTCGATCGCCCGACGACCCGCGCGAACCTGTTCGAGACGTGCCGGCGGGTCGCCGCCGTCGAGACCGAGCTCGTGTGGGTCGACGGGGACTTCCTCGCCGAGCACGAAGTCGGTGAATGGATGGAGCTGCCGCTCTGGCTGCACGACGCCGAGTACGCCGGGATGCTCTCCGTCGACCCGACCGCCGCATTCGGTGCGGGCCTCGAGACGCGACCGCTCGAAGAGACGGTGCAGGCCACCCTCGAATGGGCGCGGAGCGGCGCTGCACCCGCCGACCCGCCGGCCGGCCTCGCGCGAGAGAAGGAGCAGCAGGTACTTGACGCCTGGCTCTCGAAAGAGTAGTTTCGAAAGATCTCTTTCGAGAACTCCCTCACTCTGAACGATCCACGCGCGATGCGCGCGCTCGCACATCCCACCCGGCTGGCGCTGCTCGACTACCTACACACGGTCGACCAGGCCACCGCCACCGAGTGCGCCGCCGTCGTCGGCGACAGCCCCTCGTCCTGCAGCTACCACCTGCGCGCGCTTGGCAAGTGGCGCTTCGTCGAGGAAGGCGAGGGCGGCGCCGGCCGGGAGCGTCCCTGGCGGGCGACGGCCACCCGCATCGAGTTCAACTCCGACGGGGTCGAGTCGGCAGTGCTCCGCGACGAGCTCGTCGCGCGGCAACAACAGCGGATTCGCGATGCGCTCCGGCACGAGCACGAGCTGCCCGCGCGCTGGCGCCGCGCGGCCCAGACCTCTTCCGCGATGCTCGAGTTGACACCGTCGGAGCTCGTGCAACTCGGAGAGCGCTTCGAAGCGCTGCTCGACGAGTTCCGTGGCCGCGGGGAGCGGCGCGGCACGCGGCACGTCGCCGTCAGCTTCGGCGCTGCGGCAGAGTCGTGAAACTTCTCCGCGACGGGCGGATCGCGGCGCTTCTCGCCGCGGAGGTCGTCTCGTCGCTCGGGACGCAGATGACGTGGGTCGCTCTGCCCTGGTTCGTCCTGCGCACGACCGGGTCGCCGCAGCGCATGACCTGGGTCCTGATCGCCGAGATCGTGCCGATCGCGGTGCTCGGCTTCTGGGGCGGAGCGATCGCGGGGCGAGTCGGGACGCGGCGCACCATGCTGCTCTGCGATCTCGCCCGCGTCCCGCTCTTCGCGGCGATCCCGCTGCTCAACTCGCTCGGTCTGCTGCCGTTCTGGATGCTGCTCGCGCTCGTCGCGCTGAGCGGCGTCTTCATCGCGCCGTACCTCGGCGTCCAGCGCGCGGTCGTCCCGGAGCTCGTGGGCGAAGAGCACGGCGACGTTGCTACCGCGACAGCATTGTTCCAGGCTGCGAACCGCCTCACGATCTTCCTGGGGCCGCCGCTCGCCGGTGTGCTGATCGCGATCGTCGGAGCAACGAACATCCTGTACATCGACGCCGCGACGTACCTCGTGTCCTTCGTGCTCGTCGGGTTGTTCGTCCACCCGCCGGAGGTGGCTGCGCCGCAAGACCGCCGGGGCGCTTTCGACGGTGCGCGGTTCATCCTCCACGACCGGCTCCTACGTATCTGGCAGCCGTCGTTCACGTTGCTGGACGTCTGCTGGACGCTCTTCTTCGCCACCCTGCCGGTGCTCGTGGTCACGCGGTACGGGGCCAACCCGCACGTCCTCGGTTGGTTGTTCGGCGCGCTCGGCGGCGGGGCGCTGCTCGGCGCGTTCGTCGCTCTGCACGTGGTGCGCCGCATCGAGCCGTTGGCATTGACAGCCGGCGCGTTCCTCTGCCAGATGGCATCGATGTGGGGTGTCGTCATGCCGGGACCGTGGCTCCTCGCTGCTGTCGCGATCGCGTGCGCCGGCTTCTTCATGTCACTCGTCAATGCGCCGATGCAGGCGTTCGTGATGTTGCGCATCCCGCCGGACCTGCGCACCCAGGCGCTTGCGTTCTCGGCGGTGCTCATCTGCGTCGCGGCACCCATCGGGCTGCTGCTCGCAGGATGGGCACTCAGCCGGTTCGCGACGCGCGACGTCATCGCGGCGGTCCTGGGCCTGCAGTCGCTGGCGGTGCTGACGATCGTCGGCAGTGCGCTCGTCGAGCGCTCGACGCTCCAGGCGGCGCCCGTAGACTCGCCCGCGTGAATCGCCTCGCAGGCAAGCACGTCGTCGTCACCGGCGCGGGGACCGGAATCGGCCGCGCGATCGCGCAACGTCTCGCCGCCGAAGGGGCACGCTTGACGCTGCTCGCGCGCAACGAGTCACGCCTGCGCGACGTCGTGCCCAGCGCAACTTCGCGCACGTGTGACGTTCGCGATCCCGATCAGGTGCGCGCCGCGATCGACGGCCCGCTCGACGCACTCGTCGCGAACGCAGGCCTCGGCGGCCCGAACGAGCCCGGTGCCGAGGACCGCTTCGACGACATCGTGCAGACGAATCTCTACGGCACCTACTGGTGCGCTCGCGCAGCGGAACCGCACCTCGCAGACGGCGGGCGAATTGTCGTCACGTCGTCGATCCTCGCCCGCATCGGCGTACCGGGCTACACGGCCTACTGCGCGTCCAAAGCCGGCCTGCTCGGCCTCGTGCGCTCGCTCGCCGCGGAGCTTGCGCCGCGACGCATCCAGGTGAACGCGATCTGCCCCGGGTGGGTGGACACGAGCATGGCCTGGGAAGGCCTCGACGCGTTCGAGGGCCTGACGCGAGACGAGGCGTTCGAGCGCGCGATGCAAGAGGTGCCGCTGCGGCGGATGAGCCGACCGGAAGAAATCGCCGGCACGGTCGCATGGCTGCTGTCGGACGACGCGATCGGCGTCACGGGCCAGGCGATCGACCATAACAACGGCGCCTTCATGATCTGAGGTCGGCGTGCCGTCCGACGCAGGTCCTATAAGGTTGCGATCGTGCTGGAGCGCGATTACATCCGCCGGGGCGTTGCGGAGTTCGTCGGGACCTTCGCGCTGATCTTCATCGCCTGCGGCGGGGCCGCCTATGCACGGACGGCGACCGACCTGGCTCTCGCGAACGGGCTCGTGATCGCCGTGATGGTCTCATCTGTCGGGTTCATCTCGGGCGGCTTCTTCAACCCAGCCGTCACGCTCGGCTTCCTACTCACGCGCCGGATCTCGCCGCTGCTCGCAGGCTGGTACTGGCTCGTGCAGTTCGGCGCAGCGGCGCTCGCCGCGCTCCTGGTCGCGTGGGTTCTGCCGAGCGGCCCGCAGAACGCCAGCAATCTTGGCGTGCCGGCGCTCGGGTCGGGGATCGGCGCCGGCGTGGGCGTCGTGGTCGAGGCCGTGATCACGTTCTTCCTGGTCTGGGTGATCTTCGCCACGGCCGTCGACCCGCGCGGCGCCTTCGCGCAGATCAGCGGGCTCGCGATCGGCCTGACGATCGCCTTCGGCGTCCTGATGGCCTACGGGCTCACGGGCGGCGCGATGAACCCGGCGCGCGCGTTCGGGCCACAGCTCGTGGGTGACCATTGGGCGAACTGGTGGGTCTGGTACGTCGGGCCGTTCGCGGGGGCAGTGATTGCCGCGTCGCTCTACGAGCTGCTCTACCTGCGGCAAGCGCAGCTGGCTGTCGTCGGTACGCCCGAGAGCGGCGTCGACGAGCCGGGCGCCGGCGACGCGGCCGGCAGCTAGTTGCGGTAGGTTCCCGCCCCGATGCTCTCGACGATCACACTCGTCGTTGCCGGCCTCTCTACGGCCAACAAGATCGGGCTGGCGATCTTCGGCCTCTCGTTTGTCGCCTTTGCGCTCATCTCGTCGTTCGTCATGCCACGGCGCAACCCGGACTTCCCCGGTCGCCGTCTCGGTTGGTACCTAGGCCTCTGCGTCCTCTTCTTCGTCGCGATGATCACGGCCGTCCTCGTCTTCGACCAGAGCACGACGGCTGCCACGACAACGACGGCCTCGACGACAAGTCCGACGGCAACCGTTGCCACGAAGCCGGGTAACCCAACCGCCGGACAGGCGGTCTTCGAGACGACAGGGTGCGGCGGCTGCCACACGCTGAAGGCGGCCGGCGCGACCGGCACCGTCGGCCCGAACCTCGATCAGCTGAAGCCGCCGCTTGCCCGGATCGTGCTGCAGGTCAACCAGGGCGGCGGCCCGATGCCCGCCTACAAGGGGCAACTGACCGACCAGCAGATCCAGGACGTGTCGGCGTACGTCTACGCGTCGACCCACTGATCCTGAGAGAGACCCCCTGAAAGGACGAAACCCGCCCGGGGGAGGGACGGGCATCGCCGCAGTCACGTCAGTCGCCGGTGTTGTCAGGGGGAGCCGGCAAGCGAATCCTCCACGATCCGGAGGGGGCTGGGCATCGCCCGGAAGGGTGAATTCGACTCAGCGGAGAAGGAGGGATTCGAACCCTCGAGGCAGGGATTTCCCCACCTAACGCCTTAGCAGGGCGCCGCCTTCAGCCACTCGGCCACTTCTCCGGGCGCGCGCATCGTACCGCAGCCCCTGACGGGCGAAAGCCCGCTGGACGGCGGGCTTTCGCAGTACGGAGGGAGAGGGATTTGAACCCTCGATGCACCTTTCAGCACATACGCGATTTCCAGTCGCGCTCCTTAGACCGCTCGGACACCCCTCCGGCTCAACGGCGGAGGTTACACAGGCTGCGGGCCGGTCACTTTCGGTCGGCTACCGCCGTTTGATGGTTTCGCAGCCTGGGGCGATGTGGTCGAAGCGGTCGGCGATGACGGTGTCTTTGCCGGTGCCGCAGGTGACGGTGTCGGCTACGCCGTCGCGGGCGAAGATCGTGTCGTTTCCTGCGCCCCCGTTGAGCACGTCGCGTCCGGGCCCGCCGTAGAGGATGTCGTTTCCACCGAGGCCGTAGATGCTGTCGTTGCCGGCGCCGCCGCGCAGCACATCCGGGCAGTTCGTGCCGACGATGCGGTTGGGTCGCGCGTCACCGAGCCGCCGCACGCCGTGGCAGACGATCGGAGAAGGTGGCGGAGGCGGCGGGCTGGTCGTCTGCACCATGAGCGTGATCGCCGCGTTGTTGTCGGCCGGGTTCGCCTCCCGGTCCGCGCTCGCGGCAGCGCTCAACGTCTGCGCGCCGCCGCCGCTGACCCGGACCGCGAACAGCACCTTCGTGGTGCCCCCGTTCGGGAGGTAGTCGAGGAAGCAGTCGATCGTCTGCGTCCCCGTGCAGCCGGAGCCGCGGTCGAAGGCCGGCGGGCCGAGCAACGTCATCGTCGCAGGCAGCGTGATCACGAGGTGTGTCTGCAGCGAGCCGGCGCCACCGCCGTTGCTGACGGTCGCGACGAGATCGCTCTCCTCACCCGGTGCAAGCGTCGTCTTCGACGCCGACAGGGCCACCTTGAGATCGGGGACCGACGTGCTCCCGCCACCACCGCCGCCACCACCACCGCCGCCGCCACCTCCGCCGGACGGTGCGGTGTAGGCAACCGACCACTGCGGGTCTTCGCCCCAGCTTGCCGCCGTGATCTGCGTTGGGTTGCTGCCGTCGCTTCCCACCTCGTTGAGCAACCCGGCGGCCGCGAAGACGACCTTGGTTCCGTCCGGAGAGAAGTCGGGCTCGACCGCGATGTGGGTCAGGTCGCCGTTGTAGAGCAGCGTCTCGTTCGTGCCGTCCGCGTTGATCATGTAGATGTCGCCGTCGGTGATCCCTCCCGCGACCGGGGAGCGCGAGAACGCGATCGTCGACCCGTCGGGCGACCAGGCCGGATCTCTGTCGTCGGTCGTGGCCGACGTCAGTACGTCGAGGCTGCCGCTCCCGTCCGCGTTCAGGAGAGCGATATGAAAGTTGGCGTCACCGGTCGGCCTCACCGACAAGGCCAGCTTTGTGCCGTCCGGCGACCAGTCGACGTCATAGACCGCTCCGTCGACCGGGACGACGACCGTCGAGCCCGTCGTCGCGTTCGCGATCAAGAGTTCACCGTCGTAGACAGTGCCGTTGTAGTCAACGAAGGCGAGGCGCGAGCCGTCGGGCGACCAGGCAGGGTTCCAACCCGGGACACCCAAGGCGGTCGGGTTGCTGCCGTCGCTCGAGGCGATCACGAGGCTCTGACTCGTCAGGTTGCTGTAGGCGATCTTGCTTCCGTCAGGCGAGGGCGCTGGCTCGGTCTCGAAATCGCTCGTCGCGCGGATCGGGACAGTGGCTGTTCCGTCCGGGTTTGTCCCATAGACGTCCTCCCCCGAGGGATCGTTTCTGTCCGTCCCGAAGAAGATGCGGCCGTTCGTGCCAAGAGTGGTCGCCATACCCACGACGCCCGTCGGGTCGCTTTGCTGATGGGAGGTGTTCGTGCCGTCCGTCGCGGCGACGTCGACCATCAAGTCCGTCCCGACATCCCGCGGTTGGAGCGTGTACGTGGAACTGGTCGCTCCGGGGATGCTCGTGCAGACCTCCACGGCGCAGCGGTACCACTGCCGCGAGAACGTCAGGCCGCCGCCGACCCACGTACCGCCGGTTGCCGTCAGCAACTGACCGACGCTCGTGGTGCCGGAGACGGTTGCGGGCAGGGTCGGACAAGGTGCCGCGTCCGTATTGCTGCCCCAAGCAAGGGCAACGTTGCCGCTGTCTCCTCCAAACCCGTCGACCGCGATCGAGTAGGTCATTCCGGCCGTCACAGGAAAGCAGATCCGGCTGCTCCCACCCGCTACGCCGATGTCGTCATTTGATGCCACTCGAGTCAGTGCCGAGACACTCGATCCGGCGTAGGCGCCAAGGAGCGTGTCGAAGGTGCTGCCGCTCGTGTCGACCGAGGCGGCGCCAGTGAAGCTTGGCGTCCAGCTGAACCAGATCGACGCGCCGCCTGCATCTCCCGCATGGTTCGGCTCGCCCGCCTCCTTCGTCGCGTCGGTGTTATCGGTCGTCAGCGTCCCGCCGGACGGAGCAAGCACGGTCGCATTGACGAAGTTGTCGTTCGAAGGAGCTGATGCGCCCGCTCTCCCTGCCCCCGCGCCGAGCGCGAGCAAGCACGCAACGAAGAGCGCAGCCGAAGCCGCCCGATACCGCAGTCTCGAGTCCACGATTTCCCTTTCCTGGCCGTTTACATGCCCTCCCCCGACCGTAGGAAATAGCACTAACAGCCCACTAACTCCACCCCTCACCTAAAAAGCCGGTCACGGTAGGGTCTCGTCGCCCTTCGGCCCCGGAAACGGAGTGAGCGTGAGCTACCGGTTCGAGTTGAAGCTGGCCGACGGCGACGACGCCGGCCGCCTCGAGACGAGCGAAGGGAACTGGCAGGTCGGTGACACACTGATCGCGCACGGCAACGTGCATTACCGGGTGACCGCGGTTGTGCCGGTCGAGCGGATTGCGGAGTTCGTCGAGGAACCGACGAACGGCGTGCTCGAGGTCGAACCGCTGTAACTCGACCCACGCCCCGGTCGGGGTCCGAGTGAGGTTGTCGTCGCAGTGGAGTGGGCGAGGCGTATGTTCGCCACGTCTTGGACTCCAAAGGGGTTGTCCCGGGCGGCGACGGCGGCCCGAAATGAGTTAAGCCATGAAGCCGGAGAGCACCAGGACGCCAGAGCGAGCCACCACTAGCGAGGGGTACCAAGGTCAGAGCGAGCCAGCCTGCAAGAGAGCACCATCACGCTGAGCGCTCTATCCTGATCATGCAGCGCGGCGTCTGTTCGCCTCGGTCTCGGCGACAGCAAGCTCGCGTTACGACGCGGACGGGCACCTGCTTCGGTGGGACAACGGTGGGCCACTCTTGTCACCCCCTACCCGGCTGCTAGTGAGACGCGACCGAGGCGGCCGGTGGAGTGATGCCCACCGGCCGGTCGCATTTAGCGTAATCCTGGCCATGCCCGGAGAAGCGTCTAGCCGGAGAGGTCCGCGCGGCGTAGCGTGAACGGTGGGCCGGGTCGCGTCAGCGCCTCAAGGTGGCGCTCTGGAAAAAGAGAGCGCGAACGATCGTCGGGGACAATTTCGGAGACGACTACGTTGAGATTCTCAACAACGCCCTCCGCTTCGGCTTCGTGATTAGTAGTGAGGGTCAGGCACGACAGATGGACCAGAAGGCAATGGATGACGCGGCCACGTTCTTGCGTGAGTTGCAAGCGGAAGAGGCACCAGTGGAGGTCCTCGATCCGATGGCCATGCCAGTCGCTCTAAGGCTGGATGAGCTACATCCTGCCATCCGTGAAGCTTGCAGCGAACTGTACGAGGCGGGGCACCCAGCCGAGGCGGTCGAGAAGAGCTTTAAGGTCGTGCGGAGCCGTCTGCGGCAGCTGACTGGACATGAGACTGGCTCGGAGGCCTTCGACAGAGGGAAGCTGCGGATCAAGGGCGCAATCGAGCCGTGGGTCGAGGATGACTTCAACGAGGGCGTCAAGTTCTTGACGATGGCAATCGACAAGTTCCGAAACGAGAAGGCCCACACGGTGGACGCACATATCGACGAGCGTGAGCGTGCGGCGGAGTACCTTGCGATGAGTAGCCTCGCGATGCGACTCCTCGAAGGCGGTTACATCGCGCCTTAGTGCAACACCCTGATGCCGGGTGTTGCCACGGTGGCCGTGGGTCGGCCCTGGCACGACCCCCGAGAAGCCGAAAGCCCGCTCGAGACGCGGGCTTTCGAGAGGGTGGCGAACGGGACTCGAACCCGCGACCACCGGGACCACAACCCGGGGCTCTACCAACTGAGCTACCGCCACCGTGCGCCGCTCATCGTAGCGGCGTCTCGCCCGACCAACCGCCATGCGCCCGGGAGGATTCGAACCTCCGACCAACGGCTTAGAAGGCCGCCGCTCTTCCACTGAGCTACGGGCGCGCCCTTTGAGGGTACCGCGGCTCTCTGCTAGCGACGGACGCCGAAGTCCGTCGTGATGATCGTCACCTCGAGCCCGTGGTAGACGCCGGGCGCGGTCGCGAGGTGCAATGCGGAGACGCCGATCTCACGCCAACGCGCGCTGAGGATGTTCGCGCGGTGCTCGGGGGAATTCATCCAGAGCTGCAGGGCACCCGACGGGTCGACCTGTGGTGACGACCAGAGCAGGTTCTCGCCCACCGACCAATAGTGATAGCCCCCGGCGCTGTACCAGCGGCCGATTCGCTTCCAGAACGCGGTGCCGTCCGCAGAGGTGTGGTCGAAGTAGCCGTCGGTCGCCATCTGGCGCGAATGCGCCGCAGCGGCATCGGTGAGACGGGCGTTCAGCCTCAACGGGACAAGGGCGTGCCGGGTGCGGATCGCGTTCAGCTGCGAGAGAACGCCGGACTCGAGCGAGGTGAGAGCGGCACGCTGCGCGGGGACGGCCGCGGCGCGGCAAAGGCGGCGCAGAGCGCAGCCAGTGCGGCTGCGACCGTGATCTTCTTCCACACCCTGCCGTTATCGACACGGTGGGCCGTTTCCATGAGGCGGTGGCGCATCCTCCGGGGCTACCCCGGTTCGGCCGGAGGTAACCCCGCGTCTTCAAGCGGCCCGCGCCGCTGCGCGAGCTGGTCGCGAACGATCACCTGCAGCGTCCCCGCGACCGGGATCGCCGCGAGCGCACCGAGGATGCCGGCGATCTCGGCGCCGACGAGCACCGAAATGAGCACGACGAGCGGCGACAGCTGCACCGTGCGGCCGTAGATGACCGGCTGGAGGAAATGGTTCTCCAGCTGTTGGTAGACGATCACGAAGACCACGGCGACGATCCCGGCAGGCACGGAGTGCAGGAACGCGACGATTCCGACGACGACCCCGGCAACCGTCGCGCCCGCGAGCGGGATCAGGTCGAGGAAGGCCACCAACAGTCCGAGTGCCACCGCGTAGGGCACGCCCATCACGAGCAGCACGATCGTCATCGACGTGCCGGCGATCAGGCTGATCAGGATGTTGCCCGTGATGTAGCCGCCGACGGTTTTGGCGACCTCCTCGCCTACACGTTTCCAGCGGGCCTGCGAATGCTCCGGGAACAGCAAGTACGTGCGCTCGACCCAGCTTCGCCCTTCAAGGAGCATGAAGAACGTCAGGAACACGATCGTCACCGTCGCTGCGATGATCGTCAGAATGCTCTTCGTCACCGAGAGGGCGGCACCCGACAGCCCGAGCGCCTTCTTCGCGCCGCCCTCCTTGACCTGCTGACGGACCTTCTCGACCACGTGGTAGCGACGTTCGAGGAAGCCCAACCGGCCGCGACCGTGCGTCAGATCGTGCACGTAGCCCGGTGTCGCCTGGACAAGACCATTCGTCTCGTCGACCAGCTTCGGCACGAACGTCGCGCCGACGCCGGCGATCACGGCCAGCACCAGCACGTACGCCACGACGATCGCCGGCCCGCGCCCGATCCGGCCGCGCCGCTCGATCCAGCCGACGAGCGGGTTCAGTGCGAGCGCAAGGAAGAGCGCGATCACGACCCACGCCAGAATGTGGCGGGCGATCCACACGACCTCGAGCGTGACCGCGACCGCAATCGCGATCAGCAGGATGCGCAGGATCGTGCGGGGACGCAGATCGATTACGCGCTCGGGCGTCATCG
>DATBBH010000014.1:0-13410 GCA_036271075.1 Gaiellaceae bacterium | reverse complement strand
CGAGCTCACACCGCTTGAGAACCTGACGCTCTTCGGCCGGCTCTACCGACTGCCGGAACGCGCCGAACGGATCGGGATGCTGCTCGAGCGCTTCGGCCTCTGGGAGGCGCGTCACGAGCGTGTCTCGACGTTCTCCCGCGGGATGCAACAGCGGCTCGGCCTCTGCCGCGTGCTGCTGCACGAGCCGTCGCTGCTGCTGCTCGACGAGCCGTACAACGCGCTCGACGCGCAGGGCGCCGAGCTGCTCGACGGGATTCTCGACGAACCGCGAACGTGGGTCGTTGCGACGCACGAACCGCAACGCGTCGAGCGCCGCGCCACCGAGCGGCTGGCGTTCGCGTGACGTACCTGTCGGATGTCGGCGCCCTTGCGCGCAAGGATCTGCTGCTCGAGCTGCGCGCCAAGGAAACGCTGCCGTCGATGTTGCTGTTCGTGATCGCGACGCTGACGATCTTCCACTTCGCGTTGCCGCGCGGCGCGAGCGATGCGGCTGCGCTCGGCCTCCTCTGGGCGGCTTTGATCTTCACCGCACTGCTCGGGCTGACGCGCGCATTCGTCGCCGAGCGCGAGCAGGGAATGTTCGACGCACTCGTGCTCGCGCCGTGCGACCGCAGCGCGATCTGGCTTGGGAAGACGCTCGCTGTGCTCGCGTTTCTCGCTGCAGCCGAGGTCGTTGCGCTGCCCGCGTTCGCCGCGTTCTTCTCCGGGCTAAACGGTCGGACGGTCGCAGCCGTCGCGCTCGCGGACATCGGCATTGCGACCGTCGGCACGCTGTTCGGTGCGATGGCGGTCGCCGGGCGTGCCCGCGAGCTCCTGCTGCCGCTGCTCTTCCTGCCGATGGCGATCCCGATCGTGGTCGGCGGGGTCGGCGGCTACCTGTGGTTCCTCGTGCTGTATGACGCGATCTTCGCCGTGCTCAGCTGGGCTGCGTTCGAGTACGTCGTCTCGGAGACCTAGGTCTACGATGCGCGTCATGAAGCTTCCCGCGCTCGCGGTCGCCTGCACCGGCCTGATCGGCCTCGCGCTTGGGCTGATCTTCTTCTACGCGCCGACGGACGCCGACCAGGGCTTCTCGCAACGCATCTTCTACTTCCACGTGCCGATTGCACTCACGTCGTACGTGTGCTTCGGCTGGGGGGCCTGGAAGGCGCTTCGGTATCTGCGCACACGCGACGAGCGGGCCGATCTCGAGAGCTACGTCGCGATCCACCAGGGGGTCATCTTCGGCGCCCTGACGCTCGTCACCGGCTCCATCTGGGCGAAGGCGTCGTGGGGCGTGTGGTGGTCGTGGAGCGAGAACCAACTCGTCCTCTTCCTCGTGCTCTTCCTGTTCTACTGCGCCTACTTCATGCTGCGCTTCTCGGTCGACGCAGGCCCGGCGCGCGCGAACATGAGCGCGGTATACGCCCTCTTCGGCGTCGTGCTGATCCCGGTCTCCTTCCTCGCGATCCGCCTCTCGCAGAAGTTCATCCACCCGGTCGTCTTCAACTCGCATGGCCCGCAGATGACTGGGTCGCAGTTCTTCGTGTTCTGCGTGTCGCTTGCCGGTGTGCTGACGCTCTTCGCGACGCTCTACCAGGTCGAGCTTGCCGGGAAGCGCCTCGACGCGCACCTCCGTGAGTTGCGCGAGCTGTTGACATGAGCCCAAACCCTCCCTCCGAATGGCAGTACGTCGCTGCGGCGTACCTCGTCGTCTTCGTCGCGGTGCTCGCCTGGGTCGCGCTGATCGCCTCGAAGCTCGGCCGGCTGCAGAGGCAGCTCGGCGAGCTGGTCGAGAGGGCGCGCGACCGTGGTTGAGGCTCTGTTCTGGCCGGCGCTGCTCGGCTACGGCGAGGCCGCTTTCGCCTATGCGTCCGCCCGCACCTCGCGTGCCGCTACCTGGGGCGTCCGGATCGGCTGGCTCGCGCAGACAGCCCTGCTCGCCGCGCAGGCCGCCCGCGCCGACGGCTTCCCCTGGTCGAGCTGGGCCGGCTCGCTCAACCTGTTCGTCTGGTTCGTCGTCGGCGCGTACCTGATCTGGGGCTGCCGGCCGCGCTTCCGCCTGCTCGGTCTCGCAGTCATGCCGCTCGCCGCGGCGTTGTTCCTCGTCGCGCGGATCGGCGGCGGCACCGGCGCGGCCGCGAAGTCCGGCTACGGGAACGTGTTCCTGGTCCTGCACGTCGGGCTCGTGCTCGCCGCATTCGCCGGGTTCACGCTGGCCGCCGCGCTGGCCGCCCTCTACCTCTGGGAAGAAGGGCGGCTGAAGCGCCGCGCCGCGGACATCCTGCGGCTGCGGCTCCCACCACTCACCTCGCTGGAGCGGCTGACCTGGCGCACGATCGCGGTCTCGCTGCCGCTCCTGACGCTCGGGCTCGCCGCGGGGATCATCCGGCAGCGCGAGCGCGGTGGCTCGATCGACGCCCTGGAGGCGGTGACCGTCGGCGCATGGCTTCTCTACGGAGGCTTCCTTGCGCTGCGGCCGACGGGCCGTCGCGCGGCCTATCTCGCGCTCGGTGGTTTCGCGCTCGTGATCGTCGCGCGGCTTGCACTCGCCGGGAGCCATTTCGGATGACGTTGACCCTGGTTGGGCTCTCGCATCACGTTGCGCCGGTCGAGTTGCGGGAGCGGGTGACCCTCGACCTCGACGCGGCGGCGTCGCTCGCCCGCTCGCTCGGGGACGCCGTCTGCCTGTCGACGTGCAATCGCACGGAGCTCTACGTGGACGGCGTCGACGAGAGTGCGGTCCTCGGAGCGCTCGAGCGGGTCGCCGGCGAGTCATTGGACGGCGTCGTCTACCGGCTGCACGAGGACGCCGCGGCGCTGCACCTCTTCAGGGTCGCTGCCGGGCTCGACTCGCTGGTGCCGGGTGAGGGCGAGATCCTCGGCCAGGTGCGCGCGGCCTACGAGTCGGTCGAGGCAGGAGCGCTCCTCGACCACGTTTTTCGACAGGCGCTCGCGGTCGGCAAGCGCGTTCGCACGGAGACGGCGATCGGCGAAAGCCCCGCGTCGGTCTCGTCCGCCGCCGCGGCACTTGCGGCGCAGGTGTTCGGCGACCTGACCGGTCGCCGAGTGTTGCTGATCGGCGCAGGCCGCATCGGCGAGCTCGCAGCATCGAACCTCGCCTCACGCGGGGCCCAGATCGCCTTCGTCGCGAACCGCACCGTCGATACGGCGCGTGAGCTCGCCCAGCGCTTCGGCGGGCACGCTCTGACGCTCGACGAGATCGCGACGCGGCTCGGCGAGGTCGACGTCGTCGTCTCGTCGACCAGCGCGCCGGGTCCGGTCTTGCACGCGTCGGACGTGCCGGCGAAGCGCCGTACGCCTCTCTTCTTCATCGACATCGCGGTGCCGCGTGATCTCGGTTCCGACATCGCCCGGCTTGCCGGCTGCTTCCTCTATGACATCGATGATCTCGAGGCGGTCGTCGCAGAGACGCTGGCCGGTCGTCGAGCCGAGGCGGAGCGCGCTGAAGAGCTCGTCTCGGAGGAGGCAGAGCGCTTCCGGGCCTGGCGTGCCTCGCTCGACGTCGTCCCCGCGATCGCGTCGTTGCGCGCGCGCGCCGAGGAGATTCGCAACGCCGAGCTCGCAAAGCTGAAGGGACGCGTCTCCGACGACGAACGGCGCACGATCGAGTCGGTCACCTCGCAGATCTTGAACAAGCTGCTCCACCTGCCCACGATCAGGATGAAGGAGGCCGCCGTCAGCTCCGACGGGGCCGCCTACGCCGACGCCGTGCGCCACCTGTTCGGGCTCGAAGAAGAGAAATAGGCGAGGACGGCCTTGCTCGTCCGCATCGGGTCACGCGGATCCAGGCTCGCCCTCACGCAGGCGGAGCAGGCGGCCGCAGCGTTGCGGCGCCCAGGCGTCGAGCTCGCGTTCGTTCCGATCACGACCGCAGGCGACCGCGACCGCACCCGGCCGTTCGGCCAGATCGGCGAGCGTGGAGTATTCGTGAAGGAAATCGAGGAGGCGCTGCTCGGGGGTCGCATCGACGTTGCCGTGCATTCCGCGAAGGACATGACGTCCACCGATACCGCCGGCCTCGTCGTCGGTGCCTACCTCGAACGCGACGACCCGCGTGATGCGCTGATCGGCGCCGAGGCAATCCGGCCGGGGATGCGCATCGGCACGGCTTCCGCCCGGCGTCGCGCGCAGCTGCTGGCGCAGGAGCCGACGCTCTCGATCGAGCCGCTGCGCGGCAATGTCGAGACGCGCATCCGCAAGATGCGTGAGCGGGGCCTCGATGCGATCGTGCTCGCCGCGTGCGGCCTCGACCGGCTGGGCCTGGCTGCCGAGATCGGCGCGCGGCTCGAGCCGGAGGAGATGCTGCCGGAGGCTGCTCAAGGCGCGCTCGCGCTGCAGGTGCGCCTGGGCGAAGAGGAGCTCGTCGACCGCGCAGACCACTCCGAGACCCGCCGGCGCGTCGAGCCCGAGCGGCGGTGCGTGGCGGCGATCGGCGGCGGCTGTCTTGCGCCCGTCGCTGCGCATCACGACGGCGTCACATTGAGGGCGTTGATCGCCGACGAGGACGGAGCCTGGATCGAACAACGCTCCGGCGACGATCCGGTGGCGCTCGCTGACGAACTCGTAGGCCTCGTCGCCGCGCGATGAAGGTGATCGTGACTCGGCCGCGCAGTCAGGCGCGGCCGCTGGTCGAGGCGCTCGAGGCGCTCGGCGCGGACGTCGTCGAGTGCCCGCTGATCGAGATCGAGCGCACCTCCGACGAGCCGATCGACGCGGCGGGCTACGACTGGCTGATCGTCACGAGCCCGAACGGGGCCGACGAGATCGCCGGGCGGGGACGCAACCTGCCCGCGATCGCCGCCGTCGGCCCCGGCACGGCCGAGGCGCTCCGGGCGCACGGAATCGAGCCCGCGTTCGTTCCACGCGACTCGTCGCAGGACGGCCTGTTGCGCGAGTTCCCACGTCCGGCGGGGCGTGTGCTGTTCGCGGCAGCGGAAGGCGCCCGGCGCGGTCCGATCGACGCCCTCGGTGCTGACTTCGTCCCGCTGTACAAGACACGGTTGCTCACACCGCAGCCGCCCGCTGGAGACGTCGTCGTGCTCGCGTCCGGCTCCGCGGCGCGTGCCTATGCCGGGGTCGGCGGAACGGCTCCTGCAGTGACGATCGGCCCCGAGACGACACGCGTTGCGCGGTCCGTCGGCCTCGACGTCGCGGCCGAGGCGTCGACCCACGACCTCGACGGGCTCGTCGCGGCCGTGCGCGATCTGATGGAGTCCGCAATGTGACGGTCATCACCTTTCTCACCGACTTCGGCCTGGAGGACGACTTCGTCGGCACGTGCCACGGTGTGATTGCCGGTATCGCACCTGAGGTACGGGTGATCGACGTGACCCACGGAATCCCGCCGCAGGCTGTTCTCCAGGGTGCGCTCGTCTTGCGGAACACGACGTTCTACATGCCGGTCGGGGTGCATCTCGCCGTCGTCGATCCGGACGTCGGGGGAAACCGCCGGGCGGTCGCCGTGCGCACGACGGACGGCCGTACCTTCGTCGGGCCGGACAACGGCCTGCTGATGGTCGCGGCCGACGAGCTCGGGGTTGTCGCGGCGCACGAGCTCGAGAACCCTCGCTACCGGCTGCCGGACGTCTCTCGCACGTTTCATGCGCGCGACGTGTTCGCGCCTGCGGCGGCCCATCTCGCCGCTGGAGTTGCTCTGGACGAGCTCGGCTCCGCAGTCGACCCGACGACGCTCGTCCGTATCGACCTGCCCGATCCCCAGGTCGGGCGCTCGCAGATCTCGGCGACGGTGCTCTCGGTCGACCGCTTTGGGAACATCGCGACGAATGCGCGGCGCGCGCACATCGAAGCGCTCGGTCTCGTTGACGGCGACCGGGTGGAGGTGCGGATCGCGCTCGATCGCTACTACGCGTTCGTCGCCGGGGCGTTCGCGGATGCGCCTCCAGGAGAGCTGATCGTCTACGAGGATTCGTACGGGCTCGTGACGCTGGCAATCAGCCGGGGTGACGCCGCGCGTCTCACCGGTGCAGCCGGTGGCGACGAGCTGCGGATCGTCGTGCCGTGACACTCGGGCAGCGCTTCGCCCGTTTGGTGACGAACCTCGTCGTCCGCGCGCCGTTTCTCTGGCGGCTCTTCCGTGGCCCGCTGACGCGCAACTTCGACCGGCTTGCTCCGGAGTGGGACGCCACCAGGGTGAGTCGCGAGCGGCTCGCTCCGATGATCGCAGCACTCGAGTCGCTTCCCGACGCGCCCGCGCGGGCGCTCGACGTCGGCACGGGCACGGGAGCAGCCGCGCGGCTGATCGCCGAGTTGTGGCCGCAGGCGGAGGTGATCGGTGTCGACGCCTCGGCCGGGATGATCGCCGAGGCCCGCAGGCTCGGACGCGAGCGCTACGAGGTCGCAGACGCCTCGAGCCTCCCGTACCCGGACGGCAGCTTCGACCTCGTGACCCTGAACAACATGATCCCGTTCTTCGACGAGCTCGAACGAATCACCAAGCCAGGAGGACTCGTCGCGATCGCGTTCAGCATGGGCGCGCGCACGCCGATCTGGGTGCCGCTGCAGACCGTGCAGGCGCGCCTCGAACAGCGTGGGTTCGCGCACGTTGCGGACTTCGCCGCGGGACCGGGCCTGGCGCTCCTTGCTCGCAAGGACGAGGTGTCGTAAGCTCCGGGCCACAGAGACGTTCGCGACGCGGTTGCACCGGTCCGGACGTCTCTTTTCGTGCGGCTACACTTGCGAGCCGCAGGGCGAGGTAGCTCAGTTGGTAGAGCACACGGCTGAAAACCGTGGTGTCGCCGGTTCAAGTCCGGCCCTCACCATAATCGCCCGAAATCCGGCTTCGGCTGCGCCGAAGCCATGACGATTTCGGGCGGCGATCCTTCGGAGCTTGTTCGTGTGCCGAGCCCGCACATGTCGGTCTCGGCGGCGTTAGGTTCCGTGCATGAATGCGGCTGAAGGTCATAGGCGGATCGCGTGGGCGTCGCAGCACATGCCTGTCTTGCATCGTCTGTCTGCTCGGCTTCGCGACGGTTCGTTACGGGAGCGCAAGGTTGCTGTGGTTGTCCACCTCGAGGCGAAGACTGCTTGCCTCGTGCTCGCGTTGCGGGACGCCGGCGCCGAGGTTGTCGCCGCAGGTTCGAATCCGCTCTCGACTCAGGATGACATTTGTGCGGCGCTCGTCGAGCGCGGTGTCGAGGTGCATGCGCGACACGGCGTTTCGCCGGCGGAGTTCACCGCGGATCTGCTCGTGGTCGCCGAGACGGGACCGGAGCTCGTGATCGACGACGGTCTCGAGCTGACGCGACGCATGGCCGAGCACCGGCCGGATCTCTACGAACGCTTGCAAGGAGTCAGCGAGGAGACGACCACGGGGGTCGCACGTCTGCGCGCGCTCGAGCGGGAAGGCTTGCTGCGCTTCCCCGCTGTGGCTGCGAACGACGCGCGCTGCAAGCACATGTTCGACAACCCGTACGGCACCGGCCAGACGACGCTCACCGCGATTCTCGCGCTGACGAACGTGCTCGCCGCCGGCCGTGAGTTCTGCGTCGTCGGCTACGGCTGGGTCGGCAAGGGCCTCGCCAAAGCAGCAGACGGGCTCGGCGGCCGCGTCACGGTCGTCGAGATCGACCCCGTGCGTGCGCTGACCGCGCACATGGACGGATTCCGCGTCGCGCCCCTCCGCCGTGCGCTCACGGATGCCGACGTCGTGATCACCGCAACCGGGCTGGTCGAGGCAGTCGGGGTCGACGCCCTTCCGTATCTGAAGGACGGCGTGCTGCTCGCGAATGCGGGCCATCACGATCGCGAGATCGATGTGCCGGCGATCGCGGCGCAGGCCGACGAGACGATCGACGCACGGCCCGGCGTGCACACCTACAGGCTCGGCAACCGCCGGGTGCATGTGCTCGTCGACGGCGCGCTCGTGAACATCGCGGGGCTCGACGGGAATCCGATCGAGATCATGGATCTCTCGTTCTCGGTGCAGGCGCTCTCGATCCACACGCTGGCGCGCGGGGCACTCCCGAGTGGGCTGAACCGCTTCCCCGACGAGCTCGACGATCTGATCGCGCGCACGAAGCTCGAGACGCTCGGAATCGAGCTCGATGACGCAAGCGAGGCGCAGCGTGCCTTCCGCGAGAGCTGGTCCGTTTGAGCGATGGCGTACATTCTGCCGCTGTGAGCGTGCAGGAGACGCCGCGTCGCGTGGCGATCATCGGGGCCGGGCTCGACCTGGGTGCCGGACGGCGCGGCGTCGATATGGGCCCGTCGGCGATTCGCTACGCGGAGCTCGAGGCGCGCATTCGCGCGATCGGGCATGAGGTGGCCGACTGGGGCGACATCCGCTCGCCGGTGCCGGAGGCGACTGACGTGGGTGATCCTTCGGCCCGCTATCTCGCACCGATCATGCAGGCGTGCGAGCGGGTAGCGGGCCTCGTCGGCGAAGCGGCGGAGCAAGGGCTCGTGCCGCTGGTGCTCGGCGGGGACCACTCGATCGCGATGGGCACGCTCGGCGGAATGGCGAAGGCGCGCGCGCCGGGAGCGACGCTCTGGATCGACGCGCACGGAGACCTCAACCGGCCGGGCACCTCACCAACCGGCAACGTGCACGGCATGCCGCTCGCGGCAGCGCTGGGCGTCGCCGGTGACGCGTTCGACTCGGAGGCGTTCCCGATCCCGTCCGTCACGCGGGCCGCTCTGTTCGGGATTCGTTCACTCGATCCGGGTGAGCGTGAGCTGTTGCACGAGCTCGACGCGAAGGTGTTCACCATGAGCGAGATCGACCGACACGGCGTCGAGAAGATGATGGCCGAGGCGCTCGAGTACCTCGCCGGGGCACCGTTCGTCCATGTCAGCCTCGATCTCGACGCTGTCGACCCGATGTTCGCCCCCGGCGTCGGCACGCCGGTGCGCGGCGGCCTCTCCTACCGCGAGGCGCATCTGGCGCTCGAGCTCGTCTCCGAGTCGGGCCTGCTCGACTCGCTCGACGTCGTCGAGGTCAATCCGGTGCTCGACCGTGAGAACGAGACGGGCGAGCTCGCGGTCGAGCTCGTCGCCAGCGCGCTGGGCGCGCGGATTCTCTAGCCCTTCTACGTCTCGTCGCCGTTGCCGGACGGTTCGTAGAAGACGCTGCCCTTCAGCTCGTCGGGCAGGCAGTCGACCTCGAAGCCGGCCGCGTCGGCGTGCGGGTAGATGTAACCCTCGCCGCGGCCGAGCTTCTTTGCGCCGGCATAGGAAGCCGAACGCAGCGCGGCCGGCGGGAGCAGGTGCCCGCGGTCGCGCACGACCTCGATCGCCTTTCCGATCGCGACATACGAGGCGTTCGACTTCGGGGCCCGCGCGAGATAGACGGCAGCCTGCGCGAGGTTGAGGCGCGCTTCCGGCAGGCCGACGTGCTCGACGGCCTGCGCGGCCGCGACTGCGACGACGAGCGCCTGCGGGTCGGCGTTGCCGATGTCCTCGGACGCGAGGATGATCATCCGCCGTGCGATGAAGCGCGCGTCCTCGCCGCCTTCGAGCATCGCCGCGAGGTAGTAGACGGATGCCTGCACGTCGCCCGCCCGGGTCGACTTGATCCACGCCGAGATGAAGTCGTAGTGCTTGTCGCCTCCCTTGTCGTACGAGAGCGGCCGCTTGCGCGCCGCGTCTTCGACGTGGCGCTCTTCGAGCACGCCGCCCTCCGCGCGCGCCGTCTCCACGGACAGCTCGAGGATGTTCAGCGCGTTGCGCGCGTCGCCCCCGGCGCGGCCCGCGATCAGCTCTTCCACCTCCGGCGACACGCCGACCTCGAGCGCGACGGCGCCCCGGCGCACGACTTCGCGCAGGGTGTCGATCGAGTGCGCCTCGAGCTCGTAGATCTGCGTGCGCGAGAGCAACGCCGAGTTGACCTCGAAGTAGGGGTTCTCGGTGGTTGCGCCGATCAGCGTGAGCAGTCCGTCCTCGACGCCCGGGAGCAGCGCATCCTGCTGCGCCTTGTTGAAGCGGTGGATCTCGTCGAGGAAGAGGATCGTCCGGCGACCGCTCGCCCCGAGGCGCTCACGCGCCCTGGCCAGCACCTCGCGCACGTTCGCGACCGTCGCCGAAACGGCCGAGAGCTCCTCGAAGTCGGCGCCGGTCGTCTGCGCGACGATCCGCGCCAGCGTCGTCTTGCCGGAGCCCGGTGGCCCGTAGAGGATCATCGACGGCACGCGGTCCTGCTCGATCGCAAGCCGCAACGCGCGACCCGGGCCGATCACGTGCTCCTGCCCGGCAAAATCGTCGAGCGTCAACGGCCGCAAACGCTGCGCGAGCGGCGCAGAGACATCGAGGCGCCGGTTCGCGGCCTCGCTGAAGAGGTCTCCCACGGCCGGAAGTATGCTCTCAGACATATGAGCCGTAGGCTTGACGGAGGCGAACAGGTAGCGAGACGCCGGCTTGGCCGGCGTTGGAGCGGAAAATGAGTGAGGTCTGGAGCGCCGGAACCTACGAGCGCCTGGCGGCGCGATTTGCGCCGGTGCAGGACGAGTTGGTCGAGCGCCTCCGCGTCCACACGGGTGAGCGAGTTCTCGATCTCGCGACCGGGACCGGTGAGGTCGCGCGCCGCCTGGCCCGGCTGGGAGCGACCGTGTCTGCGATCGACATCGCGGGCCCGATGCTCGAGAAGGCGCGAGCGAGTGCAGCGGAGGAAGGCCTGCAGATCGACTTCGAGCTTGGCGATGTCGAGTACCTCCCGTACGAGGACGCGTCTTTCGACGTGCTCGTCTCCAGCTTCGGCGTCGTGTTCGCGCCCGACCACGCGAATGTCGCGTCCGAGCTCGCGCGTGTCGCCCGTCCGGGTGGTCGGCTCGGGTTCACGGCGTGGAAGCCGAATTCGAAGCTCGCTGAGCTCTACCGTCGTTTCACCGAGGAGCCCATCGCAGGCCGTGAGGCGTACGAGTGGGGCCGCGAGGACCATGTCGAGGACATGCTCGCCGACGATTTCGAGCTGGAGTTCGACGACGGCACGCTCTGGCTGGAGGCGGAATCGGGCGAGGAGGTCTGGAGGCTCTTCTCGGAGTCGGCGCCGCCGGTGATCGCGCTCATCCAGCGCCTCGATGCGGAGCAGACCGAGCAGTTTCACCAGGCGTTCGTCGAGCTCTACGAGGGATACCGCACCGACGGCGGCGGCATCCGCGCGCCCCGGCGGTACTTGCTCGTGCTCGGCCGCCGCAAATGAACGACGTCGTTGGGCTCCTGCAACGGCTGATCCGGCTCGACACCACGAACCCACCGGGCCGCGAGACGATCGCGGCCGAGCTGTTGCGCGATTATCTCGAGGCGGCGGGCGTCGAGTGCGAGCTCTACGCACGGGTGCCCGAGCGTGCGAACCTCGTTGCGCGGATCCGTGGCCGGGGGGATGGGCCCTCGCTCGCTCTGCTCTCACACACCGACGTCGTGCTCGCCGACGCCCGCGAGTGGGCGCGCGAGCCGTTCGGAGGCGAGCTGGTCGACGGCGAGGTTTGGGGCCGCGGCGCGCTCGACATGAAAGGCGAGGTCGCCGCCTCGGCCGTTGCGCTCGCGACGCTCGCCCAGGAGGGCTGGCAGGGGTCGGGCGACCTGATCTTCGTCGCCGCCGCCGACGAGGAGGTCGGCGACGGCTTTGGGTTGCAATGGCTCGTCGAAGCGCATCCCGACGCGGTGCGCGCGGACTTCTCGGTCAACGAGGGCGCCGGCGATCGCGTCGAGCTCGGCGGGAAAGTGCTCTACCTCTGCTCGACGGCCGAGAAGATGAGCTCGCCGTTCGTCTTGCGAGTGCACGGCCGCAGCGGGCACGCGTCGGTGCCGTCGATCGCGGACAACGCTCTGGTCAAGGCGGCACCCCTGATCACGCGACTCGGTGAGTTCTCCGTCGAGCCGCAGCTGATCCCGGAGGTCGAAGGCTTCCTCACCGCGTTGCTCGGGTCGGCTCCCGCCGCGGCCGACGCGCTCACGGCCGCGCGCGGGATCTCACCGCTCGCGGGCGAGTTGATCGAGCCGCTCCTCGGCATGACCGTGTCGCCGACGAGGGCACGTGCCTCGGACAAGCGCAACGTGATCCCCGCAGTCTGCGAGATCACGGTCGACATTCGGCTCCTGCCGGGTCAGACCCCTGTCGATGCGGAGGCCACGTTGCGCGCGTGGCTCGGCCCGGGCGACTACGAGCTCGTGAACACCGAGGCGCAGGGCGGCACGCGCTCCGTGATCGGTGGGCCGCTGTGGGACGCGGTGCAGTCATTCGTCGAGGCGGAAGAACCGGGCGCCACGGCCGCGCCGATCTGCGTCGCCGGGTTCACCGATTCGCACTGGCTGCGCGAGGCGTTCGGCACCGTCGCCTATGGTTTCTTCCCGGCGCGTGCGCTGAGCCCCGAGCTTGCCGCGCGGCTCATCCACTCCGCCGACGAGCGCGTGCCGGTGAGCGATCTCGAGCTCGGCGTGCGCTTCATGCGCCATGCCGCGCAGACCGTCTGTGCTTGAGCTCCATGAGCCGGAGGGCGCCCTCGAGGCGCTCGAGCAGTACCTGGCCGACGAGCTGCGCACGGGGCTCGTGGCCGACGTCTATCTGGGCTACGGGCTGGCCGAAACGCTCCGTCGCGAGCCATGGCCCGCTCCGCCGGAGCCGTGCGCGCTACCCCTGATCGCAGCACGGATCCGCCCTGCGTCTGAAAGGAAGACTGTGTCCGTTGGATCTTTCCGGATCGGGGAGTGGGAGCCGACCTGGGCGCCCGAGGAGTACGGCGCCGCCGTCGACGAGGTCCGCGCGGCGATCGCCCGCGGTGACGTCTACCAGGTCAACCTCGTGCAGCATCTCGCGGCGAGCTTCGACGGCGACCCCAGCGGAGTCGCTGCCGCGCTTGCACCACTGCGGCCGCTTCACCCGCGGCCGCTCGTCGGCGACGGGTGGGCAATCGTCTCGGCTTCACCGGAGCTGTTCCTCGCCCGTCGCGGTGTGCGCCTCTGGACGATGCCGATCAAGGGCACGCGCCCGATAGGGGAGGACATCGACGACACGAAGGACGTCGCCGAGCACGTGATGATCGTCGACCTGGAGCGCAACGATCTGTCTCGGGTGAGTGTGGTCGGCTCGGTCCGCTGGCCCCGCTTGATGGTGCAGCAGGAGCTCGCAGGCGTAACGCATCTCGTTTCGACCGTCGAAGGGCGATTGCGGGACGGCGTGGGCCTCGCCGAGATCCTGCGCGCGACGTTCCCGGGTGGATCGATCACCGGAGCGCCGAAAATCTCCGCGATCGACCACATCGCCAAGCTCGAGCCCGTCGGTCGCGGCGCCGCGATGGGCGCGCTCGGCACGATCGAGGCGAACGGCGACTTCGAGCTTGCATTGACGATCCGCACATTCGCGGTTGCCGATGGCCGGATTCATCTCTGGGTGGGCGGCGGGATCGTCTGGGACTCGGATGCCGAGGCGGAGATCGAGGAGTCGTGGGTCAAGGCGCG
>DATBBH010000013.1:0-9193 GCA_036271075.1 Gaiellaceae bacterium | reverse complement strand
CTCGTACTTCGGCGCGCGTGTCGTCTGGAGCCGGCCGGACGCCCCGAGCGGGCTCGAGGACATGGGTCGTCCGCTCGCGCCTTCCCCCTACGACAGGCCGGAGTATCAGGTGGGAGAAGCGCTGACGAATCTCTACGTAGGCCTGCACCGCGAGCTGCGCGGAGAGCGGCTCGCCGCGACGCGGCTGATCCAGACCCACGCGATCGACCGGCTTCTGACGTACCTCGACCTGACCGGGCACGCCGCGCGGCCGCGGCAGGATCCGTTCGCGGTCGAGCGAGGCGCCGAGACGCGGTTCACCGCGGAGACGCTGCCACTGGCGGCGATGGTGCAGGGCTATGAGCACAATCGCGAGTCGGCTCTCGCGATCCTCGACTGGCTCGAGGCCCGCGTCGAGGTGAGTCAGCCTCTCGCCGCGGCCGTCCGCGAGCTGGCGGCTACAGATCGCCGCTGAGGTCGTTGGTTGCCAGGTTCTCGATTCGCGCGATCCGCTCGGGATCTGCGGCGCCCTCGATCGCGGCGTCGATCAATGCCCAGCCGTCGGTGACGGGCACCTGTGGGAACAGCAGCTGTCGGACCTGGTCGAGTTCCGGAGAACGGTCGCGCTCGGCCGTCACGTGTCCGAACGGCGACGGCCGCGGGCGAGCTTGCGGGCGCGGATCCGGTCGCCCGCCCGGCCGAGCACCTGACCGGGTGTCTCGCCCTGGCGGCGACTTGCATAGCCGACCGATGCGCCGCGGTAGACGCCGACGAGTGTCTCGGGCACCGCGACTTGATCGAGGTCGGCCTCCAACTCGGCGGCGCGGCGCGCGGCCGCCGCCTCCTCGAGCCCGGGTAGCAGCACCGCGAACTCGTCTCCCGCCGTGTACATGCGCGCGACGAACTCGCCGGGGCGGCGCAGCGCGTCGAGCGCCCGGCCGACGGTTCGGATCAGCAGATCCCCGCCGAGCACGAACCCGTGGGCGGTGTTCGCCTGCTTCAACCCGTCGAAGTCGAGCGCCAACACGCTCAGCGGCTGAGTCAGCGCGTGTGAAGACAGCTCTCGCTCGAGCGCCTGTGAATTTGGAAGACCGGTCAGCGGATCGACGTAGGCGACCTGCTGGAGTCTCGTCCGCTCCTCGGTCGCAGCGAGCGCGAAGCCGATCAGGTCCCAGTAGTGATCGAAGCCGCCACGCACCTCCTGGCCGGGCCGGTCGCGTCCAAGCCAGTGCACGGCGAATGCGCCAAGCGTCTCACCGTGGGCTCGTGCGACCAGCAGCTCCGTCGTCACACGCGCGCGACGGCTGGAGAGGAGCGACCGCTCCGAGCGAAGCCCGAGCTGCAGCAGCTCCTGCTGCATCGCGAGGGCGAGCCGGGGCAGGGGCCGCCCGTAACAGTCTCCCGGACTGATCTCGTCCGCCCGCAGCTCGAAGCACTGCACGCTGTCGGCGACCAGCAGCTCCAGCAGGTCGGCGGCGATGCGTGCCTCCTGTCGCACAGGGTCGCGTTCCTGCAGGACCGCGTAGGCGCGCGCCGATGCGGCCCGAAGACGGACGTCATCAGCCTGTCGTTCCGTCTCCTCGCCCGCGAGCCGCATCGCCGGCCCAGCATCCCCGAAACGGGGCACGACGACATCGCCCGAACGAGGGATGACAACCGCCGAAGCCGCAACGTTCAACGCAAATTGCGGCCCCACGCAGCACAGCCCCGTGACGCGGGATACTGACCTGTGTCCTCCAGCAAGATCGTCGCCGGCCTCTCGCCGAATCCCGAGGACGAGATCGTCCAGGTTGAGCTCGACGAGGCGCGCCGGAAGCGTCGCAAAGGACGCGCGCGGATCATCGGCGCGGTCGCATCCGTCCTCATCATCGGCGGCGTCTTCGCGTTCGCACTGCCGCGGATCGCGAACTACGGTGACGTGTGGAACGTCGTGCAGACGCTCTCGTGGCAATGGCTCGTCGTGCTCGCGCTCGCAACGATCCTGAACCTCGCCACGTATGGGCCGCCGATGATGGCGGCGCTGCCAGGCCTCTCGTACCTCCGCGCGACGCGTGTCACCCTCGCGTCGAGCGCGCTCTCAATGGTGGCTCCGGGCGGAGCGGCCGTCGGTATGGCGACGTCGTTCGCGATGCTGCGCGCGTGGGGCTTCGATGGACGCCCCGTCGGGCTCGCCGTCGTCGTCACGGGTGTCTGGAACCAGTTCGTCATTCTCGGCTTCCCGATCATCGCAGTCGCCGGCGTCGTCGCCGAAGGCGGACGGAATCGCACGCTGGAGCTCGTCGCGGTCATCGCCCTACTCGCCTTCGCGGCGATCGTCGCCGGGTTCGCGGTCGGCCTCTCCAGCGCGCCCCTCGCGCGCCGAGTCGGCGATCGCGCCGCCCGCCTGGCAAGTCGCGCAAAGCAACTCGTTCACAAGGCACCAGTGAAGTGGAACGGCGCGTCGTTCGTTCGCTTCCGCTCAGAGACGATCGTGTTGATCCGCCGGCGCTGGCTCTTCCTCACCACTGCCACGCTCGCAGGGCACCTGACGGTCTTCGTGATCTTGCTCGCCTCCCTGCGAGCGATCGGCGTCTCGCGCGCCGAGGTGACGATCGTCGAGGCGTTCGCCGCCTGGACGCTCGCGCGGATCCTCGGGTCGATCCCGATCACGCCGGGCGGCGTCGGCTTCGTCGAGCTCGGCCTCACCGGTGTTCTGGTCGCGTTCGGAGCGAGCAACGCCCAGGCAGTCACAGCGACACTCATCTACCGTTTCCTGACGATCGTGCCGACGCTCGTCGCCGGACTCGTTGCAGCAGCGACTTGGAAGATCGGTCAACGACCGGCTGCGACGGCGACGACGTGACGCCGGCCCTCGTCGTCCTCGGCAACGGCTTCTTCCGGCGTGACGGGTCGTACCGCATCAGCGCTGCTTGCCGCCGACTGGTTGCCGAGGCTGAGCGCTCGGCCCGCCGGCTCGACGCCCGCGTCGTCGTCTTCACCGGCTGGGCGCCGGACGGAGGGCCCTCGGAAGCGGCGCAGATGCGCGCGTTGTGGCGAGGCCCGGCGGTCGAACTGGTTGCCGAGGAGACGGCGTCGACCACAGCGGAGAACGCCGCGCGCACGCTACCGCTCCTACTCGACCGCGACGTTGTTGAAGCGGTCGTGATCTGCGCTCCGCTGCATTTCTTCCGAGCGCGTTGGATCTTCCGCCACGTCTACGAGGCGCACGGTGTCAGGGTGCGGTTTCGTCTCGCCCCGGTGGCGCCGACACCAGGCGCCGTCGCGTGGGAGCTGGGCGCGCTCTCGGTGATGGCTCGCCAGCTGCGAGCAGCCCAGGCGGAGGTTGAACGCCCGTGAACGACACCGTCGTGTTCATTCCGGCCTGGAACGAGGAGGACAATCTGCCCGCCGTACTCGACGGCCTGCGCGCGGAGATCCCCGACGCGGACGTGCTCGTCGTCGACGACGGGTCGACGGACCGCACGGCCGAGGTCGCACGCGAGCACGGAGCCGAGGTCCACTCGCTCGGCTCGAACATGGGTCTGCGCATCGGCATCGCCGCGGGCTACCGCTGGGCGCTCGAGCACAACTACGCGTACTGCGGTCGCGTGGATGCCGACGGGCAGCATCCGGCGCGCGAGCTGGCCCGCCTCCTGGCGCTCGTGCGCGAGGACCGCTGCGATGTCGCAGTCGGGTCGCGCTTCGTGTCCGGGGACGGCTACGCCGCGTATCGCTACCGGCCGAGCCCGGCACGACGGCTCGGGACCGCGGTCTTGCGCCGCGCGATGGCGCTCGTGCTGGACCGACCCTTCGGCGACGCGACGAGTGGGCTCTACGCCGTGAATGCGAAGGCGCTGCCGTTGCTCGCCGAGAAGTTCCAGAGCGGTGCCCCCGAAGTAGAGGCCCTGATCCGAATCGCGCGCGCGGGGCTGAGGCTCGAAGAGGTGCCCGTGACGATGGAGGAGCGGGCGAGCGGCGAGTCGAAGCTGCGAGGCTCGAAAGCCGTCGGCCTCGTGCTCACGGTGGCGGTGACGCTCGTCACCGCCCGGTACCTCCGCTCACGGCGGCGCTGACGCGTTAGTAGAGGCCTTCGCGCCGCGCATACCGCTCTGCGCGCTCGCGGTCGTACCGTTCCGGATCGAGCTGCGGATCGCTGATCGAGCGCAGGATCTCCCCGCCGCTCGGCAACTCGTCGCGATCGATGTGCCGCTCGGGATTCCACAGGTCGCTGCGGATCAGCGCCTTCGAGCACTGCGTGTACGCCTCCTCGATCGTGACGACGATCCCGAGCTTGGGCACCTTCCCGTCGACGCTGCTGTCCGCGAGCAACTGCTCGTCCTGCACGATCTCGGCGCGGCCGTTGACCCGGAACGAGTCGCCGACGCCGGGGATGAGGAAGAGCAGGGCGATGCGCTCGTCGGCGAGGAGATTCGTGAGCGTGTCGGCGAGCTTGTTCCCCGGCCGCTCGGGGAGGAGCAGCGTCCGCTCGTCCAGGATGCGCACGAAGCCTGCGGGGTCGCCGCGCGGCGAGACGTCGAGCCCGCCGTCCGGCCGCGCCGTCGCGACGCACACGAAGGGCGAGCGGTCGATGAACTGTCGCGTCAGCTCGTTCAGGCGATCGGCGACCTTACCCACGACAAGGTCGGACGGCGAGCCGAGCAGCTCGCGCAACTCACTCTCGTCGCGAATCGTGCGTGCGCTCGCGGCCATCCAGCGAGCATAGCCCGCGCCACGATCGATACGGTGAGTGCATGGAGCAACGTGAGCTCGGGCGCACCGGCGTCAGCGTCAGTCCCCTCTGTCTTGGCGCGATGATGTTCGGTGCGTGGGGCAACCCCGACCACGACGAATCGATTCGCGTCATCCATCGTGCGCTCGACGCGGGCATCAACTTCGTGGACACCGCCGACGTCTACGCGCGCGGCGAATCGGAGGAGATCGTCGGCAAGGCGCTGAAAGGCCGGCGCGACTCGGTCATCCTCGCGACCAAGGTGCACGGGACGATGCATGACACCGACCCGAACATGCGCGGCAACTCGCGCCGTTGGATCGTCCAGGAGGTCGAGGCAAGCCTGCGCCGCCTGCAGACCGACTGGATCGACCTTTACCAGATCCACCGCTGGGATCCCGACACCGGGCACGAGGAGACACTCGGAGCGCTGACCGACCTGCAGCGGGCGGGCAAGATCCGCTACCTCGGCTCTTCGACCTATCCGCCGTCCGCGATCGTCGAAGCGCAATGGGTGGCGCAGCAGCGTGGCCTCGCCCGCTTCGTCTGCGAACAGCCGCCGTACTCGATCCTCGTGCGCGGCGTCGAGACCGAGGTGCTGCCCACGTGCGAGCGGTACGGCATGGGCGTGATCCCGTGGAGCCCGCTCGCGGGCGGCTGGCTCTCGGGGAGGTTCCGGAAGGGAAGTGACGCGACGAGCCACCGCGCAGCGCGGATCCCCGCGCGCTACGACCTCTCGATCCCCGGCAACCAGCAGAAGCTCGACGCCGTCGAGCGGCTTGCACAGCTCGCCGAACAAGCAGGGGTCAGCCTCGTCCACCTTGCGCTCGCATTTGTCATTCGCCACCCGGCGGTGACCGCGGCGATCGTCGGCCCGCGCACCCTCGAGCAGCTCGAAGGACAGCTTGGCGCGGTCGACGTGCGGCTGTCCGACGACGTGCTCGACGCGATCGACGAGATCGTCCCGCCGGGCACGAACCTGAACTCGGCCGACGCCGGCTGGCGCCCGCCACACCTCGACGACGCGGCTGCACGCCGTCGCTCTTAGGGCACTCTTCAGAACGATGCGTACCGTGAGCCCGTGCTGAAGGCTTCAATCGCGGTCGTCACCGCGCTCGTTGCGTCCTTGTTGGCAGCCGGGCAAGCGTTCGCCGGCACGCCGGAGATCAGCTCGAACTGGTCCGGGTACGTCGCCGTCGCCGCGGACGGCGCGGCGGCGCCCACCTTCAGCGACGTCACCGGGACGTGGATCCAGCCGAGGGCGACCTGCTCGTCCGGGCGCTCGGACGCAGCCGCGTTCTGGGTCGGGCTCGGCGGCAACAGCTCCGACTCGCAGGCGCTCGAGCAGCTCGGGACCAGCGTCTCGTGCGACGGCAACAGCTCGACGCCCACCTACGAGGCGTGGTGGGAGATCGTGCCGGCGGCCTCGGTCCCGATCCGGCTCAAGATCCGCCCGGGTGACCGGATCAACGCGGCGGTGCTCGTCAACGGGCAGACGGTGACGATGAGCCTGAAGAACCTCACTCGCCATACGCGGTTTGCCAAGACGAAGACGTTGACACAACCGCTCGACGTGTCGTCGGCGGAGTGGATCGCCGAAGCCCCCTCCGACTGCACGCCCAGCGGCCGCTGCAAAGCGGTCCCGCTGACGCAGTTCGGCAACGTCACGTTCACGAACGCCGCGGCGATCGGCAATGCGCACGCGGGGACGATCACGGACCCGGCGTGGGCTCCCATTCAGATCGAGCTGATCAGCGACGGTGCCACGAGCCGCTTCTTCGGCACCAGCGACCCGCTTGGACCGGCGGTCGGCGCGTTGCCGAGCGACGTGTCCGCCGACGGACGCTCGTTCAGCGTCTCGTGGCAGCCGAACCTCTCGCCCTAGGAGACGGCAGCCCGGACGAGCGTCGGTGTGGGAAGCTGGCGTCATGCCAAACATCGTTCACACCCCCGACGGCCGCGCGCTCGAGCTGCACGAAAGCGGCGATCCAAGCGGCCTCCCCGTGATCATCCACCACGGCACTCCGGCCTCCGGTCTGCTCTACGACCGCTGGGCGACGCCCGGCATCCGGCTGATCTCCTCGGATCGGGCGGGTTACGGCGGCTCGACGCGGGATCGCGGCCGCACCGTGGCGGCCGTCGCCGCCGACACCGAGGCGATCGCCGACGAGCTCGGCCTCGACCGGTTCGCGACCTGGGGCATCTCGGGCGGCGGCCCGCACGCCCTCGCATGCGCTGCGCTCTGCGGCGAGCGGCTGATCGCCGCGGCCTCGCTCGCGGGAGTGGCGCCCTGGGGCGCCGAGGACCTCGACTGGCTCGACGGCATGGGTGAGGACAACGTGAAGGAGTTCGACCTCGTGCTCGCCGGCGAAGATGCGCTCCGCCCGGCGTCGGAGCGCGATCGCACGCAAATGCTCGCGCTGGGCGTAGACGCGATGCGGGAGATGTTCGCGTCGCTCCTCGGCGAGCTCGACCGCGCTGCGCTGACCGGTGAGCTCGCCACATTGATTCACGAGTCGACGGAGCACGGTCTCGCGCCCGGCGCCGACGGCTGGATCGACGACGACCTCGCGTTCGTCGCGCCGTGGGGCTTCGACGTCCTGGACATCTCGCGCCCGACGCTGATCGTCCACGGGTCGGACGACCGCTTCGTCCCGGTCGCGCACGGGGAGTGGCTCGCCGCCCGCATTCCGGGCGCCGAGGCGTGGATCGACGACGAGAACGGCCACCTCACGCTGCTGGAGAACCGGGTCGGCGAGGTGCACGAATGGCTGCTGTCGCACAGCTGAACGGCGCCCTCAACGCGACCCTCCGCAAAGGGATCCTGGCCGCGGCCGACAGCCCGCGCGTCCAGGGTCTCGTGCGCCGGCACGGCATGCGGTTCGGCGCGGGTCGCTTCGTCGCAGGCGAGACGCTCGACGAGTGCATCGCCGTCCTCCGCCGCCTGAACGAGCAAGGGCTCGCGGCGAACACGACGTTGCTCGGCGAAGGTGTGCTCGAGCCCAAACAGACCGAGGCCGTCGTCTCGGCCTATCGCGAGGTGATCGATCGCATCGCCGCCGAACAGCTCCGGGCGAACGTCGCCCTGAAGCTGACCCACCTCGGTCTCGAGATCGACGAGGACCTGGCCTTCGAGAACCTCCGCCGTCTGCTGGAGCAGGGCTCGTTCATCCGCATCGACATGGAGCAGTCGCAGTTCGTCGACGCAACGCTTCGCATCTACCGCAGGCTGCGCGAAGCGGGCTTCGAAAACGTCGGCACCGTGCTCCAGGCGTACCTGTTCCGAACGCCTGACGATCTCGAGTCGCTGCTCGAGCTCGAGCCGAACCTGCGCCTCGTGAAGGGCGCGTACTTGGAGCCGGAATCGATCGCTTACGCGCGGAAGACCGACGTCGATGCCGTCTACGCGCGGCTCATGGAGCACATGCTCTCGGTTAGTGGTCACACCGCGATCGCAACGCACGACGAGTCGCTGATCGAACGAGCGATTCGCTACGCCGACGAGCACGGGATCGACCACGGCCGCTTCGAGTTCCAGATGCTCTACGGAGTGCGGCCCAACTTGCAGCTCCGCCTCGCGCAACGCGGCTACAAGGTGCTCGTCGCGACCCCGTACGGCCCCGAGTGGTACCCCTATCTGATGCGCCGCCTGGGTGAACGTCCGGCGAACCTCTTGTTCTTCGTGAAGAACACGCTGCGCGGGTAGCCGCGGATGGCGTTGCTCAGCCGCGTCACGATCCAGGGCTATCGCAGCGCGCGCGACGTGATCCTCGAGCCGGGCAGGACCTGCGTGCTCGTCGGCGAGTCGTGGTCGGGCAAGTCGACCGTTCTCGCCGCGGTGTGGACACTGCTCGAAGCTGCGGCGCCGATGCCGACGGGCGAGGACGTCTCGCGCGGTTACTCACGGGTGCACGTCGAGGCGGTCGTCGGCGAGCGAACGCTCTTTCTCGACGCCCGGCCGCCCGCGACCCTCAACCTGAACCGCGAGGGCGCACCGCACGCGCTCTTCTTCCCGTCACACCTGCGGGCCTCGACGCTGGTCGCCCGCACCGACTCACCGGCCAAGCAGGCGATCGACCTCGTGCATGACGAGACGTCCGCCGACGGTGGGCTCGCGCTCATCCGATCGATCGGGGGGCTGATCAGAGCACGCGTCCGCGGGCTCGTGATCTTGATCGAGGAGCCCGAGCTCTACCTCAGTCCACCGGCGCAGCGCCACCTGCATCGCCTACTACGGCGGCTCTCGGCACGCGGCCGAAACCAGGTCATGTACTCGACACACGCCCCGGTGTTCCTCGGGGTCGACCGGCTCGAAGACCTGGTGCTGGTCCGGCACGACGAGCGCACGGGCACGACGCTCCTGCAGCCCCAGGCGTTCCCCGAACGGCGCGCGTTCCGGCTGATCACCGAGCTCGACGCCGAGCGAGCGGAGATCTTCCTCTCACGCGCGGTGTTGCTCGTGGAAGGCCGAACCGAGAAGCTCGTGTTCCCATTCGTCTTTCAGGC
>DATBBH010000012.1:0-19618 GCA_036271075.1 Gaiellaceae bacterium | reverse complement strand
CGTCATGCACAGGTTCCGGCCGGACTCGCAGTTTCAGGTTGTGCTGGCGGTTCGCGCCCGGCGACCCGTTCTTCGGCCCCTTCGTATTGGAGACCAGCGCCTATTCGAAGTTGAGCGACTGGCCGGGTGGAGGGCTGGCGGGGATCCATGGCACCGACCGGCCGAATCTACTCGGTCGGGCCGTCTCGCACGGCTGCGTGAGGGTCTCCAACGCAGTCGACCGAGCCCTCGCGCGACTTGCGCCACTCGGAACCCCGATCGATCTGCTGCCGTAGACGGTCAGCCGGTGACCGAGCCGACGCGGCCGGCCGAGAGGGCCGCGAGGTAGGTCGCGCAGACCGGCCCGGCGGCCGCGGGCGAACGCAGCGCACCGCGGAAGGAGACGAACCCGAGCCGCGTGGGCGTGACGGTGAAACGGGCGATCCCGCGCGAATTCGTTTTCGCCCGCCCGCTCGTGCCAAGCCCGCGCATGCGCACCGTCACACCCGCCACGGGTGTCCCAAACCGGTTTCGGGCCGTTGTCAGCACGATCGAGGTCGTGCCTACGTGGAGCAGCTTGGGCGCGGCTCCGAGGGTGCGGCAGACGGCCCTTAGCGCTGGTGGACTGAACGGGCCGACGACCCGAACGAGGTTCGAGGCGACATTGTTCAGGTAGTCCGACTCCTGCTCCTCGGAGCCGACCCGGACGACGTTGAGGATCTCTCCGATCTGCGTCGCGCGTGTGACAGCGGTGATCGTCGCTGAGGCACCAGGTGCAAGCCTGCCCAGATCGCAGCCCGTCAGCGAGCACGTTCCCTGCGAAGGCGTCACCGAGATCAACTTCGTGCGGTACGAATGCTCCGAGACCTTGATCACGTTCACGTCTTCAGCGGCGACCGACGAGGCGTTCATCACCTTGACCGTCCAGGTGATCTTCTGTCCCAGCCGAACCGTCGTCGGCCGCGCCGTCTTCTCGATCGTGAGGTCGACCAGTGCGCCGGGCGGAGGCGGTATTGGCTGCACTGGCGGAGGATCAGGCTGAGTCGGCGGCGTCGGCGGCACCGGCGGCTCCGGAGGGATTGGCGTCGGCGGCGTCGTGATCCGGCGGTTGGTGAAGGTGCAGACGACGAAGTCACCGTTCGCGACTGCGCCGTCGACCTTCGTCCCTGGAACCGACACCTCCTCGACGCCGTTTCGCGTGCACGTCACGGTGGACTCGTAGTCGGCCAGGTTCGTACCGGGGCCTGCAGTCTCGCTCACCGTTCCCTCCCCGACACCGACCGTGTAGGGACCGGCCGTCGTCCCGTTGCCCCCGGTCGCGAGCACTTGCCTGTTCAGGAGCAGGTTGAACACGCCGGGGTCGTCGGCGGGCGCAGTGACCTTACGCAGCTCGAGGATCGCCGTACACCGCGTCGATGAGCTCGACGCGGTCGCGGTTTGGCCCCCGAGCGTCCAGGCGAGCGTCGCGTCGCTGCCGAATGGGGTCTGGAACGTGCCGGTCCAGCGTCCCGGCTCGAACAGCTTCGGCTGGCCGCGGTCGGCGGGCGCAGGCGCGAAACCGTTCGCCGCGCCGATCGGGACCTGAATCGCAAAGTCGTTCTCGTTGCGATAGCCCCATAACGCCTGATCCGGAGCGCCGGCTCTGAAGACGACGCATTCGAGTATCGGCACGAGTGGCTTCAACGCGGACTTGTGCGTGTTCGTGATCGTGCACAGGACGCTCGCGTCCCGTTGCACCGGGACCGAGGTCGTGGCGCTTGCCGCCTCGGCGACGACCTGGCCGCCGCTCACGCAGACGATCTGCACCGCGTAGTTCGCGAGGCTCGTGCCCGACGCGGCAGACTCGCCGACAGTGTGCTGCCCCGCAGTGACCGCGATCGAGCCGGTCGTGCCACCGTCACCGACGCTCGCGGCGTCGCCGGCAGTCACGCCGTCGATCTCGAGGTTGAAGCGCCCGGGATCGTCGCTCGGATGGAGAGCCTTGACGATCGTGATCGACCCTTGACACGGCTTCGAGTCGCCGGCGGCGGTGACCTGGTTGCCGGTCAGCTCCCACGTCAACGCGGATCCCGTCGAGTCGACCTGGAAGGCGTCTTTCACACGCCCCGGCTGAAAGACGCTCGGCTGGCCTCGATCCGCCGGGTCGGGCACGAACGTGTTCTCGGCCGGCGACACGACCGGATCAGGGTTCGGGTTCTGGTAGCCGAAATGCGCCAGGAAGCCCCCGCCCGGCTTCGTCTCGACGCACTCCACGATCGGTATCAGTGGCTCCCGCCCTGGAGTGCAGTCGTACTCCCAGATCGCCTGACCCTCCGGCGACCAGTTGTAGCCGGGAAAGATCTGGGTGACGCCGTTGTCGTCGACGTAACTGTAGGGCGGGATGATGTCGCCCCAATCTGCCCCCGGGAAGACTGGTCCGGTGTGGTTCAGGTGCCCGCCTGACAGGTCACCGTTGTTCGCGATTGCAGGCTCCTCCGAAACGTACGGATTCGTGTGCGAGGAGCTGGCGTGGCAAATCCGCACCTGCTTTTCGTTTGGCGTCGAAGCCGCGGGCTGAATCTCGACCACGGACAGACACGCCAAACCCGCCAGGACAAGCGCGCCTGCCCAAGCCCCGTGCCGCAGACGTCGAGCTCGACGTCCGTACACGAACACGCTTCGATCCTAGCGCGTCCTGGGTAGAGTGGCTGCATGAGCGAGCCGGGTCCCGCACTCGACCGCAACGATCAAGAGGCCCTTGCCCTCGCGATCTCCGCGAGTGGCGCGGCCGCGCTTGTCATCGGGTGGATCGTCGGTTCGCGCGCCCTGCGCATTCTCGGCCTCGGCTCCGCCCTGGCGGGAAGCGTTCTCTATACGCGCATCAAGTACGCCGTACGGAACGAGAAGATCGAGGTTGCCGAGAACGACGTTCGCTCGGCTCTCGACGACCTCGACCCCGTGGCTCGGGCTCAAGTCCTCGCGGACGCCGCCAGGTCGCAGCTCAGGTGAGCTCCCGACGAACGAACGCATCGCCGGCTGGCTGCTTCACCCAAAGAGGATGACGTGAGCGGCCGCAACGTCTAGGAACCTGCTGCCGAAGTCAGTCGAGAGAGCGCTGGACGGACAAAGGAGATTTCAAGTGAGCACGAGCACAATGGAGCTCTTCGTCGCGACGTACGGCACGGAGGACGGGGCTGCTGAGGCTGCCAAGGATTTCCAGGCGGCCGAGCGGGACGGCGCGATCGACCTCATCGATGCGGCCGTGATCGTCCACACAGCCGACGGCAAGGTCAAGTTCGAGGAAAGCGCAGATCCGAGCGGCAAGAAGTGGGCGAAGCGAGGTGCAATCGCGGGTGGCGTGGTTGGTCTGATCTTCCCTCCCACCATCATCGCGTCCGCTGCCATCGGCGCGGGCGCCGGCGGTGTGTGGGGCAAGATCCGCGACAAGGGTTTCAAGGATGACGATCTCAAGGAGATCGGCGACAGCCTGCCGCCCGGCTCCTCGGCGATCATCGCCGTTGCCGAGGACAGGATGGTCGAGCAGTTGCAGCGATCGATCAGCGGCTACGAGAAGATCGCGCGGCACGCGGTCTCGGCGGAGGCCGCCGCAACGATCGTTGCCGAGGTGAACGAGGACTCAGGCTAGGAACGTCGAGAAGTTGTGGGCCGTCAGGCGGCCGCGTCGCGCTCTTCGACGGTCTGGAACCATTCGTTGATCGAGACGATGCTCGTGCTGGTGTAGGGCGTGGCTTCCGGCGCGGGCCGCTTCAGCGCAGAGCGTTCGAGACGTTTCGTCTCGATGTACCTGGTGAGAGCTTCCGCGCCTGCGAGCGGTTCCATGGGCTCACAATGCACCAGGAACCGGCCGATTCCTGCCACCGGGCGACTAGGTTTTCCTGCCCGTTCGGTCAGGGATCAGCTGGGAATTCAGGTCCCGGCGCTGCGCTGCCGATGGTCCCGGCGACATGATGGCGATCTCGGGATTGATGTTGCTGGCCCTGCTGGCCGTGGCGCTCGTCGACGGCACCTCTGTGCTCGTTCGGCCCCTGTTCGGCCGCAAGCGAGCGTAGAACTGGTGGAAACGACCTGCGCAGGCCGCAAATCGGCCCGGTCGTCCACCGACAATCCACAGCAGCTTATGGATCTTTCGCAGAGATTTTTCTCCGTAAAAGGGCACCTACATCGCAGCGCGACGTCGAAACTTATCCCCCGTCCGGGGGCGGTCGCCGGGTCTCGAATACGGCTAGGTTCGACGTGAGCCGGGTGAGTCAGGGGAGCCGCAGCCCTCGACTCCCCGGCTCTTCAGCTTCCTGACTCCGAACCTGGACGATCGTCTGGACCGATGCCAGGGAGGTTAAGGATCGCGCCCAGCGGCCGATAACCCGAGCGAGATCAGGGTTTCTCTCGATTCCCCGCTGGCCGTAGGCGGGGGTAAGGGTCTCTCTTGGGTCTCTCATCCGCCATGAAGGAGCCGCGGGCCCCTCCTGGGTTCGCGGCTCTTTCTCTTCTCCGGCAGCCGGCCGTGGTTGTGGGTGCCTAGCGCAACGCCGCCGAGCGGCTTACGATCCTGCCGAGGACGGCGGCCTGCTATGCGGCGATGGGTCGTCGTCCTCGCTGCAGCGGGCGGCGGTCAGGTTTGCATGCAAGATTCAGGGAGACAAGGAGTCCTTAGGTCGTAACCGACCGAAGGAGCCCTTCCCATGAAGCGTCTGATCGTGTTGCTCGCCGCGACCGCTGCGCTCCTCGCGCCGTCGGCCGCGCTCGCGAGCGGTGTCGTTCTCAAGGTGCAGCGGGCGAACCACCTTGTCGCCATCGCACGCACTCCGTCGAGCGTTGCGCTGGTCCACACCTCGGCACACCTCGTCGTCGGCCAGCGTGTAGCTCTGCAGGCCCGCAAGCTCCACAACGGGACGCTTGCCGCGTCGAGCATCAAGGTGCTCGGGCGTGCGCACAAGGTGACGTTCCGCGGTCTTTTGCTTGCGAAGTCCGGTTCCAGATTTGTGATCTCCGCCGGCGGCGCGGTCATCGCAGTCCACCGCGGTGGCCGCACGACCGCCTCGGCGAGAGACTCGGGACCGAAGCCCGGCAGCACCGTTCAGGTGACCGCCACGGTCGGCAAGACCGGCGAGCTCGACGAGGACGACGTAACCACGGTGTCGCCCACTGCGCCTGGGGGCCGGATCGAGGGCCAGTTGACGCTCGGCACCGGGACGATCACCGTCAGCTCGGAGGACATGAGCCTCGTGTTGAAGGTCCCGACGGGATTCGACCTCACCTCGTTCGTCAGCGGCAGCGAGGTCCTCGCGACCTTCACGCAGGGAACCGACGGCAGCCTGACCTTGACCGCGCTCTCGGGCGACGAAAATGCGCAACAGGCCGACGACGATGGCGGTGGCGATAACGGCGATAACGGCGACGGCGGCGGCGGAGGTGGAGGCGGAGACAGCGGCGACTAGCTCAATCCGCGGAGCCCGGTCCGCCGGTAGAGAAGACGTGAGCCCGCTGTTGCTCAGACGCCTCTCGGACGAACAACTCGGCAGCCGCCTCGCCTACGGCGAGGCGGCTGCCTTCGACGAGCTCTACCGGCGCTACGTTCATCGCCTCTCCGCGTATGGCGCAAACCTGCTCGGCGACGCGGCGTCCGGCGACGACGTGGCGCAGTCGGCATTGCTCAAGGCGTACGGAGCGTTGCGGGACGGCCGCGTGCCCGATCGCGTCAAGCCCTGGCTCTACCGTATTGCGCACAACACCGCGATCGACCTCGTCGTGCGGCGGCGCGAGCTGCCGTCCGCTGAGCTGCCTGAGCGTTCGACGGTCGGTGGGGAGCCCGTCGAACGCTCAGGCGCGTTGGTCGCCGCGCTCGCATCGCTGCCCGAGCGGCAGCGGCGCGTGTATCTGCTGCGCGAACTGCACGGGTTGCGGATCGACGAGACCGCCACAGAGCTGGGGCTCTCGTCGTCCCAGGTCGAGCAGTCGTTGTTCGTGGCGCGCAACCGGCTCGCCGAGCACCTCGTCTTCGGTGACCGGCTCAACTGCGTCGCCGTTCAGCGTCTCGCCTTGGGGCCACTCGACGGGGATGAGCGGCGGGCGCTGAAGACGCACCTGCGTTCGTGCCCCGCGTGCCGCGGCCGTCTCGGGCTGCGCGGACGTGCGCTCGGGCTCGTGCCGGTCGCCTCGTTCGACTGGTTGCGCGGCCTCCTCGCCGGGCTTGCAACGGGTGGAGCTCCGGCCGCCGTGAAGGTCGGCGCGGTCGTCGCCACCGCCACCTTTGCGGTCGGCGTTCCTGCGGCCGGCGATCAGGCATCGCATCGCGCCCGGCCTGTGGTCCGCCACCTGGTGTCGAAGGTTGCGGACCGGGCACCGCAGCGTGTCACGCACCCCCGCGATCGCTTGGTCGCCGCGCCGGTCACGGTCGTGCACGATGCGCAGCCGGTCAGCCGCCGAGCCGGCGGCGAGCGGGGGAGCGATGGTGGCTCCGCGGCACCGGTGGCGGTCGAAACGCATGACGGTGGCAGCGACGGGGGTGGTGGTCGGGCCGCCATCCCGAGTGCGGAGCTACGGCAGACGACTTCCGCCGGCGATGGCGGGCCTGTCGAATCCGGCTCCGACGGCGAGCACACGGTGACCGTGCCGGTGATCGTCTCTGCGCCGGCACCCGCCGCGACGACTTCTGATGATGGTGGCGACCAGACGGTCACCACGACGACGACCAGCACCACGACGACGACGACCGGCACTGCCACGACAACTACCGATTCCGGGGGCTCGAACGACGGTGGCGGCGACGGCCACGATTCGAGCTCCGGCGACGCCTCAGCCCACGACTGAGCCCGAGGCTCGATACTCGCCGGAGAGATGAGTGATCGCACGCCGATCCAGGTGGCCGCAGCGCTTACAGGGGTCGTGCTCGTGGTCGTCGGGATCCTTGGCTTCGTGCCCGGCGTGACGACCCACTACGGAGACCTGAGCTTCGCCGGTCACGACAGCCGGGCGAAGCTGCTCGGCATCTTCCAGGTCTCCATCCTGCAGAACCTCGTCCCGCTCCTGTTCGGCGTCGTCGGTCTCGTGCTGGCGAGAACCGCCGAGGGCGCGCGCATGTTCCTGACCGGAGGCGGCGTCGTGTCTCTCGCGCTCTGGGTGCTGGGGGTCGTCGGTGCCGGCGATTGGCTACCGACGAACACCGCCGACAACTGGCTGCATTTCCTGCTCGGGATCGGGATGATCGGCGTCGGCGACGTGGCCGGCCGCAGCCGGGCGAGTCCCGTCGCGGTTTAAGAGGGTGCCGCGCCGTTCTTGTAGGCGGCCAGCACCTCGGCGAGGATCTCGAGCGCCATCTCGGCCGGGGTTTCGCCGCCGAGGTCGAGCCCGACCGGTCCGCGCACGCTGTCGGCGACGGCACCGAGCTTCTCGCGCCGCTTGTCCTGCGCGCGCTTCGAGCCGAGCGCGCCGACGTAGAACGCGCCTCCCTCGACCCCGCGGCGGAGCGCCGGCAGGTCGAGCCGCTCTTCATGCACGAGTGAGACGAGAGCAGTCTCCTGATCGACGGCGATTTCGTCCGGCCATGCGACGAGCAGTTCGTCGGCGCTCGGCACGCGCTCCCGCGTGGCGAGGCCCGCACGTGGATCGACGACGACAGTGCGCCAGCCAAGGGGCCGGGCCAGAGCGCACAGCGCTTCGGCGATGTCGCCGGCACCGACGGCGACGAGTCGTGGCGGGGGACCGATCGCCTCGACGAACACGCTTCGCTCGCCCTCGTCGCGCAGCTCGGTGCGCGTCCGCTCGTCTGCCTCCCAGCGCTCGCCGACGCCTGCTCCGTCGACGACGACGTAGCTCGCGCCGCGTTCGCGCGCGGGCGCGCCTGCGAACTGCTCGAGGAAGACGTCGATCTCCCCGCCGCAGGGCAGTCCGACCGTCCAGGCCTCGTCGTCGGCGATCCCGTACGTGACGACGCTTGCGAGCTCGCCGTCGAGAACCGCCTTGCAGCGCTCCGCGACGTCGGCCTCGACGCAGCCGCCGGAGACCGAGCCGTACATTCGCCCCGACCGCGTCACTGCGAGCTTCGAGCCGAGTGGGCGCGGAGCGCTGCGCCGGGTCGCGACGACGGTCGCGATCGCGACCTCTTCACCGGCGGCGCGCCACTGCTCGGCCTTTGCGAGAACGTCGTCCATCTAGTCTCCATCGTAGACATGGACGCCCTGGATGAGCTGCTCTCGCGCCTCGACGTGGGCGAGCTCGGCGACCCGCTGCCGGTGCTCGCCTATGTGGCCGGGCAGGCCGTCGAGCTCGACGATGAGGAGTTGAACGGCGCGCGACGACGCGCGCTCCTCCTCGTCGCGGCCGGCGGCGATGTGCGCCGCGAGCTCGATGTGGACGATCGCGCGGTCAAGGCGCTGGCGGCCGACCTCTACACCGAGGAACGCCGCGATCAGCTTGGACGCGGCATCGACGCGCTCGTTCTGCGCGTGCGAGAGCTGAGCACAGTGCGCGAGGCTGCGCTGTTCCTCGCGGGCGACGTGGATCTCGCCTGGCGCCTCTACTCGCTCGGGCTGCTCGCCGAAGAGCTCGCCGAGTGACACCGGCGGTGCAGGCCGCGAAACGCGCCGGCATCGAGTTCACGCTGCATGAGTACGACGGCGTGGAAGTCGGCGACGGTGACTACGCCGTCGCGGTGGCCGAGGCGCTCGGGCTACCGGCAGAGCGCCTGTTCAAGACTCTCGTCGCGTCGGTCGACGGCCGGCTCGCCGTGTTCGTCGTTCCCGCCGATCGCCAGCTCGACCTGCGGGCGGCGGGCAAGCGCGTGACGCTCGCCGACCGCGCGGCGGCCGAGCGCGCCACCGGGTACGTCATCGGCGGCATCAGCCCGTTGGGGCAGCGCAAGCGTCTGCCGACAACGGTCGACGAGTCGGCACTCGCGTGGGAGACGATCCTCGTCAGCGCGGGCCGGCGCGGGCTGCAGATCGAGCTCACACCTGCCGATCTCGTCGCCGTCACCGGTGCAACGGTCGCCGCGGTCGCCAAGTAGCTGCTAGATGCCCCACCAGAAGCTCGCGGCGATCACGACGTAGAAGCCGATCAGCACCACACCCTCATGCCACGTCGACTCACCGTCGTTGACGACGAACGCGCCGAGGATCGCCGCGATCACGAGCACGAGTGCGAGGAGCGGCGCGAAGACGAGTGTCAGGTGGGTGGAGAAGAGGAGTGAGAGGAAGACGAGCACGGGTGTCAGCGCGAGTGCGACTTGCAGCGATGAGTTGACGATCACCGAGATTGCAAAGTCCGGCTGATTGCGCGCGGCCATCTGCACACCGACCACGTTCTCCACGGCATTGCCTGCGATCGCGACGATCACGAGGCCGGCGAACTCCTCGCTCATGTGCAGCGTGTGAATCGCCGGTGTGAGCGCGGTCACGAACCAGTCCGAGACCAACGCCGCCCCGATGGCCGCCACGCTTAGCACGACCGTGGTTGTCGTCACCGACCAGCGAGGCGGCGAATGCTCCTCGCCCTCAGTGCTCCCGAGGAAGAACGGCAGTGTGCAGAAGAACACCACGAGGAGCACACCTGCGCAGATGAGCGACAGGGTGTTCGAGTGCGCGGCCGCGGGCGCGTGGAAGGTGTGTGCGAGCGAGGGCATCGCCATCGTGGCGGCGGCCAGCAGCGTCAGCGTCGACACCATCCGCGTCCGCTTGGAGCTGAACGTCTGCATGCCGTTCTTGAGCCCGCCGACCAGGAACGCGAGGCCGAGCACGAGCACGCTGTTCGCGAGGATCGAGCCGACGAGCGCGGACTGGACGACGCTCACGAGCCCCTGGTTGAGCGCGAAGAGCGCGACGAACAGCTCCGGCAGGTTGCCGAGCGCCGACTGCACGACCCCTGCACCACCGGTTCCGAGCCTCGCACCGAGCTGCTCGGTGGCGCTGCCGACGAGCCGCGCCAGGGCTGCGAGCGCGACCGCGGCGATGACGAACGTCGTCACGTCACCGAGTGCGAAATGCGAGAACGCCGCAATCGCGACGAGCCCCAGCGTGACGAGGAGGCCGATCAGATCGCGCCGGGTCACGGTCGCGGACGCTAACAGGCGTTAACTCCGTCGAGGGATTGTGACCGGCCGGCGAATCGCCGAACTGTTCTCTTGTGCGTAATGCGGCGCTCATGCTCGTGCTCGGCATCGCCTGTGTGTTCGCGTCCACCGCGAATGCGTCACAGCTGATCGACCGCAACGCCCACGGCGTCCGGCTGGCTGTCGATGCGAAGGGCGAAGCCCTGATCACCTATTCGTCCGCTGGGAAGCTCAAGCACGTGCTCGCGTGGGACGCGATCAACGCGATTGCACCGACGCACGCCCGCCCGCAGGTCGCGTTCAAGCTCGACTACGCGGGTGGATGGGGCAAGACCCACACCGATGCGTGGAAGACGTTCGGCAGCCGTTGCGGTGCCTACGACGGGCCTCCACTGGCCTGGAAGGTTGCGGCCTGCACCGCGCCGGACGGCTCCTACTGGGCGCTCCAGGCGTGGCAGCGGATGCTCCCGAATTACGGTCTCACCCCGACTGCCGCGCAGTCCGTCTGGGAGCTTCGTCTCTCACACTGGACCGGTGATCTGCCGGTGCTCTCGATCGACACCGACTGGGCGTGGCACCAGTGGGATCACCTCTATGGGACGCTGACCTACGCCGGCCAGCCGGTCTTCGGCTTCAAGTCGACCGCCGCTGGCAACCCGCTCGACAGCTTCGGGCGGAACATCTACGTCGACACCTTCGGCTCGGCGTACGGCTCAGGCTGGAAGCGCGAGAACAGCTTCCTCGCGCACAGCGGTACCGGCGTCTTCTGTTACAGCTTCAACCCGCACGGCTCGCACCCGGCCGGCAAGGGGACCAAGTACCGCGCGACCGTCGAGGGCCCAGGCGTCACGCCCGACGTGATGTGGGAAGGCGACGCGCCCGGCGCGTACGACAAGACGCTCGACCTGCAGGCGAACGACGCGATCGCCCAACTCGGCGACCGCCAGTGCCGGGCGAACTAGCGAGCACCTTCACTGCGCACAGCTAGGCTCGGCCCCGTGCAAGAGCGCGGGGCCGAGCAACGAGCATTGTTTCGCCGCTGGCCGGCGGGGGTCTCGGTCGTCGTCGCCGAGATCGACGGGCGCAGGCACGGGCTGACGGTTTCCTCGCTCGTCTCGCTCTCGCTCGAGCCGCCGCTCGTCGGCATCTCGGTTGCGGTCGAGGCCTCGCTGCACGAGCTGCTTCTCGATGCGGGCGAGTGGGCGGCTTCGATGCTCTCCGGTGAGCAGGAGCACCTCGCACAGCACTTTGCGCGCAGCGTTCCGCCGATCGTCCTCTGGAATGGCATCGACCTGCGCGAGGACGATCCGCGCCTGCTGGTGGGCGCTACCGGCTGGCTGACGGCGCGCACGATCGATGCGCTGCGCACCGGCGATCACACGTTCTTCGTCGGCGAGATCCTCTCGATCGAGGAGGGGAACGCCGCGACGTCACTCTCCTACGTGCATCGCGGCTACCAGGCGTTGTGATCGAGGCCGTCGTCTTCGACCTGGACGGTGTGATCGTCGACTCGGAGCAGGTGTGGGATGACGTGCGTGAGGAGTACACGCGCGACGCAGGCGGCACGTACACCGCGACTGCGACCCGCGACATGATGGGCATGAGCTCGGTCGAGTGGTCGCGCTACATGGCCGAGGAGCTCGGCGTGCCGGGAACGCCCCGGGAGATCAACGACGCGATCGTCGCGCGGATGCTCGAGCGCTACGGCGCAGCGCCGCCGCTGATCGACGGCGCGGTCGAGGCGGTGCGCCGCGCTGCGGCGCGGTGGCCGCTCGCGATCGCGTCGTCGTCGAACCCGGAGCTGATCGACGTCGTCCTGCGCACGGCGGGGCTGAGCGAGCTCTTCCCGGTGGCGGTGTCGTCGCAGGAGGTTGCTCGCGGCAAGCCGTCGCCGGACGTCTACATCGAGGCCGCACGCCGCCTCGGCGTCGAGCCGGCGCACTGCGCGGCGGTCGAGGACTCGCACAACGGCATCCGCTCGGCGAAGGCGGCCGGCATGCGGGTGGTTGCCGTGCCGAACCCGCACTTCCCGCCCGACGCCGAGGCGCTCGCCCAGGCGGATGCGGTGGTGCAGTCGGTCGCCGAGTTGACCCCCGAGCTGCTCGCAGGCTGATCAGCTCGCGCGGCCGAGCAGGACGCAGCCGTTGTGGCCCCCGAGCCCCATCGCGTTCGACAGGGCGACGTCGACCTGGGCGGCCCGGGCCTCGTTCGGCACGTAATCCAGATCGCAGTCCGGGTCCGGCTCGCGGTAGTTGATCGTCGGCGGGAGGTGGCCGTCGTGCAGCGCGAGGACGCACATGATCGCCTCGATCGCTCCGGCGGCGCCGAAGGTGTGGCCCATCATCGACTTCGTCGACGAAACGGCGAGCTCGTAGGCGTGATCGCCGAAGACATCCTTGATCGCCTTCGTCTCGGCGGCGTCGCCGAGCGGCGTCGAGGTGCCGTGAGCGTTGATGTAGCCGACGCGTTCCCGGTCGACGCCTGCGCGGTCGAGCGCGCCGGCCATCATCGCGGCCACGCCGGTCGCCTCCGGCTCTGGCTGCGCCATGTGGTGCGCGTCGTTTGAGGCGCCGTAGCCGAGCACCTCGGCATAGATCGTGGCGCCGCGGCGTTCGGCCGCGTCCCAGTCCTCGAGCAGGAGCGCGCCGGCGCCCTCGGCCATCACGAAGCCGGCCCGAGTCGCGTCGAACGGTCGCGAGGCATGAGGCGGATGCTCATCCTCGGCGGCGAGCCCGCGCATCGCCGTGAACCCCGCGAGGATCAACGGGACGATGCACGATTCGGTGCCTCCGGCGAGCACAGCATCTGCGGCCCCTCGTTTGATCATCTCGGCCGCTTCGCCGACGGCGTGCGAGCCGGTGGCGCAGGCCGAGACGACTGCGTAGTTCGGGCCCTTGATCCCGAGGGAGATTGCCAGCTGGCCCGACACGGAGTCGACGAGCACGTTCGGCAGGAAGTTCGGCGAGACGCGGTCGGGCCCGCGCTCGCGCAGCGTCTCGGCCTGCTCCAGGATCCCGGGGACACCTCCGATCGCCGAGCCGAACACCACGCCGACCCGAGTCGGGTCGAATCCGTTGAGGCCCGCGTCGGTGAGCGCCTCGCGGCCCGCCGCGACGCCGAGCAGCACGTTGCGCTCGAGCTTCCGTGCCTCTTTCGGGGAGACCACCTCGCTCGGGTCGAAGCCCTTCACCTCGGCTGCGATCCGAACGGGCAAGCCGTCGGTGTCGAACGTCGAGATCCACCCGATTCCGCTCTCGCCGGCGAGCGCGGCGCGCCAGGTCGAGGGCACATCGAGACCGAGTGGGGTGACTGCACCGATGCCGGTGACGGCGACGCGCTTCATCCGCTCAACCCTAGTCACGTTTGCTCGCGCCAGGAACGGGAAAACCATGTTGCCAATGCAGGGGACGGTCAAGCCGGGGCTCGTGTTCTTTCACTCCCAGACGTCCGGGAAATGCCGGCGGATCGAGGGGTACATCGCCCAGGTGCTGCAGCGGCGACGCAATCACCGGACGTTCAAGTACTACGCCGTCGCGAGCGAGGAGCGCCCTGATCTCATCGACCGGTTCGGCATCGCTGCGATGCCGACGCTCGTCGTCGTCGAAGGCCGGACCGTGAGCGCGCGTCTCGAGGAACCGCGCGGCTGTCGCGACATCGAGCTGTTCCTGGCGCCCTGGCTGCACTGACGAGCCTCTAGGCTTGCGGGCGCATGCCCGCTGCTGCGATCCCCTTCCCGCCAATGGAGGCCGAGCTCGTTCGGGAACTGCCGGTCGGCGATGGTTGGCAGTACGAGCCGAAGTGGGACGGGTTCCGCGGCGTCTTCGAGAACGTGGGCAAGGAGCTCGCGATGTGGTCGCGAAACGAGCGGCCGCTGCTCCGCTATTTCCCGGAGCTGCGCCCGCTCGGGGAACTGCTGCCGCCTCGCTCGGCGCTCGACGGAGAGATCGTGATCGCGCGTGACGGCGCGCTGGACTTCGATGCGATGCAGATGCGGCTACACCCGGCCGAGTCGCGCATCCGCAGGCTCTCGGCCGAGATCCCGGCGGAGTTCGTGGTGTTCGACATGCTGGTTTGGAACGGCGAAGCGGTCTGGAAGCTGCCGCTCGAAGAACGTCGTGCCCGCGTCGAGGCGCTCGAGGGCTTTCGGCTCTCGCCGGCAACCCGCGACATCGACGAGGCGCGGGGCTGGCTGGCGCGGTTCGAGGCACTCGGGCTCGACGGCGTGATTGCCAAGAAGCTCGGTGTGCCGTACCTGGCCGGCTCGCGTGACGGGGTCGTGAAGGTGAAGGAGCACAAGTCTGCAGACTGCGTCGTCGTCGGCGTGCGCTGGCGGGGAGAGCAGACTGCGATCGCGACACTCCTGCTCGGTCTGTATCGCGACGATGGCGGACTCGACTACGTCGGATCGTGCGCCGTCGCCGCGAAGACACGTCCCGAGGTGGCGGCCCGCGTGCTGCCGCTCCTCGACGAGTCGTCCGAGCAGCGTTTCTCCGAGCCGAACCGGTGGGGATCCGGCGAGCTCGAGGAGGCGGCGGTGCGTCCTGAGCTCGTCGTCGAGGTGCGCTACGACAAGGTGCAGGGCTCGCGCTTTCGTCACGGCACGAAGCTGATCCGCTGGCGCGAGGACAAGCAGCCGGGTGACTGCACCTGGCGAGAGCTCCGGCCTGCCCGCGATCCGAACGCGCCGACGGTCGAGGCGCTCTTCGCTTAGCGCGCGTCGCCGCCTAGCGCACGGTGAGAACCGGGCTGGCGGCTTGCTCGGTCACCGACCACACCCGGAAGCGCGCGCCTGCGCCCGCTCGGACGGTTCGCGTGAAATAGCCGCGCGGCGAGCTGTTGTAGGCCCCGACAGTCGCCCATGTATCGCCCCGCAGCTCCTGCAGGCGGTACACCGAGCTACCGCCCGGCCGGATCTGGCCCCACAAGGTCGTCTGCAATCCCGTCCGCGCGCGCTCGACGAGCGGGAACCGGAACGCGGCGTACGCCGGCTTGGCGATGTCACCTGTCGTGAGCAGCCCGCTCTGCCAACGCGCCGGATCGGGCTCGTCGCGGACGAGGTACTGGATGAGAATGTCGACGCGCGGTGCGAGATACGCGCGCAGCGCAGCCTCAGCCGTGTAGCGGGCCTGCGTCGCGTACGAAACGCCGAGGATGTGATCGGGCGGGTTCGTCTGATAGCCGTACTCGGTCAACCAGATCCGGGTCTGCGGGCCGAACGCCTTCTCGACGTGGGTGATCAGCCGCGGGAGAGTCGCCATCGTGATCGTCGTGCAGTGATCGCAGCCCCCGCTCGTCGGCGTTTCGCCAGGTGCCAGGGGGTACGGATTGTGCGCGTACGCGTCGAGTTTCGCGTGTGCCGCGCCCATGCCCTTGATCCAGTCGACAGGTGAGACGCCGCCGGACGAACCTCGGGGCGCGGTGACACCGCCCGCGACCTGCGAGCCCGGGCTCGCGTTGTGAATCGCCGCCACCGCCGGGTTCAGCAACTGCTGGACGTACACGCGAGGCGAGGTCGGGCGCAACCAACGCTGCTGGTTCGGCTCGTTCCACACCGTCCAGAGATGCACGAACGGATAGCGCTCGGCGACTCGACGTGCGAAGCCGGCGAACGTCCATTTCGAGGTCGGCACCCAGTTCTCCGCGCGGTGCCCATTCGCCCAGCGCGGCGTTCCCCAGAGCGTGACGAGCGGCGCGATCCCGTGCGCGTGGAGTCCGTTCAGCAGCAAGTCGGTGCGAGTCCAGTCGTCGCTGCCCTCGACCGGCTCCGTGTCGCGCCAGTTGATCGTCACGCGCACGACGTCGACCCCGAGTGCGTCGAGCCGATCGAGACGGTCTGCGAGCGTTCCGGGACCGTATTGAAGCCACGCGTCGTCCTGGATCCCGACGCGCAACGACGGCGAGGCCGGGGCGAGGGCCGGGAACACAAGCGCCGCCAGCGTGGCGAGAACGAGAGCAAGCCGCATCCGAGCCACCGTATGCGGCGCGATTGAGAGCGATGTTAGGAGGAATTACGAATCTGAAGGAGGCTCGAGCTCGAGCCGTGCAAAGCGGGTCCGCAAGGATGGTGGGTTGCGCCACATTCCCCGCATCGGATCGCCGATCGCTGCGACGCGGCCCGGCATCGTCTCGACCGTGAACGCCTCTGGGTCGACGGAGGCCACCTCAGCCCAGCCAAGCGGCGCAGAAACGCGTGCGTCGGGCGTCGGGCGCACGGAGTAGGCGGAGGCGATGGTGCGGTCGCGTGCGTTCTGGCCGAAGTCGACGAACACGCCCACGCGATCGGCGACCCGCCAGGTCGTCGTTGCGACGGCCTGGTCGTCGACCCGTCGTTCGACCTCCTGCGCAACCGCTTTCGCGAACCGACGTACATCGGGAAAGACGAGGTCCGGCTTGATCGGAGCGAGGATGTGCAGTCCGGTCGCGCCCGAGGTCTTCGGATAGGAGCGCAGCCCGAGCTCCTCGAGCACGTCTCGCACGACGAGTGCGATCTCGCGCACCAACGGCCACTGGCCGTCGGAGGTCGGGTCGAGGTCGATCAGCAGGTAGTCGGGCTGTTCGATCGCGGGCACCCGGGAGTGCCAGGTGTGCAGCTCGATGCAGCCGAGATTGGCGACCCACGCGAGCGCTGCCGCGTTATCGACGATCGCGAAGACGGTCGAGTGGCCGCTCGGGAACTGCACGAACACCTCGTCGACGTAGTCGGGATGGTTCGCAGGCACGCGCTTCTGGTGGAAGAAGTCCTGCTCGACCCCGTTCGGGTAGCGCTTCATGTGGAACGGGCGCCGGCGCAGGTGGGGCAGAGCGAGCTCCGCGACGCCGACGTAGTACGAGACCAGATCGAGCTTGCTGAGCCCGCGCGCCGGGAAGAACGGCTTGTCGGGGTTTGTGACCGGGACGTCGTAACGGCCGATGCGCACGCACGGAGTATCGTGAAGCCGTGTTGGAACGGCAGCCGCTTACCGACGCGACCCTTGAGCCCTTGGACGACCACCTCGTGGTCGAGCAACTCGACGAGTCGGAGCTCCCGAGCGGATTGATCGTGCCGGCGAATGAGGCGACCCAGGTGCACAGCGGCATCGTCGCCGCGGTCGGCCCCGACGTCGTGGCGATCGAGCCGGGGGACAAGGTGCTGTTCCCGCGCGACGCCGGCTTCGAAGTCCGGCTTGCGCGTTCCTCGCACCGGGTCCGCGTGCTCAGACGTGAGGACATACTCGCCCGGATTCACGACTAGGTACCCTGACGCGCGATCGGAGGGGTGGCAGAGCGGTCGAATGCGGCGGTCTCGAAAACCGTTATCCGTCGTTAGGCGGATCGAGGGTTCAAATCCCTCCCCCTCCGTTCGTTAGTTTCACGGGATGGAGTCACTGGACCTCCTGATCCGTCCGGTCGAGGACGGCGATCTCGACGCGGTGGCGGTTCTTCTGCGGGCCGCGGACGACTCGCTTGTCCTATCCCCGGCGGGGCTCCGGCAGCGGCATGCGACCCGTCCTGCGCGAGCGCAGATCGTCGAGCTGGTCGCCGAGCTCGAGGGTGTCGTCGTCGCCAACGGTGCAGCGGGGCTCAACACGTCTACGACGACGGAGGGGGCGGCTTGGGCATTCGTCACCGTGGGCATCGCGTCCCGGGGGCAGGGCATCGGGGACCGCCTGGGGGCCATGCTCCTCGAGCACCTGCGAGAGGTAGGTGCGACGAGCGCGACGTCGTTCTTCCGCTTCACCGAGGAGGGCGAGCGATGGGCGGTCGCCCGCGGCTGGCAACGGCTCCTGAGCGGCCCGTTGATCGCGCTCGACCCGCGGAACGTGCCGGAGCCGTCGGTGCCGCCCGGATTTGCTTGCGTCGGTATGAGCAGCCTGCAACCCGAGGCCGTGTACGACGCCGTGACTGCGGCGGCCCTCGACGAACCGACACCGGTCCCGAACGACGACATCCGCCTCGACGACTTCATGCGCGACTGGGACGACCCGGACCTCGATCTCGACGCAAGCACTGCTGTGCTCGCCGAGGACGGTCGGGTCGCGGCCTTCGCGTTCATCAAGATCGTGGGCGATCGGGCTCAGCACGGCTTCACGGGCACGCAGCGCGACCACCGCTCCCGCGGGCTCGCGACAGCGGCGAAGCGTTCGGCGCTTCGGGCCGCCGCCGCGCGCGGCGTGACGCGCGTCACCACGTCGAATGCGGAGGAGAACGTGGCGATGCGGGCCATCAACCGCAAGCTCGGGTTCGAGCCGATCGGCGAGCACGTGATCCTCGGGCGCGACCTCTAACCGAGCCGGATGCGTTCTCGTCATACGCAAGCGCCAACCAGGTGGCAGGCGGAGTTAGCGGCCTGTTAGTGCGGGTTCCTATCTTCGTGTGCGGCATGTTCACACGGACCAGGAGGGATTCATGAGCTCTAGGCGTCGGTATCGGACGGCTTCGACCGCTCTTTTCGTGCTCTGCTTGCTCGCGCTCGGCGCAGGTGCCGGCGCAGCAGGCGCGTCAGCTCCTACAAACGACGATCTTGTCAACGCGACGGTGCTTGCGCCGTCGTCCGGCGGGTCGTTGACGAGCGACAACACCGGCGCGACGAAGGAAACCGGCGAGCCGGATCATGCCGGCGATCCTGGCGGCGCCTCGATCTGGTTCGACTGGACGCCATCGAGCAGCGGCCCCGTCTCGATCGACACCACGGGAAGTGCTTTCGACACCTTGCTCGCGGTCTACACCGGCGCGAGCTACGCGACGCCCCTCACGCTCGTCGCCTCGAACGACGACTTCGGCGACAGCAGCGGCCCGAGCCGCGTCTGCTTCGACGCGACGGCTTCGACGACCTACCACGTCGCCGTCGACGGCTACGGCGGGGACACGGGAAGTGTCGCGCTCGCGTGGGGCACGAAAGCCGACTTGCTTCCGTGCCCGACGTTGCCGCCGACGATCAGCGGCACCCTCCACGTCGGGCAGACCCTCACCTCGACGACGGGCACCTGGCTCGGAACCGGACTCTCGTTCACGCGGCAGTGGGTTCGCTGTGCGGGTGGCGTGTGCTCCGAGATCTCGGGCGCGACGGGCAGCTCCTACACGCTCGTCGCGCGCGATGCTGGCACCGACATTCGGGTCGACGTGACCGCCGCGAACGGTTCCGGATCGGCTCGCTCCTCGAGCGATCCGACCGGCGTCATTGCGACCACGGCGATCGTTGGCACGAACGGGAAGATCTTCTGGACGAGCAATCGGCCCGCCGGCGGGTCGAACTTCGACATCTACTCGGCGAACCCGGACGGCAGCTCAGTCAGCCAGGTGACGTCCTCGACCAATTTCGAGACCGAGCCGGCGCCATCACCGGACGGCAGCAAGATCGCCATCAGTGTAGGCGGGACGATTACCGTCATGAACCAGGATGGGAGCGGCGCCGTCAGTCTCGGCGATTCGGGGCAGTTCCCTGTCTGGTCGCCTGACGGCTCGCGGATCGCGTACTCCGACTTCTCCGGCAAAGTGGACGTTGTCGACGCCACGACGGGCACAGGAGTCGTCCTGCCGATCGACGGCACCGTCTACGACATCGACTGGGCGCCTGACGGCACAAAACTCGCGCTCTCGGTGAAACCGACCGGAGAAAGC